>JBIJCA010000052.1:0-19746 GCA_044344935.1 Aquimonas sp. | reverse complement strand
GCGTAGGTCGAGAATTTGTAGCCGCGGCGGTACTCGAACTTGTCGACCGCCTTCATCAGGCCGATGTTGCCTTCCTGGATGAGGTCGAGGAACTGCAGGCCGCGGTTGGTGTACTTCTTGGCGATCGAGATGACCAGGCGCAGGTTGGCCTCGACCATCTCCTTCTTGGCCTTGCGGGCCTTGGCCTCGCCGATGGCCATCGTGCGGTTGATTTCCTTGATGTCGGACAGCGACAGCGACAGCGTCTGTTCGAGGCCGGTGAGCCGTTCCTGCTCGTTGACGACCTGGTCCTTGACCTCGCGCAAGCCTGACGACCACTTCTGCTTGCGGCGAATCATCTCGTCCGCCCAGGTGGTATCGGTTTCAGCCCCGGGGAAGGTGCGCAGGAAGTCCTTGCGCGGCATCTTGGCCTGGCGTACGCAGAGGTCGGTGATCGCGCGCTCATGCCCGCGGATTTCGCCCACCACTTCGCGCAGCTTGCGCACGAAGCCATCCATCTGCAGCGGATGCAGCTTCAGGGTGAGGAAGATCTCGGCCATCTCCTCGCGCAGCTTGATGACTTTCTTGTCGGCCGGGCCGACCTTGACGTGGCTCTTCAGGAACTTCGCGTGCAGCGCGCGCATTTCGTCCATGCGGCGCGCCACTTCGGCCGGATCAGGTCCGGTGTCGGCGGGGCTGGCGTCGGCGTCTTCTTCGCTGACTTCGGCTTCATCCTCAACCTCGACTTCGGCGTCATCGGCGGCGACGACCGGCTCCGGAACCGGCTCGTCGAGGGTGTCCAGGAAGCCGACCACGATCTCGTTGAGGCGCTTCTTGCCTTCGAGGTGCTGGTCATAGTCTTCGAGCAGCATCTGCACCGACCACGGGAAGTGAGCCAGCGCACCCTGCACCTGCAGCAGGCCTTCCTCAATGCGCTTGGCGATCGCGATTTCGCCCTCGCGGGTCAGCAGCTCGACCGTGCCCATTTCGCGCATGTACATGCGCACGGGGTCGGTGGTGCGGCCGGCCTCGGAGTCGAGCGCGGTCAGCGCGGCAACGGCTTCTTCGGTGGCGGTTTCGTCATCGGTGCCGCGCGAGCCTTCGGCCAGCAGCAGCGTTTCGGCGTCCGGCGCAACCTCGTGCACCGCGATACCCATGTCGTTGATCATTCCGATGATGTCTTCGATCTGCTCGGATTCGACGATGTCGTCCGGCAGCAGGTCGTTGATCTCGGAGTAGGTCAGATAGCCCTGTTCGCGGCCCTTCTGGATGAGCTGCTTGATCTCGGACTGCTGTTCCTGCTTTTCGATGGCCATGCGGCGCCCGGGTTGGATGCGGGTGGAAGTGAACGCGGCAGTATACGCGGCCCAGGGCCGGACTGCCATGTCAATGAATGCAAAGCGGTTTTCGCTGGGGCCCAGTTCAGGCCGGCGGCTGGCGCAGGGATGCAAGGCCGCGGCCGTCAGCTTTGCAGCCAGAACGTCACCGGTCCGTCGTTCACCAGCGACACCCTCATATGGGCACCGAACTCACCGGCTTCAACCGTCGGATGCTCGACCCGTGCAAGCGCGAGCAGTTCCTCGAAGCGCTGTCGCCCCAGTGCGGGCGGGGCGGCGGTGGTGAAGCTGGGCCGCAGTCCACTTCCGGTATCTGCGGCGAGGGTGAACTGCGGCACCAGCAGCAGACCGCCGCCGGTGTCCTTCAGCGCCAGATTCATGCGCCCCTCGGCATCGCTGAAGACGCGGTAGCCAAGCAGTTTCTGCAGCAGGCGCCCGACCTGCGCCGGGCCGTCGCCCGGCTGTACGGCGATCAGCGCCAGCAGACCGCCGCCGATCCGCCCGGCGCATCGATCCTCGACATCGACGCGTGCTTCGGTGACGCGCTGGATCAGGGCGATCATGCGGATGGACCTCGCCGGCAAGCTGGGGCCGCGGACTATCCGGGCTAGACTCCGCCCATGTCCAGCACCCCTCCGACGCGCGGCCGGGATCGCGCGCTTGCCGCCCTGCTCCATGCCCTGATGCGTGCCATCGGCCGCCTTCCACTGCGGCCCCTGCATGCCGTCGGCGCCGCCCTTGGCGCGCTCGCCCTGCGCTTCAACAACCGCGAGGCGCGCATCGCCCGGCGCAATCTCGAGCTGTGCCTGCCCGAGTTCGATGCGTCGGCCCGCGAGACCCTGCTGCGTGGGGTTCTGCAGGAAGCGGGTCGCACTCTTGCCGAGACCTGTCGGCTGTGGACGCGCCCGCAGGTCGAGAACCTCGCGCTGATCCGCGACGTGACCAATGAGGCCCTGTTCCGCGAGGCGCTCGCTTCGGGGCGCGGGCTCATCGTGTGCGCCCCGCACCTCGGCAACTGGGAACTCCTGAACCAGTACCTGGCGGCGAACACGCCGGTGTCGATCGTCTATCGTCCGGCGCGTCAGGGCTTCACCGAGATCCTGCTGCGTCGGGTACGCCAGCATCCGGGGGTGACCCAGGTGCGAGCCGAGGCCGCCGGAGTGCGTCAGCTGTTCCGTGATCTCAAGGCCGGCGGCGTGCTGGGCATCCTGCCCGACCAGCAGCCCAAGCAGGGCGAGGGTGAGCACGCGCTGTTCTTCGGCCTGCCGGCGCTCACCATGACCCTTGTCTCGCGCCTGCTGGAGCGGACCGACGCGCAGGTGCTGTTCGCCTTCGCCGAGCGCCTTCCCGACGCTGCGGGCTTCCGCATGGTGTTCCTGCCGGCCCCGATCGGCATGGCCGGCAGCGACCGCAGCGCACTCGAAGCGCTGAACGCGGGCGTGGAAGCCTGCGTGCGGCGCGCCCTTCCGCAGTACCAGTGGGGCTACAAGCGCTTCAGCATGCAGCCGCATGAACGGCGCAGCGTCTACGACCATGCGGGTGCGGTCGAGCGCGACTGGTAGCTGCACGCCGTCACAACCCGCCTGCGTCCAGCATCGCTGCGCGCGGGTCCTCCAAGGTGCCGATCGATGTCCGAACACCCCTCCGTAAGCGGTTTCGCCGCCGATGCGGATCCACTGAAGTCCCTGGCGCCGCGTGCGCGCTGGGGTTTCCACATCGGCTGGGCGGTGGCGGCCCTGGTGCCGCTGTTGCCCCTGTGGTTGATCGCGAGCGCGAACGATCTCGAAAGGCTGGACCGGATCGGGCTGCTGCTGGTGGTGTTCCTTACCCTGCAGGCGGCGGCCTTCCTGTTTGCCCGCGCCAGCTTTCGGCGCACGCGCTATGCGCTCGACTTCGATGGCCTGCTGATCGTGCGCGGGGTGATCTGGCAGAGCGAAACCCGGGTGCCGCGCTCGCGCGTGCAGCACACCGATCTCAATCGCGGGCCCATCGATCGCTGGCTTGGCCTGGCTGAATTGCGTGTGCATACCGCCGGCACGCGCCTGGCTGCCGTCAGCCTCGGTGGCTTGAGCGAGGACGAGGCGCGGCGCCTGCGCAACGATCTGCTGGGAGAGGACGATGACGCCGTCTGAGCACGGCGCCCCTGCCGATGGCGGGCGCGTCGGGCCCCCGGCCCTGCCTGCATCGTCGAGGCCCGATGCGGTCGACGAGGGCGCGGGCCTGGGCGAGGCCGGCGACGCTGCGGTCGCGCGCCTGCGCGCCGAATCGGACCGTCGCCTGCATCCCCTGTCCTGGCTGTTCGTCCTGCTGGCATCGTTGCGCCAGTTCGCGCTACCGCTGCTGGCCTTCGTCGTGTTCGGCCAGCGCGCCGATGAAGACGACCTCTGGTTCCAGGCCATCGGACTGGCCGCCGGCGTGCTCCTGACGCTGGGCGCGGTCGCGCGCTACTTCACCTACCGGTTCCGCATCGAGCGCGGCGTGCTGGTGGTGCGTTCAGGCCTGCTCAATCGCAATCTCCGACAGATTCCCTTGCATCGCATCCAGAACGTCGCGCTCAAGCAGGGCCTGCTGCATCGCCTGCTTGGTGTGGCCGAGGTGCGCCTTGAATCGGCCGTCGGCGCTGGCACGCCCGAGGCGCAGATGCAGGTGCTGTCGCTGGCCGACGCCGCCGCACTGGAGGCCGTGGTGCAGGCTGCCGGCGAAGCGGCGCAGGCTTCTTCCGAGCCTGCCGATCCGTCGGCACCCAGCGAAGCGGAGGCGGGCTCGAAAGCGCCCGCCGTCGGCGACGGCGAGGAGCTGTTGCGATTGGATACGGCTGAGCTGATCAAGCTCGGCCTGACTTCGAACCGCGGGCTGGTGGTGGGGGCGATCGGCTTTGGCGCGTTCGTGCAGTTTGGCGGCGACGGCTTCGGCAAGGTCGTCGCCAACACGGCCGAGGCCGGCGTCGAGTATGCCGGCAGCCTGGGCCTGGACTGGATCCAGTGGCTGTTGCTCGGCAGCCTTCTGCTGCTTGGATTTCTGGCGGTGGCGAGGGCCTTGGCCGTGCTGCTGGTGGTGATCCAGTTCCACGGCTTCCGCTTGGTCGAATCCGCCGGCAGCCTGATGATCGAATCCGGTCTGCTGACCCGGCTGCGCACCCGCGCGCCGCGCGCCAAGATCCAGCGCTGGACGCTTTTCGACAGCCTGCTGCACCGCGCCTTCAAGCGACGCAGCCTGCGCGTGGAAACGGCCGTGCTGCAGGCGATGAACGATCAGCAGGCCTTGACCGACGTCGTTCCCATCGCGCCGCCCGACACCATCGATGCCCTGCTGCGGCGTTGGCTGCCGGCGATCGACTTCGGACACTGGCAGTGGCGGCCGCTGCATCCTCGCGCCTGGCGACGGGTGCTGTTTCCCTCGGCGCTGCTGATCCTCGGTCTGGGTGTGCTAGCGGTGCTGCGGTTTGGGCCCTGGGGGCTGATCGTGCCTGCCCTGCTGCTTCCGCTTGCGGCGTTGCGCGCGCGGCTGTTGGCGCGTCGCTGCGGCTATGTGCTGACCGATCACGTGCTGGCCTGGCGCAGCGGCTGGCTCGACCGCCATCTGTCTTTTGCCGAGGTGCACCGCCTGCAGGGCCTTCGCCTGAGCCGCTCGCCGTTCGACCGCCGCCACGGCATGGCGACCCTGTACGCCGATACTGCCGGCGGCAATCCCTTCACCCACCAGCTCGAACTGCGCTATCTGCCGGAAGCCGAGGCGCGAGCGCTGTTCGCGGAGATCAGTCGGCGCATCGCGCGGCGCCGGCTGCAGTGGTGAATCCGGCGACGCCTTGATCGCGGGGCCTCAAGAGGGCCGCGGCCTACTCCTTCCAGAACCCGGGCGTCAGCAGCACGAGCACCGAGAACACTTCCAGGCGGCCCATGATCATCGCGAAGGTGCCCAGCCAGACCGCGCCGCTGTTGACGCTGGCGAAGTTGTTGGCGACATCGCCCAAGCCGGGGCCGAGGTTGGTGAGCGTGGCCACGGCGGCGCCGAAGCTCGACAGGATGTCGAGGCCGGTGAGGTTCATCGCGAGCGTCAGCAGCACGAACACGAACATGTAGATCGCCAGGAATCCGCTGACCGACAGCACCACGCTTTCCGACACCGGTCGGCCACCCATCTTGACCAGAAACTTGCCCTTGGGATGGACCAGCTGCTTGACCTCGCGGAAGCCCTGGCGCAGCACCATGATCACGCGGGCGACCTTGATGCCCGAGGCGGTCGAGCCGGCGCAGCCGCCGATGAAGGCGAGGCCCACCAGCAGCAAGGGCGAGATGCTGGCCCATTCGCTGAAGCCGACCGTGGCGAAACCTGTTGTGGTGAGGTTCGAGACCACCTGGAAGGTGGCATGGCGAAGGGACTCACCGGCCGAAGTGAAGGTGCCGCCGAACCACAGCGCCGCGGCGACGATCAGGCTGGCGCCGAGCACGATCCGCAGGTAGTTCTTCAGCTCCGAATCGCCGTAATAGGGCTGCATGGTGGCGCGACGCCAGGCCACAAAGTGCAGGCCGAAGTTCATGCCGCCGATGGCCATGAAGAAGACGGCCATCCAGTCCAGCAGGGCGCTGTCCCAGTAGCCGAAGCCGGCGTCGTGGGTGGAAAACCCGGCGGTCGAGATGGTCGCCATGGCGTGGCAGACGGCGTCGAACAGACTCATGCCGCCGACCCAGTAGGCCGCCGCGCACAGCAGGGTCAGGCCGATGTAGACCGCCCACAGGGCCTTGGCGGTCTCGGCGATGCGGGGCGTCAGCTTGGTGTCGCGGGTCAGGCCCGCGCTCTCGGCGCGGAACAGCTGGGTGCCGCCGATCTTCAGCATCGGCAGGATCGCCACCGACAGGATCACGATGCCCATGCCGCCGACGAACTGCAGCAGCTGGCGATAGAACAGCACCGACTTCGGCAGTTCGTCGAGGCCCACGATGATCGTCGCGCCGGTGGTGGTGAGCCCGCTGGTGGCTTCGAACATGGCCGCAGTGAAGCTCAGATACGGCGGCGCGTACATGAAGGGCAGGGCCGACACGAAGCTGGCAAGCAGCCAGGTCAGGGTGACGATCAGGAAGCCGTCGCGCAGGCGCAGCTGATAGTCGATGTTGCGCACCGGCAGCCACAGTGCGAGTCCGATCAGCCCTGACAGTGCGAAGCTGGACAGGAACACGTCGCCGGTGCCGTCCCCCCAGATGAAGCCGAGTACCGCCGGCGGCAGCTTAGACAGCGAAGACACCGCGACGATGATGCCCAGCACGCGCTGGATTGCGAGTACCCGGCGGGTCACAGCCAGGTGGCTCCGGCGCGGAACAATGCGGTCAGTTCGGGCAGCCGGTTCTTGTCGGTCAGGAACACGATGAGGTGGTCTTCCGGCTCGATGATCACGTCGTGGTGCGCGATGATCAACTTGTCGCCGCGGACGATGCCGCCGATGGTCGCCGAGTCCGGCAGCTTCAGCTCTTCGATGGCGCGACCGATGATACGCGAGGTGCGCGCGTCGCCGCGGGCCACCACCTCGATGGCTTCGGCGGCGCCGCGACGCAGGCTGTGCACCCGCGCAGGCGCGCCCTCGCGCACGTGCGCCAGCAGCGCGCCCAGGGTGATCTGCTGGGGGCTGATGGCGATGTCGATGCTGCTGCCCTCGACCAGGTCGGCATAGGCCGGACGGTTGATGAGCGACATCACCCGCTGGCAGCCCATGCGCTTGGCCAGCATGGCCGACAGGATGTTGGCCTCGTCGTCGTTGGTGAGCGCGCAGTAGACGTCGGTCTGGTCGATGTTCTCCTCGCGCAGCAGATCCTCGTCCGCGCAGTCGCCGACCAGCACGATCGAGTTCACCAGGTCTTCGGCGATCTTCTTGGCGCGGTCCTTGGAGCGTTCCAGCACCTTGACGCTGAAGCGGCCCTCCAGTGCCTTGGCGAGGTTACGGCCGATGTTGCCGCCGCCGGCGATGAACACGCGTTTGGCCGGGCGGTCGACGCGGCGCAGCTCGCTCATCACCGTGGTGATGTTCTTGCGGTCGGCGAGGAAGAACACCTCGTCGTCGACATGGATGACCGTGGCCGCGGTCGGCACGATCGGCTTGCCCTGGCGGAAGATCGCGGCGACGCGCGCATCCACGCCGGGCGGCAGGTGGTCGCGCAGCTCGCGGATCTCATGGCCGACCAGCTTGCCCTGCTGCACCGCGCGTACCGCCACCAGCTGGGCGCGGCCGTCGGCGAAGTCCAGCACCTGCAGCGCACCCGGAAACTCGATCAGGCGCTGCACGTGGTGGTAGACCTGCGCCTCCGGGCTGATCGCCACATCGACCGAGGAGCGGTCGCGGCGGATGAACTCGGCGGCGCCGAGATAGTCGCTCTCGCGCAGCCGCGCGATCCGGGTGGGCGTGCGGAACAGCAGGTCGCAGACCCGGCACGCGACGAGGTTCACCTCGTCGCTGCTGGTGACCGCGACCACCAGGTCGGCATCTTCGGCGCCGGCGTGGCTCAGTACCCGAGGCAGGCTGGCATGCCCCTCGACCGTGCGGATGTCGAGGCGTTCGGCCAGCTCGCGCAGGCGGGCGAGGTCGGTGTCGACCACGGTGATGTCGTTGTTCTCGGTCGACAGCGCCGCCGCCACCGAGGAGCCGACCTGGCCTGCGCCCAGGATGAGAATCTTCATGCGTGGTCCAACGCCCCCTTATGCCTTGGAGCGTCGTGCGCGATACGAGGTCGGCGCGACGCTTGCCGGATGATCGCATGCCCGCGCATGGCGAGCGTCTTCGCTACTCGCGCCAGAAGCCCGGCGTCAGCAGCACCAGCACCGAGAACACCTCCAGCCGCCCCATCAGCATGGCCAGGCTGCCCAGCCAGACCACGGCATCGTTGGCTTCGCCAAAGCTCATGGCCACGCTGCCGAGGCCGGGCCCCGCATTGGTCAGCGTCGCGACGGCGCCGCCAAAGGCCGAGAGGATGTCGAGCCCGGCGGCGTTCATCGCCAGGGTGATCGCAATGAAGCACAGCGCCCACAGGATGAAGAAGCCCGAGACAGAGATCACTGCACTTTCCGACAGTGGCTTGCCGCCGAGCTTGACCAGGAACTTGCCCTTGGGATGCACGAGCTGCTTGACCTCGCGATAGCCCTGCCGCAGCAGCAGCACCGCGCGCGAGACCTTGATGCCGCCCGAGGTCGAGCCGGAGCAGCCGCCGATCACCGCCACGCCCAGCACCAGCAGGGGCGCCACGCCGGGCCATTGGGTGAAATCGGCCGTGAGCAGTCCGGTGGTAGTGATCAGCGAGGTGATCTGGAACACGGCGTGGCGAAGAGCGACGCCGGCGTCGGTATAGCTGCCGCTGAACCAGAGCACGGCGGCGATCAGCAGGCTGCTGACGCCGATGACCCGCAGGAAGGCCTGCAGTTCGGAGTCGCTGTAGTAGCCGCTCAGGCTGGCGCGCCGCCAGGCCACGAAGTGCAGGCCGAAGTTCATGCCGCCGATCAGCATGAAAACGATGGCGATGCATTCCAGCAGGGCGCTGTCGAAGTGGGCGAAGCTGGCGTCATAGTTGGCGAAGCCGCCTGTCGAGAGCGTTGACATGGCGTGGCAGACCGCATCGAACAGGCTCATGCCGGCCACCCAGTAGGCCGCCGCGCAGAGAACAGTGAGGCCGGCATAGACCGCCCACAACGACTTGGCGGTTTCAGCCACTCGCGGCGTCATCTTCGAGTCGCGATTGAGGCCCGTGCTTTCGGCGCGGAAGAGCTGGGTGCCGCCGATCTTCAGCATCGGCAGGATCGCGACCGACAGGATCACGATGCCCATGCCGCCGATGAAGTGCAGGACCTGGCGGTAGAACAGCACCGACTTCGGAAGCTGGTCGAGGCCGCTGATCACCGTCGCGCCGGTCGTGGTGAGGCCCGATGCCGCTTCGAACACTGCCTGGGCGAAGTCGAGATGCGGCGGCGCGTACATGAAGGGCAGGGCGGAGACCGCGCTGGCCAGCACCCAAGTGAGAGTCACGACGAGAAAGCCGTCGCGCAGGCGCAGCTGGTAGTCGGCGCCGCGCACCGGCAGCCACAGCAGCAGGCCGGCAAGCATCGTTGCCGCGAAGCTCGACAGGAAGACGGTCGCCGTGTCCTCGCCCAGCGCCAGCGCCAATACGGCCGGCGGCAACTTGGACAGCGAGGTGGAAGCGATGACGATGGCGAAAACGCGCAGGATGGCGCGGGCGCGCGGGCTCATGCGCGGACGCTCCGCTGCCATAGCGTCTGACGGCGCGAGCGCCGACTTTCGAACCCGACCATGCACGTCGCTCCCGAACCAGGACCATCGCGCCGGTCGGTGGCCCTGAACGGGCGCGGCCGGAACTGGATGCTGCAGGCGCACATTGTCGCGCGGGCCGCCCCCGGCTTGGCAAGCCCCTGCTCAGGCGGATGGCTGCAGCCGTGAGTACCAGGCCTCGATCTCGCCCATCCGCGCGTCCGCACCGAATGGCTCCAGTGCATACGCCTGACGCGGCGGCGGTGTTTCCAGCAGCGGGCGCAGGGCTGCCACCAACGCGTTTGCATCGCCGATCGGCAGCAGTGGGCGCGCAATCACCTCGGACAGATGGCGCGCACCCTCGGTGGCGCTGGCGATGACCGGCAGGCCACTGCGCATGGCCTCCAGCAGCACCAGGCCAAAGGCATCGTAGCGGGACGTGCTGACGAACACATCGAAGGCCGCCAGCCAGTCGGAAGGCCGCTCGACGAAGCCGGGCATCAGCACCTCGGTCGGGGCGGAGGCGCGCAGGGCTTTCCAGGCGCCGCCGGCACCGACCAGGGCCAGCCGTGCGCGGGCGGGCTCGGGTGCGAGCTGCCGCCAGGCATCGAGCAGTACGTCCATGCCCTTGCCCTGCTCGGCGCGGCCGAGCGTGCCGACCAGCAGGGTGTTCGCCTCCAGGCCCAGCTCGGCGCGCAGCCGTTCGCGGGCCCCCGCGTCGAAGCCCGGCGCCAAGGTCCAGTTGTCGATCTGCGCGCTGCGCCCACGCAGGGCCTCGGGGATCGCCGGCAGCTGCCAGGGCGCGATCGCGATCAGGCCATCGAGATCGGCGTGCTGCTGTGGCTTGTAGCGGAGGTGCAGGGTGGCGACCCGGCGCATGCCGGGCACGCGCAGGCCCCGCAGAGCGCGGCAGCCTCCGCTCAAGTGCGCGTGGGCGACATCCGGGCGCTGCTGCTTCAGCCAGCGTCGCACCCGCCAACGTGACAGCCACTCGCCGCAGTCGACCACCTGCACCTTGGGCGACAGCCGATGCGCGATCGCATCGGCGCGCGGCTCGAAGGCGCAGTGGCGCAGCAGCACCGTCACTTCGTGGCGTTCGGCCTGTGCGTTGGCCAGTTCCACGGCATAGCGTTCGCTGCCGGCGAAGCGGCGGGTCAAGAGCAGGTGGGCGATGCGCATCAGCCGTCCTTGCCCGGGCGCAGCTCTATTCCGAGGTCGCGCAGCTTGCGGTACAGGTGGGTGCGCTCCATGCCCACCGCCTTGGCCAGCTTGCCGACGCTGCCTTCGCATTGCTCCAGCCAGTGCAGCAGATAGGCGCGCTCGAACGCGTCGCGGGCCTCGCGCAGCGGCTGCGAGAAATCGGCGTGGAAGCCCCGATCGGACGCGGCTTCGGTCGACGCCGCCGGCGCGCGTCGGCCGAGTGCGGCTTCCACCTCTGCCGCCGCGATCTCGTCGTCGCCGCCCAGCACCAGCAGGCGCTGCACCAGCGCGCGCAGTTCGCGCAGGTTGCCCGGCCAGGCATGGGCGCCGAGACGTGCGGCGGCGGCGGCTCCGAAGCGGCGCGGCAGCAGGCGGTCGCGGCTGACGAAGTGCTCGGCGAGAGCCTGCGCCTGCAGCAGCACGTCGGCGCCGCGCTCGCGCAGCGCGGGCACCCGCAGCGGCAGCACGTTGAGCTGGTAGTACAGATCCTCGCGCAGGCGCTGCGCCGCCAGCTCCGCTTCGAGGTCGCGGCTGCTGGCGGCGATCACGCGCGCGCGCAGCGGCACCGGTTGGCGCCCGCCAACGCGCAGCAGTTCGCGTCGCTCCAGCACGCTGGACAGCCGCAGCTGCAGCTCGGGACCGAGCTCGGTGAGTTCATCCAGATACAGCGTCCCGCCTTCGGCGCGTTCGAGCAGGCCGGGTGCGATGCCGGCCTCGCCCTCGGACCCGAACAGCGTCGCCGCCGCCGCCTCATCGGCGATCGCCGCACCGGCGACGGTGACGAAGGGCTGTGCGGCGCGCGCCGAGTGCTCATGCATCCAGCGCGCCAGCCCCTCCTTGCCAGTGCCGGCTTCGCCGAGCAGCAGCACCGGCGCATCGACACCAGACAGACGCTCAAGCTGCGCGCGCAGGCGCTGCATCACCGGCGATTCGCCCAGCGGCACCAGCGCCGGGCTGAGCTGACGGCGCAGGGCCTGGTTGTCGGCGCGAAGGCGCTGCGCTTCGAGCGCGCGCTCCAGCGTGATCAGCAGCTTGGCCAGTGTCACCGGCTTCTCGATGAAGTCGTAGGCACCGAGCCGCGTGGCTTCGACCGCGGTCTCGATGGTGCCGTGGCCGGACATCATCACCACCGGCGTGTCGTCGCCGCCGGCCTTCCACTCGCGCAGCAGGGCGATGCCATCGGTGCCGGGCATCCAGATATCCAGCAGCACTGCGTCGAAGGCGCCGAGGGCGCGCGCCGCGCGGGCGGCATCGGCGTGCTCGGCGGTGACGACGGCATAGCCCTCGTCCTCCAGCACCTCGGACAGCAGCTGGCGGATGTCGGGCTCGTCGTCGACCACGAGCAGGCGGGCATTCGGCATGGGGCGGGTTCCTGCGGGGCGCTCGCACGCTGGCGGACGCGAAGCCTGCAAGGATAGCGGCAGGCGGCCACCCAGGGGCGACGGCGACGGGCCGACCGCTGCTGTGGTGCGAAGGCGCCAGAGGGGATCGGCCGACTATGATGCCGGCATGCGCCGTCTCGTCCTGCCCCTGCTGCTGTGCCTGCCGGCCCTGGCCCCGGCTTTTCCGGAGCATCCGCACGAGCAGCTGGCGCGGGTCGACGCCGATGGCGATGGTCGCGTCAGCCGCGACGAGTACCGCGCCTGGATGAGTCGCGGCTTCCGCGCGATGGACGTCAATGGCGATGGGGTGCTGCAGCCCCAGGAGCTGCCCGCGGGCACACGTTTCCGACGCGGGCAGGCCTTGACCCTGGCCGAACATCACGCCCGCATCGACGCGCGCTTCCGGCTGCAGGACATGGACGGCGATGGCTTTCTGGATGTGCGCGAGCTCACCGCGCCGCCGCGCGCGGCGCACTGACATCTGGCGGCGCAGCAGTCGACGCGGGCAACCCTCTTGCCAGCCCCGTGTGGGCTTCGAGCTCGGGGCCGCAGCCTGTTCGCGCAGGCACCTGCAGCAGCTGGCGCACGCCGCAGGACGTAAGGCAGAGATGGAGCGCTGAAGGGCGATCCAGCGCTTCTTCAGTTGCATCTGCGCCGCCACGCTGGGCTGTGAAGCTCTCAGCTCGGACGCGGTCGCTCCAGCCACCACAGCAGACCGAGGACAGCGAGCAGGGCCAGCAGCCAGGCGCGGTGGTCGCCGGGCATTTCCGAGAGCCACGTCGCTCGCTCGGTCGCGGGTCGCGTTGACTCCAGCGCGCGCGAGCGGGCGTCAAGGTCGGCCGCGTGCAGGGCCGCATGTCGAGCGGGCGACAGCACCTCGAAGTGCAGCGACGCCAAACCCCCACTGTCATCACCGGCGTCTCCACCCTCGCCTGCGCGATACGCGCCGGCCGTTCGCGGCAGTGCGGCCACGCAGCCCTGGGCATCGGGTCTTGCCAGGGGAAGGCGGGTCACTTCGGGCGTCCACAGAGAAAGCGGATCGCCGGTGCCGCAGACCGTGACGCGCTCGCCCGCCCAGGCGTGCTGCTGTCCGCGCGGCAGGAGTAGCGCAGGCGCAGGCCTGGAGGGTGCAGGCGCGCGCGCCAATGCTGTCGTCAGCTCGCCCCACAGCGCGGCGTAAGCCTGCGTCTCGCCGCTGGCCTGCAGGCGATAGCTGTCAGTCAGCCAGAGCATCCCGAAGCGACCGAGGCCGCGCGCGCGCCACAGCGCCAGCGGCGCGCCCGAGGCCGCAGGCACGGCGGTCACCGCCTGCGTGGCCTGCACCCGGATCGGCAGCTGGCGAAGCCGGGTCGGTGCCGTCGCCAGCGCTGCCTGTGCGGTGCTCTGGCCGGGAATGCGCTGGATTTCGAATCCGGCCTCGCGCAGCTCCGCGAGCACGCCCGGGTTGGGCAGCGCGGTGAGCCGCAGCAGCAGGCCCAGGCCGTTCTCGACCGCGTCCAGCACCGCCGCGCGTCCGCCGGGGCCCAGCGCCGTCCAGGCCCGCTCTTCGGTGATCAGCAGATCGAGGGCCGTCAGCTCCTCGGCGCTGGGCGCGAGGCCGCGACCGCCCTGCACCAGGCCCGGCGCGAACTGGATGCGGCTGTCGAAGTCGAGCCCGGCATCGACCGCCCAGCGCCGCAGCGCGCGCGTTTCGGGCCCGGGGGCTGCGGCCAGCAGAAGCGCCTTGACCGCGCGCGGCGGCGTCACGTGCAGGCGCAAGGCGAACTCGTCGAGCGTCTGCTCCTTGGCGTCGAGGGCGCGCAGGCGCAGCGGCAGCGGACCTGTCGCGCGCGCAAGCGTCTGCAGGCGAACGATGCCGGAGTGCATCGGCGCCAGCGCAGGCGCGGGCCGCAAGGAAGACGCTGCATCCGCTGGCGCAGGCGTTAGCGCGCTGCCCGAGGTGCTGTCTCCGGGTGCGGGCTGGGTGGCGGCAGCGACGCTCGCTGTGCTCGCCCCGGCCGCCGCGTCGGCCACAGCCGCAGTGCTGGATGCCCCTTCCATCGCACCCTGTTCCATTGCGGCGTCGACGGCGGGCCTGTCTGCCGCCCCCGCGTTCGATGCGCCCGAGGCGGTGGATGACGCCGACGCTTCCCCGGCGTCGAAGACCTGTTCCGCCAGCGCCTCGCCCGCGGCGTCGAGCAGCTGCACGCGCGCCGGGGCCATTCCATTCCAGTGCGCGGTCACGTCGATCGCCGCGCCCAGGGTCACGTCCACCGGGTGCTCGATCGCAGCGAATCCGCGCGGCAGCGGTGCGGGGAAGAGCGCGAGCCCACGCTCCCGCGCCACCTCGAGATCGCGCAGCGACACGCCACGCCCGAACAGGCGCAGTGCGGCGAATTCCGGCCGCAGGCGCAGCGCCGTCGCGAGATCCGGCGCGCGCTGCACGCCGGGCGGCAGCGGGTCTTCCGCTTCAGGCAGCGCAATGACCGCAGCGGGCGGCCCGAGCTCGGCGGCTGCATTCGACGCAGGACCGGCACGGCCCCGGTCCGCCACCCCTGCAGCAGCGCTCGACGCATAGGGTGGGCCCTGGCCCACCACAGCCTCGGCACCGCTCCGCCCCTGCGCTGCGGGCGCCGCACCGCTGTCTCCGCTTCCCGTCGGCGTGCCCGGCGTTGCTGGGGTTTGTCCCTGATCGCGGGAATCGTGGGCGGAGGCGTCGCTGTTCTTCGCACCGAGGCCGGGGTGGAGCTCTGGTGGGCCAGGGCCCACCCTATGGGCGAGCGCGTTGCGCCAACCGGCTCCCAGCACCGTCAGCGTGCCGGCCTGCGGCAAGGGTTGCGGCGGTGGGTTCAGGACCAGATGGAGCAGCAGCAGGGCGAGGCTCTGCAGCAGCAGTCGCCACGGCCAGCGATGCGGCCGCATCCACAGCAGACGCGCGGCGGCGATCAGGCCGATGGCGAGCAGAGCGAAGGCGATGAAGTTCGGCGGCAGACTCATCGGTTGTTCTCCAGCGCCTGCAGCCAGCGCTCGCCCGCTTCATCGACACCCGCTCGCGAACGCGGCCCCGGCGGCGGTGGCGTGAGCCCTTGCCACAGACTCGAAGCCAGGGCCGCGCGACAGTCCGCGCAGTCCGGGTCGCGGCGCACGCGATCGAAGCGCTCGCGCAGGTCCAGCGTCGATTCGATCGGCTGCCCAGCGAGCCAAGCTTCAAGGGCATTGAGCGCCTCGGCACTCAGCGCGGCCTCGCCATCCGCCTCACCCCCAGCGAATCCCGAATCCCCAATCCCAAATCCCCGGCCCGCCAGGGCCGAAAACATCCCCACCAGCGCCGCATCTCCACGCTCCGCCGCCCGCAGTGGATCGCCCGGTCGTACGGCCGTCGAACGATCGCCACTCAGCCGCCTCGAGAACATGATCGGCGGCAGCTCAAGGCCGACGCGGGCGAGGTAGATGCGGCTGGCCTGCTGGATCTGCTTGATCAGGTCCAGCGCGCGGTATTGGTAGGGCAGGGCGGCGATCGGATCGCCCATGCGCAGGTGCAGCTCGCTCTGCCACATCTCGCGCAGGGCCGAGCGCAGGCGCTCGCGGGTGACCGGGTCGAACAGGGTTGCGCCTTCTTCCTGGTCGTGCATGTGGCCGTAGGCGCGGATCAGCGCCCCGGCATCGCCGAACGCGGCGGGGTCGCCGTGGCCGTGGCCGTCGTCGAGGCTGTGGCCTTCCGGCAGCAGCGGGCCTTCGGTCTCGACCTCCTCACCGAGGAACTCGCCGTAGCGCAGGCGCAGCAGGCGCTGGTCGACGCCGATGCTGTCGCTGCGCGCGAGCAGGCGTTCGCGCTCCAGCGCCGCGCGCTCGGCGATCAGCGCCTCGGTGTCGATGATGATCTGGCGCTGGCTGCGGAAGTAGGCCGGCAGCGTGCGCTGCACGAAGCCCTCGACGCCCTCGCCCTCGGTGTCGCGCAGCTTGGGCCAGCGCAGGATGTAGCTGGGGCTGCGCGCGCGCTGGCCGAGGCTGTCCAGCACCTCGACGCGCAGGATCAGGTCATTGCCGGTCTCGAAGCCGAGCGCGGCCAGATCGAGCCTGCGCAGGTAGCGCCGGCTGCGCGCATCGCCCTCGCCGCGTAGGGCCAGACGCTGCTCGCTGACCTCGACCAGTTCGCCGTCGCCCTTCGCCAGCGTCAGCAGCAGCTCGGCCGCGCCCAGGCCGAAGTCGTCGCTGGCCTCGATGTCGAGTTCCATGGCAGCGGCGGACTCGACAATGTTCAGCGTCTGACCTGGACGGCGGACACGGATCTGCGGCGGCGCATCGGGCTTCAGTTCAAGACGCGCGGCGGCCTCGTCGAGGCCCAGCACTGTGCCGTCGATCTCGATCCGGTAGCGGCTGCTGGCCTCGGGCGTATCGCTGCCGCGCCAGCCCTGATCGTCCAGCGCGAGTTCGATGCGGCGACCGTCGATGAACACCAGGGCAGCCGTGGTGGGCGCAGGCGCGATGCCGAGCGCCCAGTCGATGCGGCTGCCGGCGACGGCCTCGATATCCAGTGCGGCCTGGGTGGACTCAGTCAGGCCGGTGTAGCGCGGCGGCGCGATGCGCACCTCGATGGATTGCAGAACCGGCGGGCCGAGTGGCGCTTTGCCCGCCGCGACCGGTGACTCGCGCGTCGTCATCGAAGTCGACGCTTGCATGCGCTGCGCGGTGACCAGCAGCAGGGTCGTGGCCAGCAGGATGGGCAGCAGCATCCACGGCGAGTGCGCGCGCAGCGCAAGCGCCGACAGGGTGACCCGCGGCAGACGCTGCTCCAAGCGCTGCCGCTGCAGCGCGGCCAAGGCACCCGTTCCGGGCGTGAACAGCAGGCCGGCGCTGTCGTCGAAACTCGGCAGGCGCTGGTTGAGCCGCTGCGCCAGCCATGCCGCACTGCGCTGGCGATGGCGCAGGCCGGCGATGGCGAGCAACCCAAGCAGGCCCGCGCCGTCCGTCCAAATCGCCGGCCACGGCGCGGAGGCGAAACGCAGCAGCCCCCAGGCCGGCAGCACCCACAGCGCGGCCTCGATCAGACCCAGCCGCCGCACGCGCCGCAGCAGGGCCTGCGCAGCACCGCTGGGCACGAATGCGTGGGTCGACGACGCTGACACGGGCGCGCTCACGCCGGCCTCCGCGTCGCCGCCAGCCAGCGCTCGGCCAACAGCAGAAGCAGCAGCACGAGGATGAGCGCATCGCGCAGCGGCCTGCCCGCGGGCTGCGGCGGCAGTCCGTCGGCGCTGGGCGCGATCAGCTGTGCGTCGATACGCGAAGCGGGAGAGGGCTCCGGCGCCAGCCAGCTTTGCAGCAGACGCGGAAAGTCCGGCGCCAGCAGCTCGGGCAGGCAGCGTGCGTCGAGCGGGCAGTCGAGCAGGCGCAGCTCGGCGCCGTCGATCCGCGCTGCGCTCAGCGTCGCGTGCTGACCGCGCCAGAGCGTGTGGGCGCGGGCATCGAGAGCGGCGACCACCGCGGCCTCGCCGGCGTCGGGCGGGGCGCGTGGCGCGCGCGCAAGGTGCTCGCCTGAGCCGCTGACCAGCGCGCGGCCGCCCTCTCGCAGCCACACCCGCCAGGCCGGCGAAAGCGACTCCAGCGCACCCGTCGCGATCCCATAGGGTGGGTCTTGACCCACCGGAGCTGCACCCTCGCCCCAGTCACCGCTGACCTCACCCGCTGACGCGGCGCCCATGGCATCGGACCCGACATCCGCGCCCGGCGCGTTTTCCTCGCGGCGCGCTTCGTCATCCTCGGTATGTTCAAGCGGTCCTGCCTGCGCCGACTCTCCTGTGTGTTGCTGCGGAATCGCCTTCGTCGATGCGACCACCCACAGCGCATCGACATCGTCCGCAGGCAGCGCCTCGCCCGCCTCGACGAGTTGCAGCGGTGCGGCCTCACCCAAGCCTTCGAGCCAGACGCGCAGCGCCGCCAGCACGAGGCGCTGTTCGTTCTCGGCCTCGTCCATCACCTGCAGCGCGACCCGAAGTGCACCTGCCTCGATCGGCGCTACGGGCAACTCCACCGGCAGCACGGTCCACTCGATCGCGCGCCCAAGCGGCAGCGGCACCCCGTCCCAGCCCTCGAGCTCTCGTGGGACACGCAGCTCGATGGCCTGTTCGAGCGGGCGCTCGAACGCGAGCTGGCGCAGCAGGCTGAAGGGCTGCTCAGCGACCGGCGCCGGCGCGGCGTCGACCGGCGGAAAGCCCGGCGCCAGCCAGCGCAGCTCGGCGTCTTCTTGCACCGCGCCGATCTGCGCGACATCCACCCCCGGCCACAGCAGCACCCAGGGCGCACCGGCGCGGCCGTGCAGCAGCGGCTGCGCCAGCGCGAAAGCCAGCACCACCAGCAGCATGAGGCGTAGCAGCAGAAGCAGCAGGTCGCGCAGCCGCAGGCGCTGCTTCGGCCGCGCCTGCGGGTCGATGTAGGCGAGTGCGGCGAACAGCCGCGGCGGCGGCGTCTCGCGGCGGCGCTGCAGGTGGATCAGCAGCGGCAGCGCCAGCACCAACAGCGCGAACAGGGCCGAGGGCAGCAGCAGGCTCATGTCGCGCCGCCGAGGTCGATGCGCCCACCGCGGCCGAACAGCGCCCGCAGTGCGACGTCTTCGGAGCGGTCCAGCCAGTGTTCGACGCAGGCCACGCCGCGCTGCTGCAGGTTCACGATGAACTCGCTGCGCGCGGCGCCGAAGCGCTGCAGAAAGCCCGCGCGCACGGCTTCAGCATCGACCTCGCGCACGGCGCTCGATTCGGGGTCGACCAGATGCAAGGCACCCTGCAGCGGAAACTCGCGCTCCTCGGCGGTGAGGATGCGGAGGAAGGCCACGCTGCGCTGTGCGGCAGCGAGGCGTGCAGCGAACTCGGACGCGGCGCTGTCGAAGCCATCGCTCAGCACCAGCACCAGGGCACCCGGCGGCATGCGCGCGGCGAAGGCGTCCAGCGCGCGCGCTTCGGGCCAGGCTTGGGTCGGTGCCAGGCCTGCGAGCGCCGAAAGCACGCGATCGCGCTGGCCGCGACCGCCGCTCGCCGTCGCCCACAGCGGGGCGCGCGACTCGAAGGCCAGCAGGCCGAACAGCTCGTCCTCGCGCAGGGCCAGCTCCAGCACGCAGGCCGCCAGCCGACGCGCGGCGTGCAGGCGCGTCCAGCCGGGGTTCGCGAGATCGTCCTGCGCCATCGAGGGGCTGCAGTCGAGCACGAGATACACGCTGAGCGGCGCGTCGCGCTCGGACTCGCGCACGAACAGGCGATCGCTGCGCGCGAACAGCTTCCAGTCGACCTGGCGCGGCGCATCGCCGGCGACATAGCCGCGGTACTGGGCGAATTCGAGACCTTGACCACGCGAGCGGCTTTGCTGACGACCGAGCGGCCCGAGCGGCGCCTGCAGCGGCGTGCGCAGGCGCAGATCGCGCAGCCGCGCGCGAAGCTCGGCGGGCAGGTCGAGACCCGTGCCGCTCAGGTCCATGCACTCGAACTCCACAGCGCGCCCATGGGGGGGGTCTTGGACAACCGAAGCGCGAAGCTCGCCTCACTCCAAAGCGCTCGCATAGGGTGGGTCTTGACCCACCGAAGCTCGACGCTCGCGGCACGCACGGGTCCGGGGAATCCCCGAACGGCATCCAGCGCAACCGCGG
>JBIJCA010000304.1:0-5278 GCA_044344935.1 Aquimonas sp. | reverse complement strand
AGGACCGCGTGCGCACGGCCACTGATGCCCGCGGCACGCCGACCACGTATGCCTACGACGCCCGCGGCCGCCGCACTGGCCAGAGCCGCGGTGGCGTCAGCGAGATGTACGTCTACGCCGGCAATGGAGACCTCAGCAGCTACACCGACGGCGCGGGCGCGCTGGTCACTTACGCCTACGACGCCTATGGCAATCTCAGCAGCGAGAGCGATGACCTCGGCCCGCGCCTGTCGGCGAGCTTCGACGCGCTGGGGCGCAAGCTCAGCGAGCGCAACGGTGAGGGCGACGAGATCGTCTACACCTACGACGCGCTGGACCGCGTGCGCAGCATCACCCACGCCGAGGGCAGTCGCCGGATCGACTATGTCAGTCGCACGCGCACTGAATCCGATGAGCGCGGCAACGCCAGCGTGTTCGAGCACGACGCCCAAGGTCGCCTGCTGCGCCAACGCGATGCCGCCGGCAACGAGCGCGTGATGACCTATGACGCCAACGGCAACCTGCTCAGCGAGAGCGATTTCCGCGGCAACGTCACCACCCACAGCTACAACGCCGCCAACCACCGCACGGGCTCGCAAGCGCCGCTGCAGCGCGTCACAGTCGCGACCCACAACGCCCTGGGCCAGGTGCTCACCCAGCGCACCGAGGGCGGCGCCAGCGCGCCTCGCGAAACCCGCTTCGAGTATGCCCACCCACTGAACCTGGCGACCTTGGAGCGTCATCTCATCAGCGAGGGTGAATGGGCGGACACCCGCAGTGACTACGACGCCAATGGCAACCTCACGCGGCGCATCGATGCCGAAGCCCGCGTCACCGTGCAGGTGTTCGACCCACGCGATCGTTTGATCCGCATCGAGGCTCCTGGCGGTCGCATCGAGACCTTTGGGTACGACGGCGCCGATCGGCGAATCGCATCCACGCTCAACACCGAGCCGACCCAGCAGCGAAGTTGGCTGTTCGACGTACGCGGCCAGCAGGTCCGCTACACCGACGCCACCGGCGCGCGCTGGGAGCAGGCGTTTGATCGCGCCGGGCGGCTGAGCTCGACCAGCGACCCCGCTGGCGCCACGGTGACCCACACCTACGACGGCGCCGGCCGCAAGATCCGCGAGAGCGGCCCGCGTGCGGGTCAGTTCGTCGACTACACGCTGGACGCGGCGGGCAACCGCATCCAAGTGAGCGACGCTGCCGGCCGGGTCATCGTCAACACCTTCGACGCGCTGAACCGTCTGGAGACCAGCACCGACGGCATCGGCCTGATCGAGCGCCTGCGCTACGACGCCGACAGCCGCGTGCTTTCGCGCGAAAACGGCCGCGGCGAGGTCACGCGGTCCGAGTTCAACGCCCTCGGCCACGAGACCCTGCGCGTGCTGCCGCCGAACCAGGCCGGCGCGCGCGAGCTTGCGTTCGAGCCCGGCATCCACGGCGAGGTGCTCACCGAGACCGACGCCAAGGGCAACACCACCACGCACCGCTACGACGGCCTGGGCCGTCGCGTGCTCAGCACCCTGCCCGAGGTGCCGGCCGGGCCGGACAGCGGCAACACGCGCCGCTGGACCTACGACCGCGTCGGCAACCTGCTGAGCCACACCGACGCGGCCGATCGCACCACCACCTGGCGCTACAGCCCGCGCAACCAGCGCATCGAGCAGACCGACCCCAGCCCGCCGGGCACGACGCAGACCTGGGACTACGACCGCGCCGACAACGTCGAGCGCCACGTCGACCGCCGCGGCATCGTCCACAGCCAGCGCCACGACGGCGAGAACCGGGTGATCGAGCGCAGTCGCGACGGCCTGCGCATCGAGACCCTGGCCTACGACGGCCCGGGCCGGGTGCAGAAGCGCACCGACGCGCGCGACGAGGAGACGATCTACACCTTTGATGCCGCGGGCAGCGTGCTCAGCGAAACCCGCGCGCTCGGCTTTGTGCAGCGCTGGACCTATTGGCCCTGGGGCAGCGTCGAAACCCACACCGACGCCGACGGCCGGGTGCGCCGCTACGAGTACGACGCCCGCCAGCGCCTCACCAAAGACACCGACCCCGCCGGTGCCATCACCACCCACGGCTACGACCTCGCCGACCACCGCACGCGGACCACGCGCCCGGGCGCAGCCGAGTGGACCTACGCCTTTGATGCCGACGGCAAACTCATCGAAGTCGAGAGCCCCGAGGGCCACACCACCGTCTACGAGCACGACGCCCACGGCAACCGCACCGCCCAGCGCAACGCCGCCAGCATCGTCACCCGCTTCGCCTACGACGCCCGCCACCGCGTCACCGCCATCGACCATCCGGTCGGCGGCGACGAGAGCTTTGCCTACAGCGGCGAGGGCGAGCTGCGCGTGCACACCGACCGCGCCGGCCAGCGCATCGAGATCGACCGCGACGGCCTGGGCCGCATCACCGAGCGCCGCTACAGCGCGGCCCAAAGCGGTGACGTCAGCCGCGAGGCCTTTACCCTCGACGGCGACGGCCAGCCGACCACGCTGAGCCAGTACGGCGACGCCGATGGCACGCACCACGTGCAGCGCCGCTACGACGGCCAGGGCCGCCTGATGGAAGAAGACGACCGCTTCGGTCAGCGCAGCACCTGGACCTACGACGAAGCCGGCAACCGCCTGAGCGTGACCGACCCGGCCGGCACCACCCGCACCGCGCCCGATCGCCTGAACCGCATCGCCCGCCAGACCACGGCCGCGGGCAGCACCGAGCTGAGCTACAGCAGCGCCGGCCGGCTGCAACAGATCAGCCACCCGAACGGAGCGAAAAGCGAAACCCGCTACGACGCCGCCGGCCGCATCGAGCGCATCACCCACCACCAGGGCAGCACCGAAGTCGCGCGCTTCGAGTACGGCTACGACGCGCGCGGCAACCGACGCGAAGAGCGCCGCACCGACGCCAGCGGCACCCAGCGCACGAGCTACGACTACGACCAGGACGACCGCCTCACCGGCACCACCGTCACCGCCGCCGACCGCAGCGTCACCGAGACCACCTACACGCTGGACGAAGTCGGCAACCGGGAGAGAGAAGTCGTACGCCGCAACGGCGCCACCGTCAGCGACATCGCCTACACCTACCAGGCCTACCAGCGCCTCACCGAAACCCGCGACAGCGTCAGCGGCGTCGTCACCGAGTACACCTACGACGCCCGCGGCCACCTGGTGAGCGAAACCCGCAACGGCCAAACCACCACCTACCGCCCGAACGCGCAGGACCGCCTCGCCACCCTGACCCTGCCGGGCGCCCCGCCGGTCCAAATCGAGTACGCCTACGACAGCGAAGGCAAACGCGTCGAACGCCGCACGCCGACGGAGCTGACCCGCTTCGGCTGGGACGGCAAGACGCTACGCCGTGAAACCAACGCCGCCAACAACGTCATCGAAGCGCACGACTGGGCGGCGGGCAGAATCCTCAGCAGCCGCCGCCTCAACGACACCCGCTACGCCCAGCACGACGCGCTCAGAAGCCCGATCCGCTGGAGCCAAAGCACCGGCGCCGAACAAGGCCAACTGCGCTACGACGCCTGGGGCGAAACCACAGAAACGAGCCCCGACCTCCCGCGCATCGCCTACACCGGCCACTACCGGGAGCGCGAAGGAAGCGCGTACTACGCGCAGCAGCGGTACTACCGGCCGGGGCTGGGGCGGTTCAATCGCGTCGACCCGTGGTCGGGCGATGAGGCGAATCCGATCACGCTGAACAAGTACCTGTATGCGAACGGGAATCCGCTGGCGTACGTCGATCCGGATGGGCGTGCCGCTCATCCGTGCGTGGGCTCTGAGGAGGGTTGCCCACGCTCCGGTCTGAGCGCCGCTCAGTACGCGGCCTTTATGGACGGTCGCATCGCCGACATGGGCACGCGCGATGCCATCACCACGCTGGGACAGTCGGCTGAAGACCTGATCACCCAGACACAGCCCCAGGCACCCGAAGGGCCGACGATGTCCGCACCTTGGGAAGGCAGGCTGACGCCGCTGCAAGCGAGTGCGCATGCCGAGCGAGTGCGTCGAGCCGAGGGGCAAGCCAATGAGCGCCGGATAGGGAACGCGGTGTCGCTGGTGCTGCCGTGGTCGAACCAACCGGGCGGTGTGCAGGGCTGGCAGAAGGTCAACGTCTTCGACGGTCAGCCGATGACTGCGAGCGAGCGGGATGGTGCCTTGCTGGACGTGATGTCCGCCGTGGCGCTGTGGCAGCCGACGTCCCGTCTCTCTGCGTTGCAGGCGCCGCGTGTGATTCGATCGAGTGCGGCGAGTGCCGAGCAACGCTTACTGCAGCAGGCGCAGCCGGCAGTTGTGACGGAGGCACCGATCGCTTACGGCGTTCCGCGTAGGCCTCTGAGCCCGTCACAGCGGGCGGATGCTCGGGCGAGGATTGAAGATCGATCGATTACGCGGGAGGCCTATGAGCACTTCCGATGGGATCGAAGGCTTCAAAACCGACGGAGAGCTGGAGTCGAGGAATTCTGGGATATGGAACGGGAGCGTCTGATCGCTGGTCAGCCAGGAACGCGCTCATGGTCCGACGAGCAGATTCAACAGATTCTGTCGGGGAGGACGCCGAAGCACGATGGGATGCCGATAGAGGGGCATCACCTGTATAGCGTTCTTGACTATCCCCAAATCGCGAACGAGGGTCGGTACATTTACCCGGCCACGAGGCCTGAGCATCTGTATCGATGGCACGGAGGGAGTACGCGAAACGCTACCCACGGTCAGCCGCTTAACCCAGCCTATCCAGAGGAATTTTGATGCCTAAGATCATGGTCTCCGTTCGGGAGCCTACCAGTCGAGTTGACGTGATCTCGCTTGTTCGCTCGGTGACCGGTTTGTCCCGAAAGTCAGTGATGGAGCGACTTGCTGCAGGGCGTACGGGATGGCTGATGGTCGCTGACTTTTTCAAGGGGGATCACGATGAAAGAGTCGCTGAGTTCCGCAAACTCGTCTCCGGTCTTCGAGATTTGGGGGTTGAACCGTTTGTTGTAAGGGTCAGGTCGCATAGCCAATGGTCAGAGGTCGAAGCTGACCTCAACGCATTTGCTGTTTCGCCTGAAAGCGTCCTGGAGATGCTTGATCGACAGGTATCGGATGACTGACCAGATCGAGGGTGCGGCCCAGGGAGCAACGGGTGAGCAGAAGGTCACGGAAGGCCGAACAGAAGCCGGGGCCGCGATGCGTCGGGCAGGGAGGCCGAGGCCCTCGAAGATGTGGTGATTGATCCAGTACGGGTGTTCGATATCCGGACGCCCATGAAACCAGGCGAGTGAGCGAGGAGT
>JBIJCA010000284.1:0-5813 GCA_044344935.1 Aquimonas sp. | reverse complement strand
TGACCCCAACGACAGCAATGGCGATGGCATCTCGGGTCGAGCCAGCCTCCTCACTCAGAGCGGCGCGCCCAACCCCTACATCGGACGCTTCGGTTGGAAGGCCGACCAGTACAGCCTGCGACGATTCATTGCCAATGCGCTTCGCAACGACATCGGCGTCAAGACCAGCGTGTTTCCGCAGCTGGACTGCACGGCAAGCCAGACTGCCTGCATGCAGCAGGCGCAGTCCGGCGGCACCCTGTCGGATCGTGCGCTCGACCTGCTGACGGTCTACATCCAGGCGCTGGGCGCTCCGGGGCGTCGCCCCCACACGGTTGACCTGCCCGCCGTACAGCGCGGAGAAGCCGCCTTCGCGACCCTGGGCTGCGCCGACTGCCACACGCCGACCCTGCGCACGGGCATGAAGCACCCGCTGGCCGAGCTGCGCGGGCAGACCATCCGCCCCTACACCGATCTGCTGCTGCACGACATGGGCCCCGATCTGGCCGACCAGCTGAGCGCAAACGGCGAGCGCAATCGCGAATGGCGCACGCCGGCGCTCTGGGGTCTGGGGATGCGACAGGCCGTCAATGGCCACAGTCGCCTGCTCCACGACGGCCGCGCGCGCAGCCTTGAGGAAGCCATCCTCTGGCACGGTGGCGAAGCGCAGGCCAGCCGGAATCGCTTCCGTACGTCCGCGGCGACGGTGCGACAGGATCTGATCGCCTTCCTCGAATCGCTGTGAGTGACCTTGGCGTCACCGCGGGCGCTCATGGCAGTGCGCGCGGTGATGTTCTGCTGCCATCCAAGCCCCCCTCCATCCTTGCGGAGAGCGACTGCGGAGTCTTCGACTGCCGCCGCTGACACCCATGCAGAAATCACTCAGTGCCTTGATCCTCCTGCTCGGCTCCGCGCCCCTGGCGTGTGAGGCAGCCGAGCGCAGCGTGCCCGCGGAAGCTCCCGTCCAGAGCGCCAAGCGTGGGCTGTCCGTGCAGGGCAACGACTACCCCTTCCTGCCCGGCACCAACCTGCCGATGAGCCTCACCGTCAGCGACCTCAATGTGCTGGCGCCGGGCGTGTCCTGGTACTACAACTGGGGCGCCCGTCAGACCGTGTTCCACCCGGACATGGAATTCCTGCCGATGGCCTGGGGCCGCGATGACCATCTGGTCGATCTGGGGCAGTACCTGACCCAGTACCCGCAGACATCGACGGTGCTGGTAGCCAACGAACCCAATCTGCCGGGCCAGATGGACGTGCCTCCGCTGGAGGCGGCCGAGTACATCCGACAGACGCGCACGGTCGCTGGGCCGCAGCGGCGTGTTGTTGGCGCGCATTTCGCGGCTGGGCCCACCGTCACCGAGTTTCGCAACACCATGCATCTGGCCTTGAGCGACATCGGCGGGCTGCCCGTCACGGGCATCCACACCTACGAAGAGAGCACTGGCGGTTTCCTCTACTGGGCCTCGCTGTGGCCGCACCTGATGGACAACCCGGCGACTGCTGGCGTCGAGGGCTGGCCGGTGAACGGCACGGCGCCGCCCTCGCAGGTCTGGGTGAAGGAAATCAACATCGGCATGACCTCGCCGCCGCAGTCCGAGACCCAGGTCATCGACTACATGCTGTATGCCATCGACCTGCTGGAGCGCGATCCGCGGGTGGAGCGTTACGCGTGGTGGAAGGATCGCCGACGCTTCACCGGCAGCGGTGACTTCACTCGTCCGCCCAGCCACAACATCCTCGATGTGCAGACCAACGGTGCCCTGACGGCGCTCGGTCGGCACTACGTCGAAATGCCGGTGCACGATCCCGACTTGTACTACCGCTTTCCCGGTCGACTCAGCGTCGCCCGCTACCGGAACATCAGCGGCTTCAATCCGCCTTCGGCGCTCGCTGGAAACGTCGCTATCGGTCGTAGCGAAGATCCCGGCAACACCTTCGACATGGATGACCTCGACGCCGGCGAGTGGATCGATATGAACATCGACGTACCCGTCAGTGGTCAGTGGCGCGCTTCGCTGCGTGGCCGCCGTGCCAGTGCGGGGACGAGCACAGTCGCGGTGCTCAGCGGAACACAGCAGCTCGCGACGCTGCCGCTCACCACCGCAGCCGGCCAGTACGCAACCACGGCGGTGATCAACCTGCCGCTGGCCGCAGGCCGCCAGGTGCTGCGGCTGCGCGGCGAGCCGGGCACGCTCGACACCAGCCTGACCTGGCTGCGCCTCGATGCCCCGACCACGCATCTGTTCGCTAATGGCTTTGAACCCTGAGCAAGCGGGAAGCCCAGGTAGAAGAGCGCGGGCGCAAGTCCACCCGATAGCAGGTGCAGAGGACTTGCCCCCTGTGGGGCAGGGATTCGCCGAGCCTCGACAAGGCCTTGATCGTCCGGTTCTTGGCAGCAGCCTTGGCTGCGCAGCTGGAGTGGTTGGGACGCTTGGTCCCTTGCGGCGAAGCGAAGAGGTGCGCTG
Source organism: Aquimonas sp. (assembly GCA_044344935.1). GTDB lineage: Bacteria > Pseudomonadota > Gammaproteobacteria > Xanthomonadales > Xanthomonadaceae > Aquimonas. The sequence continues at coordinate 3,366 of JBIJCA010000284.1, read as the reverse complement.
GTGGCGCTGGGCTCTGCGTCAAGGCGTCGTGCCCGGTGTTTGAGAGTGCCGCAGGGTCGAAGGCGCGGTTGGCTGGGTGCGCAGAAGATCGCGGATGAGCGTCGACATTCCTCTCGATACCTGGGGATGAGCGGGTGTCGGCGTCAGCGCCGCGCCGCGAGTGGATGAACAGCGAACAGCCGGGATCGGAGCGTGGGGACGCGAAGCCGGGGGCAAGTCCGAGGACTGCGGCGGTAGCCGGCAGTCGGTAGGCGAACGCAGGGACGGAATCCATTGCTTGCTGCGTGGCTGACCTTGGCGGCACCCGAAGGGGCAGTCAATCGCTTCTCGCCGCGGGTGAGGCGCCGAAGGGGCGAACACCGCTCGGGCTGACATGGGCGTCGTCGCCGCGTCGACGCGCTGTCATGCAATCGTGTGCGGTGAAATGCACTCCTCTGGCTGGTGTTCGAGGCGTCTCGCGCCCAGCGAAAGGGGTGTCATGGCGGACCGGCGCCATCGTGTGCCGCGCAATCTGGATGGGCTCTCGGTCGGGCAACGGGAGCATGGCCGTGTGGGGCGGCGTTGGACAGGAACAGGCAGAGGTATGGACAAGCTCGAAGCGTTCAGGTTGTTCGTTCAGGTCGTGGAGGCTGGCAGCTTCACGAAGGGAGCTCAGAGAAGCGAGCTGCCGAAGTCAGCGGTTACGCAGAAGATCCAGCGACTCGAAAAAGAGTTGAGCGTGAAGCTTCTTCACCGGAACACGCGAAAACTGGGGCTGACACCCGAGGGCGAACAGCTCTACAGCCAGGTTCTACCCATACTGGCGGCCACTCAGGCGATCGAGGACGGATTCAAGGACTGCCGGAGCGAGCCGAGCGGCGTGTTGAGGCTTCAGCTTCGCGCCAACACGGCGAAGCTGATCGTGCTGCCGGAGATCTCCGACTTTCTCGACAGATATCCCGGCATTCACCTGGACCTGTTCTGCAGCGATCGCCCGGTCGATCTGGTCGCGAGCGGTATCGATTGCGCGCTTCGCGGTGGACCCATCAAGGACGACTCCGTGGTGGCGATCAAGATCGGCGAAACCCGCCCGATCTTCTGTGCTTCGCCCGCCTACCTGGCCCGAGCGTCCGAGCCGGGATCCATCCATGATCTCCGAAGGCACTCGGTCGTCATCTACCGCGAAGCGGGGAGCACCAGGGCGCAGGCCGTCCAGGATTTTCTTTGCGGCCAAATGGTCTCCGGCGGCTTTCGACGCACACACCTGGTAGACGATGTAGGGGTGAAGATCGCCGCAGCCAAAGGCCACGCGGGAATCACCCGAAGCGTCGAGGATCTTGTTCGCGACGACCTGGCATCAGGGGCGCTGGTCCAAGTGCTGCGGGAACACGAGGGAGATGCCTATCCGATGCACGTCATCTATCCGGCGAACCGGCATCTCCCGCAACGCGTCAGGGTGTTCATCGACTGGATTCGCGCGCTCTTCCATCAGCGACTCTCCAAACGATGACCTTCAAACTCCTGAGGGCCGGCTTTACTCACTTTCGCGGCCAACCCTGCCGCGATGCGCGGAGCCACGGTGGCGAGGTGGCGCGTGAATGCCGCCACGTGAGGGGGCTGCGCGCCGCTGCGTGGCCAGACCGCCTCGAAGCCGATGGTCACGGGTTGGCCCGCGCGGTCGACGATGGGAAAGGCAGCGCGGTCGTTTGCCGTCAGTCGTGACTGCGGCAGGATCGCCGCGCCGATGCCGAGCGACGCCCACTCCTGCAGCACCTGGTAGCTCATGGCCTCGCCCGAGTACTCGATCAGCTTGCGGCGGTGCCGGCGGAACAGTTCGCGCGTGGTGCGTGCCAAGCCGCAGGCGTCGGGGACCATGACGTAGGTTTCAGTGGCAATGTCCGAGAACTGGACTGCGGTCTGCCGGCGCACCGGTGCGCGGGTACCTCCCCGCGGCAGAAACAGCAGCGGCTCGCGGTACAGCGGTGTGGTCTGCCATCCGCTGCGCGAATTGCCTGCGACACCGATCAGGACATCCAGCAAGCCCTCGTCGAGCATCCGGTACAGGTCGGTCATGTTCATTTCGCGGAGCACGACGTCCAGGCGGGTGTGCTGCGCCAAGAAGGGCTCGACCATCAGCGACAGCAGATTCGCGCGAATCAAGGGCGACGTGCCGATGCGCAGAAGCTGCTTGCCCGGGTTCAGAAAGTTCCGGGCTGCCGCCTCCAGCGTCGTCTGCGCCCGCAGCACGTCGGTCATGTAGGGCATCAGATGCTCACCGAAGGGCGTCAGCGCCACCTTGCGCGTGCTGCGGGCGAAGAGTCTTTCGCCAAGCTCCGATTCCAGCTGCGCAATGGCGTTGGACAGCGTTGGCTGCGTCACGCAGCACTCGGCAGCGGCTCTCGTGAAAGAGCTCTGCGTGGCAAGCGACACAGCGAAGCGGAGCTGCTTGAGGTTCAGGTTCATTGATGCGTTTTCCAAATCAATCAGGTTTGGACAAACAATTTCTCTATGCAAAGGCTAGAGCCTACGCTTCATCCCGCTGCCCGATCAAGCAGCGCAACCCCTGACTCTCCAAGCTCAAGGACCGCCTCATGGCCTGTCTTGAAATCACGCTGCAGATCCAGCCTCAGGATCGTGCCGCCGCCGCCGATGTCTTCCACCGTTTCAAGCAGCCCTTCCTCGATCAGATCGAAGGCGCGGTGTCCAAGCGCCTGCTGGTACGCGACGAGGACGTGCAGGTCCTGCACGGCTTCAGCTCCGCCGGACACGCGAGGGCCTATCTCGATAGCGCTCTGTTCAAGGCCGATGTTGTGACGGCGCTGAAGCCCCTGCTTCTGGCTGCGCCCGACGTGCGCATCTACGAGGAGCGCTGACGGGTTGTCAGACCGCCCTTGGCACCTACTCCGATCCAACATCCCCCCGTAAGGAACCCAGATCATGAAAATCCGCTCCCTCTTGCGCGGTCACGCGCTCCTCGCTGCGCTGATGTGCACGCCGCTGCTGGCCAGCGCGCAGAACGCCATCCTGCAGATCACCCTGCAGGTCGATCCCGCGGATCGGCCCGCCGCCGTTGCCGTTTACACCCAGTACAAGCAGCCCTTCCTGACTCGCGTGGCTGGCGCTCAGGCCAAGGAACTGCTGGTGCGCGACGCCGACGTGCAGGTGCTGCACCGCTTCGAGACCCGCCAGCAGGCCGAGTCCTATCTGAGCAGCGATCTCTTCAACAAGGACGTGGTGGTTGGGCTCAGTCCGCTGCTGAAGGCTGCGCCCGAAGTTCGCATCTACACCGCCAACTGATCGCAGGGGACACCGACATGAATCATCGTTTTCAGGGCAGGAAACTGCTGGTAGCGGGCGGCACCAGTGGTATCGGTCTGCAGACAGCCC
>JBIJCA010000283.1:0-5855 GCA_044344935.1 Aquimonas sp. | reverse complement strand
AATAGCGGAAGAACATGTAGGCCGGGATCGCCACGCACAGCCCCGCCGCGGTCGACACCAGTGCGGTGCCGATACCGCCAGCAAGCTGATTGGCGTCGCCGACACCGTGGGTCAGGATGCCCAGGAACATCTCGATCATGCCGAACACGGTGCCCAGCAGACCAAGCAGCGGCGTGATGCCCGCGATGGTGCCCAGGGTGTTGAGAAAGCGCTCCATGCCGTGCAGCTGGTGGCGACCGACATCCTCTACGCGCTCCTTGATCTGCTCGCGCGGCTTGTGGCGCACTTCCAGCGCAGCGGCGAGAATGGCGCCCAGCGGAGAGTTCACGCGCAGGGTTTCCAGATGCTTGGGATCGAGACGGCCTGTGGACGCCCATTGCCGCACCTCATCACCCAGATCCAGCGGCAACACCTTGGCGCGGCGCAGGCTCCAGAAACGCTCGATGATGATGGCCAGCGCGAGCGCCGAGCACAGCAGGATCGGCCACATCACCCAGCCGCCAGCAATCAGCAGTTCCAGCACGCGTGTTCTCCGGGGAAACCTCGGGATATACCGACTTCCAAGTGTACGTGAGCAGGCGCCGGGCAGGCACCGAAGTTCAGCCTCTGAACCGGCGCTCGACCGCGCGTAGCCAGCGGCGCCGCGACTGCCGCGGAGCAGCGAGGGGAAAGCGGCAGCACGTTTCCCGACAACCGCGCACCCCCAGCGGCACCAGGCTTGCCGATCTCGAAAAAGCGAACGTCCCGCGCCGGCCAACTCCATGCCGGACGATCGGACGAGGGCAGGAATCCGGCAACGGAGCATCGCAGGAGTGCACGGCCGGGCCTCGCATCAGCTGACGCCCGCGTCGCCGCCTGCGAGCACTCGCATGGCCTCATACCGGTGCCGGTGCAGCCCTGCCCCTTGCGCGCCGACCAGCCGGGCCGCGGCCGCGGCAACGGTGTGGGCAGAGATTGCGCGGTACCTTTGCAGCGAACCGACCAGCAGCGGATTCAGCAACGGGGCCAGCAATTGCCCAAGACGCTCGACCGGTCGAGCAGACAGGGCGTTGCGGGTACCCAGGAGCAGCCCGGGGTGAAGGAAATCGCAGCGCTCGAAACCGATTGCTGCGACGCCCTGCTCCAGCTCGCCCTTGATGCGCAGGTAATCGTTGCGCGAGTGCGCCTCGGCTCCAACGGAAGACACGAGGATCGCCTGGCGAGCGCCCGCGGAGCGCGCGGCACACGCGATCTCGATCACGAGATCGTGATCGATTCGGGCGAAGGCCTCGATCGAGCCTGCCGCACGGCGCGTAGTCCCAAGCGCGCTGATGAAGACATCGCAACGTGGCGCACTCGCTTGCCACGCGGCGAGCGCCTGCGGCAAGGGCGCACCGACGAACACCGCTGCGGCCGCTGGCGCCCGCGGCGGCGGCCTGCGCAGAAGGAGATCCGCATGGAAACCCTGCCGCGCGCACAGCGACGCGATCAATTCGCGCCCGACAAGGCCGCTGCCGCCGATCAGCAGGACGCGCAACGCCGCGACACCGGGACTGTTCAGGCCAGCACCACAGGAATCTTTCCGATCCGCGCCTGCCACTGCTTCGGGCCGGTGGTATGGACGGACTCGCCGGTGGAATCCACTGCCACTGTCACCGGCATGTCGCGCACGTCGAACTCATAGATCGCCTCCATACCGAGGTCTTCGAAGCCCACCACGCGGGCGGACTTGATCGCTTTCGACACGAGATACGCAGCACCGCCGACGGCCATCAGATACACCGAGCGGTGCTTCCGGATCGCCTCGATCGCGGTCGGGCCCCGCTCGGCCTTGCCGATCATGCCCATCAGTCCGGTCGCGCCCAGCACCTGGTCGGTGAACTTGTCCATGCGGGTCGCCGTGGTCGGGCCAGCAGGGCCCACAGCCTCGTCTCGCACCGGATCGACGGGGCCCACGTAGTAGATGAAGCGACCGGAGAAGTCGACCGGCAGCCTCTCGCCGCGGTTGAGCATGTCGACCATGCGCTTGTGGGCGGCGTCGCGGCCGGTGAGGATCTTGCCGTTCAGCAGAAGCACTTCCCCGGGCTTCCAGCTCGCCACTTCATCGCGCGTCACGGTTGCAAGGTCCACGCGGCGGCCCTTGCTGGCGTCGTAGGTCAGCTTGGGCCAGTCCTCCAGCGAGGGTGGCTCGAGGCTTACCGGGCCAGAGCCATCGAGCACAAAGTGGGCGTGGCGCGTGGCCGCGCAGTTCGGAATGAGCGCGACCGGCAGGTTGGCCGCGTGCGTCGGGTAGTCCTTGACCTTGACGTCGAGCACGGTGGTCAGGCCACCCAGGCCCTGGGCGCCGATGCCCAGGGCATTGACCTTCTCGTACAGCTCCAGCCGCAGCTCTTCGATGCGGTTGACCGGGCCGCGCGCGATCAGCTCCTGGATGTCGATGTGCTCCATCAGGGCCTCCTTCGCCAGCAGCATCGCTTTCTCGGCAGTGCCGCCGATGCCGATGCCGAGCATGCCGGGCGGGCACCAGCCGGCCCCCATGGTCGGCACCGTCTTCATGACCCAGTCGACGATGGAATCCGACGGATTCAGCATCGCGAATTTGGACTTGGCCTCGGAGCCACCGCCCTTGGCAGCCACGATGACGTCGACCGTGTTGCCCGGCACCACCGTCATATTGATGACCGCGGGCGTGTTGTCCTTGGTGTTGAGTCGCTTGCCGGCCGGATCCGCCAGCACCGATGCGCGAAGCTTGTTGTCCGGATGGTGGTAGGCCCGGCGCACGCCCTCGTTGACCATATCTTCGACGCTCATGGTGGCGTCCCAGCGCACATCCATGCCGATCTTCAGGAACACGGTGACGATGCCGGTGTCCTGGCAGATCGGGCGATGTCCCTCGGCGCACATCCGCGAGTTGATCAGGATCTGCGCCATCGCATCCTTGGCCGCCGGGCTTTCCTCACGCTCGTACGCCGCAGTCAGCGCCTGGATGTAGTCGACCGGATGGTAATAACTGATGTACTGCAGAGCGTCTGCGACGCTCTGAATGAAATCGTCCTGGCGGAGGGTGGCGGGCGTGCCCATGGCGCGTGCGTTCCAGCTGGGGAAAGCGGGCATTTTAGGAGATCGGAAGCGCGTCGGGCCTGAGACGGTGGTCGAAAGCCCCGCCGAGCGCATGCGCTTCTACTCCGGAAACGCCCCCAGCGCCCGAAGCGCAGCCTTGAGCGCCGCGACATCGGCTTCAAGGGATTCAACCCGCGCCTCCAGAGCCGAACTGCCCCGCGAGCTGCGCTCGGGCAATGCACGCTCCGCAAGCAAGGAGGAATCCACCGGGCCAAACAGCAGATGCATGTAGCGTTCTTCACGTTGACCGGGCTGACGCGGCAGCCGTACCACCAGCGGTGGGTCGCGCTCGATCAGGCGCTCCAGCGTGTCCTGCACATCGTCGGGCGCAGGGAACGGCGCAAGCCGCTCGCTGCGCACGTGAATCTCGTTCATCGTCTGCGGCCCACGCAGCAGCAGGGTGCAAATCACCGCCGCCTTGCGGGGGGTGAGGCTCAGGTGCTGATCGAAACGGTGCTCCCAGCGCTGCGCTCGTATGCCTTCCGATGACTGCCGCGCCCAGCCGCGATTCTCGAGGTCGCGCAAGGCGTGCACGATCGCGCCCTGTTCGAACTGGGTGATCGGATCGCGATTGTTCTTCTGGTTGCAGGCCAGCTGCAGCGAGTTCACCGTCAACGGGTACTGCTCCGGCGTGGTCTGGGCCTTTTCGAACAGGCTGGCGAGAATGCGCGCCTCCAGCTCGGTCAGCAGTCGAACGGCAGCCCGTGCTGTGGCATCAGTCGCCTCACCAGCGCTGGATTGTTGGGTATCGCTGTTCGGATTCATCGGGTGTCCCGGCGAAAGAAGTGCACTAGAAGATACCCAAGACAAGGCCGGACGCCAGCGCGGCGCCGAGCTCATGCGCCGCCTGCAGGTCGGACGGCCGTGGTGACCCGACTACGCGCAGCGGTTCAGCGAGCGGCTTCAGGGGAAAGCCGCGAACGATCCGCTGGACCGACTCGACCGCGCCGCGGCCATCGTTGCCTGCACAGACGATCAGGGCGTAGCCGAGGCCAGGCACTGCGCCCTGCAGGGGATAGAAGCTACGGTCAAAGAAGTCCTTGAGCGCCCCGGCCATATAGCCGAACTTTTCGGGCGTGGCGAACAGGACCGCAGCAGCGGCGCGCAGATCCTCCGGCCCCGCCTGCAAAGCTTCCAATACCCGCAGTTCGAGTTCCGGTGCGGCCTCCCGGGCGCCTGTTCGGGCGGCTTCCACCAAGGTACGGGTGGCACCGTAGTCGGAGCCTGCATGCAGGATCAGGAGCGGCTTCATGGCTTCATCAATACACGGGCGCCGGAAAAAACAAAGCCCCGGTTTCCCGGGGCCTTGATCAAACCAGCGGACTGGTCTGGATTACAGCGGCTGCACCTGGTCTGCCTGCAGGCCCTTCGGGCCCTTGGTCACGACGAAGCTCACGCTCTGGCCTTCCTGCAACGACTTGAAGCCGGTGCCGAGGATGGCGCGGAAGTGAACGAAGAGGTCCTCGCCGTCCGGGCGGCTGATGAAGCCGAAGCCCTTGGCGTCGTTGAACCACTTCACGGTACCAGTCTGACGATCAGACATGTCTTGCTCCTTGAGACTTGATTGAAATGAAAGCGACGACCACGTGGTCGCCTACTGGGTCTGCTCGGAGAAAGACACGAGGTGAAGCGATGAACGTTGTGGAACCAACACCATCGGGTCACGAGTCACGGTGACCCCAGCAAACACAGCGTGTGCACTATACGCCAACACCGGTGGCAAAGCGACTACTCAGATCTGACAGGCTTGACAAGCAGTCAATAACTTTGGAATCAATACTTTACGTTCTTGAATCCCGAATCTCCGAGCCGTGCTGTGAATCAACTCGAGCGGTCGGACCCGATATTGCCCGGGCAGGCCCATCAGGGGGCCACCGCCTGCCGGATGGGATCGTCCATACAGGGGCCGGCTCCCGCTCACGCCCTTCGGGCGAGCCTTCAGGCACCGAGCGCGTTGGCATGATGGCGAAGGTGGTCGTCGACGAAGCTCTGGATGAACCAGTAGCTGTGGTCGTAGCCGGGATGGCGACGCACGCACACGGCTTGCCCCGCGCGAGCGCAGGCCGCCTCGAACAATTCAGGCTTGAGTTGGACATCAAGGAATCGGTCGTCGAGACCCTGATCGATGAGGAGTTCCCCGCCGAATCGACGGCCGTCCTCGATCAGAGCGGTGGCGTCGTAGGCGCGCCACGCCACGCGGTCTTCGCCGAGGAAGCGCGGCAGCGCCTTCTGACCCCACGGCACTTGGGCGGGCGCGACGATCGGTGCGAACGCCGAGCAGGACCGGAACACCGATGGATGCTTGAGCGCCAGCGTCAGCGCGCCGTGGCCGCCCATCGAGTGCCCGGAGATGCCGCAGCGCTGGAGGTCAACCGGAAAGTCGGCCGCCAGCAGGGGCAGCAGCTCCTCCAGCAGATAGCGCTGCATGTTGAAGCTCGCGCTCCAAGGCGCTTGCGTGGCATCGAGGTAGAACCCGGCGGCTTCGCCAAACTCCCAGTCGCCGGTGGCGCCGTCGATGCCGGTGTCGCGCGGGCTGGTGTCGGGTGTGACCAGCACCAGGCCGAGCTCGGCCGCCAGCCGCTGCGCGCCGGCCTTGATCGCGAAGGTTTCCTGAGTGCAGGTCAGCCCGGCCAGGAAGATCAACACAGGCCGCAGGCCGCGCTGCGGCGGGGTGTAGACGCCGAAGCTCATCGGCCCGCCGCAGGCCTCGGACGCGTGCCGGTAGAAGCCCTGCACGCCGCCGAAGCAGCGCTGCG
>JBIJCA010000081.1:0-16293 GCA_044344935.1 Aquimonas sp. | reverse complement strand
AGCGCCGACCACGGTCGCCGAACTGCTGGATCTCTATCGCCAGCGCTATGCGCACGAGCCGCTGATTCGAGTAACGGAAACTGCACCCTGGGTCAGCCGCATCGCCGGCAAGTCGGGCGTCGAGATCGGCGGCTTCACCGTCTCCGCCCACGGCCGCCGCGTGGTGATCGTTTCGACCTTGGACAATCTGCTGAAGGGCGCTGCCAGCCAGGCCCTGCAGAACCTGAACCTCGCCTTCGGCCTCGACGAGTTCGCCGGCCTCAACGAACAGGAGCGACTGCCGTGAGTGGACTGCTGTGGCAGAAGCCCGGCGTCAAGGTCGACGCCCGCATCCAGGAGTTCCTGGCCGGCGAGGATGTGATCCTCGACCGCGAGTTCATCCGCTTCGACATCACTGCCAGCCGCGCACACGCGCAGGGTCTGCAGCGCATCGGCATTCTGAGCGCCGATGAACTCGCCGGCATCGAGCGCGAGTTGAGCGCGCTGGACGCGGCCATCGTGTCGGGCGCCTTCGTGCTGGATGCGCGCTTCGAGGACATGCACAGCGCCATCGAGGCCTGGCTGACCGAGAAGCTGGGCGACGCCGGCAAGCGCATCCACACCGGGCGCAGCCGCAACGACCAGGTGCTGGTGGCCACGCGCCTGTGGCTGAAGGATCGGCTGAGCCGCCTGCAGGCACTCTGCATCGAGACCGCGCAGGTGGCGCTTGAGCGCGCCGAAGCCGAGGCCCTGCTGCCGCTGCCCGGCTATACCCATCTGCAGCGCGCGATGGTGTCAAGCTGCGGGATGTGGTGGGCGGCCTGGGCCGAAGGCTTCATCGACAACGCCCAGCGCGCGCGCGACACGCTGGCCTTGATCGATGCGAACCCGCTGGGCAGCGCCGCCGGCTACGGCATCAACCTGCCGCTGGACCGCGACCACACCACGGCCGTGCTGGGCTTCGGCCGCACGCAGCTGGCGGCCACCTATGCCCAGCTCTCGCGCGGCAAGTTCGAGCTGGCTGCGGTCGAGGCCCTGGGCTCGGCCACGCTGGACCTGCGTCGTCTGGCCTGGGATCTGTCCCTGTTCACCGCCGCCGAATTCGGCTTCGTCAGGCTGCCCGCCGAATACACCACTGGCAGCTCGATCATGCCCAACAAGCGCAATCCGGATGTGGTCGAACTGATGCGCGCCGTGCACGCCTCGATCGCGGCGGCGCGTACCGAGCTGGACCAGCTGCTCAGCCTGCCGTCGGGCTACCACCGCGATCTGCAGTTCAGCAAGGGCGCGATCGTGCATGCCTTCGGCCGCGGCCTCTCAGCCCTGGCCCTGCTGCCCGACCTGCTGCGCAACCTCGAATGGGTGCCCGAGCGCATGCAGGCCGCGCTGGAGCCCTCGATGTACGCCACCGACCTTGCCGTTGAGCTGGCCCGCGAGGGCCTGCCCTTCCGCGAGGCCTACGTGCAGGCCGCCGACCCCGCGCGCTGGGCACAGCGCGATCCGCTGGTGAGCATCGCCGACCGCGTGTCGCCGGGGGCGTCGGGGGAGATGCGCCTGGAGATCCTGCACCAGCGCCTGGCGGCGCTCTGAGAAGGGCGACGGGCTGTCGCGGGCGTAGCGCTCAGCGCGGCTCTCGCGGTGGCTGCGCCCGGCGCGCACCCGGCGGATGACATGGACCCCCAAAGCGTCCGAATCGCCTCGGGCTGGCGCCGCTGCATGGGCGTGATTTTCCGGCTCGGGTGCAATGCACGTACGCGGCAAAGCCCCGGGCATTCGCGGGTCGCAGTGTCCCTCGCGTGCCGGGCTGGCGTTGGACGCATTCGAGCACGGGTCTTGCAGGAGGCAGCCTCTCGGTTCGTTGCGTGGGTCTCGCGGTAGCGCGGAATTCGCTTGACGCTTGAGAGGCGTGACAATCGATCTTGAATGAGTGCGGGAAAGCGCAGGGTTGCGGCCGGTCAGCGCGTCCGCGCCGCAGTGTTTTGCTTGCTGCCTCGCGCCGATGAGTCGAAGGTCCCGACCGCGGTTTCCTTTCCTTCGTCCTCCGACGCGGCCCCGAGGTCCCCAGGCATGTCAGCACCCGCCGCGCCGTCCAGTCTCGCCGCTCCGACCGTCCCGGCCCCACCCGAATGGCTGAGCACGGAGCTACTGCGGCACGCGCTGATGAACCACCGCGCCGGGCTTCTGATCAACGGCCTGGCAGCGCTGGGTGTGGCCTTGATGGTAAGCACGTCGCTGCCGCGTGCAGCATGGATCTGGCTCGCGGTGATGCTCGCGCTGAACCTGCTTAGGCTGGCTGCGGACACCCGGCTGTGCCAGCGGATCGAGAGTGGCGTTCCGGTGCCGTTGATGCAGGCGGATATCGCTTCCTCGGTGTTCACGGGCGGGTTCCTCCTCGCCGCCCTGCTGTGGGCGGCGCTGGCCCTGCTGGGGCTGCCGCACATGCAGGCCGATGGACAGTTCACCGTGGTGGTGACGCTCTCCGCTCTGGCCGGCGGTGCTACCGGTGTCCTGGCGCCCATGCGGCGAATCGGCCGCGCCTACATCCTCATCCTGCTGCTGTCGGGAAGCCTGGGCCTGCTGCGCGTGGATCCGCCGAACTGGGTGCTGGCCGCGCTCGGCTGCATCTTCGCGGGCGTGATGTGGGTCGGGCACCGTAACAATCATGCCCTGTTGCTGCGCTCGCTTGAGCTGCAGCACGACAACGATCGCCTGGTCGAGCGCCTGTCAGAGTCCAACGACGCCATCCGCAGCAGCAATCAGGCACTGGAGCAGCGCGTGGCCGAGCGCACCGTGGCGCTTCAGCAGCTCTCGCGCAGCGATGGCCTGACCGGCCTGCTGAACCGGCGCGGATTCGTCGAAGCGCTGCGCGAGCGCGACCGGCCGGACGCCTCGCTGGCGGTGCTGTTTCTCGACCTCGATCGCTTCAAGCAGGTCAATGACGGTCTCGGACACGAGGCTGGCGATGCTGTCCTGGCCGAGGTGGCAAGGCGCTTCACCGTCGCCGCGCCCGCCGAGAGTCTGCTGGCGCGCTGGGGCGGCGACGAGTTCGTGCTGGCGCTGCCCTCCGAGGGGGCCTTGTGCGATCGCGTCCGTTCGCTCGCCAGCCGGCTGCAGCAGGCGCTGGATGCACCGATCGACCTCGGCGATGAGCGCGTGCAGCTTGGCGTCAGCATCGGCTACATCTGCCGCAGTCAGCAGGAGCCCTGCACCGCGCTGATCGCCGCGGCCGATCTGGCCGCGGCGGATGCCAAGCGTCGCGGCCGCGGACTGGCGCTGCCCTTCGAGCCGCGGCTGGCGGAGCAGCAGCAGCGGCGTCTGCAGATCGTCAGCGGCCTGCGCACGGCCATCGCCGACGAGGCCCTGTGGGTGGCCTACCAGCCGATCGTGCGTGCCGACGGCCACGCCTGCATCGGCTTCGAGGCGCTGGCGCGCTGGAAGTCGCCCCGACTGGGCAATGTCCCGCCCGACGAATTCATCCCGATCGCCGAGGACTCCGAACGCATCCTGCAGGTGGGCGACTGGGTGCTGCGGCGCGCCCTGTTCGAAGCCCGGCGCTCCAGCGCCGACGTGCCGCCGCGGATCAGCGTCAATGTCTCGCTGCGGCAGCTGGTGTGGGACGGCTACATCGATTCGGTGCAGCGCGCGCTCGACGAAACCGGCTGGCCGGCCGATCGGCTGGTGCTGGAAGTGACCGAGTCGGTGCTGGAAGACCGCACCAGCGAATTCACCCTGAAGGTCCTGAAGCGACTCGCCCAGCTGGGCCTGCACATCCACGTCGATGACTTCGGCGCGGGCTATTCCTCGCTGTCCAGCCTGCATCGTTTTCCGCTGCACGCCATCAAGATCGATCGGGTCTTTACCCAGCGGCTGGACTTCGAAGCCTGTTCGGTGATCGAGGCGGCGGTGCTGATCGCCCGCGGTCACGGCCTCAAGGTCATCGCGGAAGGCGTGGAGACCGCCGAGCAGGCCGGGATCCTCGCGGGCATCGGTGTCGATGCCCTGCAGGGCTATCTGTTCGGGCGCCCGCAGGCTGGGCTGCCGGGGGCCGCAAGCGCGGCGCTCAAATAGAGCGTGCGGCTGGAACCGGCGGTCGTGCCGGGGTCTGCGGCGGCCTGACAGTTCCCACAGGCGCTCAGCGCGACTCGCGGAAGGTTTCGCCGCGCTCGAAGCGCTGCAGTCGATCGGCATAGCGCGCGCGCTGCTCGCCGCTGTGGCTGGCCTCGGGGGCCAGCACCTCGCGCATCAGCGCGATCGCCTGTTCGAACTCCCCATTGGCGGCGTGGCAGGCGGCGAGCGTGTCCTTGTTCGACGCGCTCAAGTGCGGCTCCATCGCCATCCGCTGCGCCACCTGCAGGCCACGGACGGGCTCGAAGTACTCCGCGCGCTGACTGGTGCATGAGACCCAGGCGAGGTCGTTGCGTGCGTCCATCACACCGGCGTCAGCCGCCTGCTGCAGCAGCTGCAGCGCCTCTTCGACGCGCGCCTGTGGCGTGCGTCCGCCGCGGATCGCCATCCCCAGCAGGTACTTGGCGCGCGCGTCCTCGTCCTTCGCCAGGTCGCGCAGCGCCTTCTCGGCCTTGAAGCCCGAGGGTGACGGCAGCCGTTCGAACAGCACCGCATCCGCCAGTTCGCGGATCGACGGCGCGTGGTCCATGCGCACATTGCTCATCAGCAGCCGCGCGGCCTCCTCCGGTGCGGGCTCCACTCCTTCGACGCCGGTGGCGAGCAGTTTCGCCAGCTCCAGCCGGGCCGGCACGAACTCGGCTTCCGCCAGCAGGCGCAGCAGATCGATCGCCTTCCGGGGTGCCTCAGCGGTGCCGGTTTCGCCGCGCGCCATCGCCCGCGCCACGCCCATCGCGCCATACAGGCTGCCGCGCTGCTGTGCGCTGACGAACCAGCCCAGGGCCCGGCGCTTCTCGCCGCGCGCTTCCAGACGTTCGGCCAGCGCTGCCATCGAGCCGGGATCGCCGGCGTGGCCTGCGGCTTTCAGCGCCGCTTCGAACTCGGACTCCTGTCGCCGCAGGCGCTCGCTGCGCGCGATGTGTCGAGCCAGCCCGACCACGCCCTCGGCGCCGCCGCGCTCGGCCGCCGCGCGATGCAGCGCCAGCGCGCGATCGGGGTGTTGGCCGAAGCCGTCCAGTCGTTCGGCCTGGCGGTGCAGGCTCATGTACCAGGTGCCGGGGTCCGCTAGCAGCGCCGCTTCCTCCTTGGGCTTGAGCACGCTGAGGTGGCTGGAGAACTTGCTTGTCGTCAGCAGCATCTGCGCCTCCGTGCTGCCGGCGCGCGCGAGTGCACCCAAGCGCTGCCGCAACGGGCGCGAAATCGCGGTGAGGTCGGTCAGTCGCAGCGAGCGTCGACCCGCACTCAGCACCGCTCCGGTCTCGCCGATGCGGGACTCGACGCGCTTGAGCAGGGTCGCGGAGGCCGTGGGGTTGGCGTGGATGCCCTTGCCCAGGTCGTAGGCGATGGACAGATCCAGAAGCGCCGGCGTGAACTCGCGTTCGGCCAGCGGCAGCAGGGCGTCGATGGCGCTGCCGCGGCAGCCGCGAGCATACGGCCGCATGCAGCGTTCGGCGAGGCTCAGACCGGCCAGCAGGTTGCCCTGGCTGGCGGCGGCAACGAGCTGCGCCCGCTGTGCATCTTCGTCGTCCTCGCCCAGCGCCTCCAGAACCCGCAGCGCCTGTTCGGCGATCGAGCCGGGATAGGCCTGCGCGCTCTGCTGCAGATAGCTCTGCACAAGGCTGGAGCGAAAGGCCGGGAACTCGGTGTTCGGCTCATCGCGCTGCAGCTGCATCCAGACATCGATGAAGTCGAACTGGAACTGCCGCTCGCTGCGGTCGGCGGGGTCGGCTGCGCCGATATGCAGGCGCAGGAAGCGGCCGTCGCTGAGCGGATCGAAGTAGGCGTAAGCGATCTCAAGGCCCATCGCTTCGAGCATCACGGTCGCGTCCGCCTCATGCATGACAGGAATCGGCAACGCACCGCTGTAGGCGGCCGGATTGAGAGATAGCGCATGCTTCGACAGCGCGGCCACGGCATCCAGGGCGGCGTCGGCTTGCGTGTCTTCACCCCGCAGCTCCGCGCACTCGTAGGCGAGGTGCCACAGCGCGATGCTGACCGGCAGGCGTTCAGCGAGGTCGCGAAGACTTGCCGCCTCCGCGGTGCAGGTCTCGGCCGAGGGCTCACCGGCTTCGCCTTCGATGCGTTCGATCACCTCGACCACCGCCGCGATGGTCTCGGCCGAGCCGCGGCTGAGGAAGTCCTGCCAGAGCGCGCCGGGTTCAACCGCGCCGGGCACGCCAAAGCGCTGCTGCGCGGCGCTTGCTTCCGACGCGGCCGGGTCCGACTCGCTGCCCGCGGCCGGCAAGCCTGCATTCTCGATCGCGGCCCCGGGCACCGGGGCGGGCTCGGGCGGCGCGGCGGTGTTCTCTGCAGACACGCTGACAGCGCCGACAAGCTGCATGCAGCAGGACAGCGCGAGGGCGAGCGAGAGGCGAGGGTGCATGGTCGAAACCTGGAGGGCAGGGAGGGAGAGAAGGGCCAGAGGTGCGGTTCAGCCTGCGGGCATGCCGAGGCTCAGCCGCGAACCGGGACGAAGCTCAAGGCCGACGCGCGCCATCGGGCGATTCGCGCAGCAGGCTCTGCAGGCGCCGCGCGCGCTCGCTGCGGGCCGCGCTACCGGGCTGGATCAGCTGCAGGTTGCTGGAGATCGCCTGGCTCGCAGTGCGGCGCGCGGCGAGGTGGGCGCTGGCGTCGGCGCTGGCCACTTCGTCGGCGCGCGAGGTGAAGTGATGGGCGATGCGGATGGCAGTCTTGGTCGACTCGACGCTGCGGCTGTATTCGAAGCTGGCGTCACCGGCCTTGAGCGGCGCAGGCGCGCCCTGTGCCGTCCAGCCTTCGGGAATCTCGACCAGCAGGGTCTGCTCGATCTCGACCGGGTGCGCCCTCTGCAGCGGCGCCCGACGCACGCGGTTGTCGCTGGCCGCGACCATCGGGTACAGGGCGTCCGCGGCGAGTTCGAACACCCGCGTCCCGCCTGACTGCGCGCTCCAGGGCGCCTTCAGTCGATAGCGCTCGAACACGGCAAGGCTGCCGTCTTCGCCGTCCTCGCTGCGCAGGGTTTCGATCGACTCCAGCTCGCCGTGCAGCCGGCCGTAGTAGCCGCTGAACTCCAGTGCCGCCGCGGCTGCGCCGGCTTCATCGATGTAGCGGCGCAGCTGGTGCGCGTAGGCGCCGGACAGCCGGGTCACCACCGAGAATTCGACCTCGCGGCCGTCCTCGCTGGGCCGGTAGCGATGCTCGATGCGGCGGTGGGAAACCACTTCGCGGGCGGCCGCCATGTCGGTCAGATCGGCGTCCGCCCCCGCGATCGCCAGCGCTGCGCCGAAGTCGTAGGACTGCCGCTGTGCCAGCGGTCCGCGTTGATGGCTGAGCGTGGGGTCGAGCCAGAAGGTGCGACCGTCGACCTCGGCCTGCACGATCACGTGGTCGAACTGCGAGGCCGCGGGCAAGCCGCGGCGCACACCGCGCTGACTCTCGATCGACACCAGCGCCGGCTGTGCCTGCAGGTCGAGCCGCGCCAGCAGTGTGGCCAGTAGCCAGGCCTTGTCCTTGCAGTCGCCATAGCGCCGCGCCCAGGTCTCCATCGGCGGTGTCGGCCGATGCGAACTGTCGCCCAGCAGTACGCTGAAATAGCGCACCTCGTCCTGTACCGCCTGCAGCGCGGCTGCCGCCCGCGCGTCCGCTGATTCCAGCTGCCGCCACTCGGCCACCCGGCGTTCAAGCTCTTCCGGCAGCTCCGCGGCTGGATACAGGGTCGCCGCCCAGGTCTGCACGCGCGCCCAGTCGGCGCCCTCGGAGACCTCCATGACCGGCGTCAGGCCCGCCCACGGCGGCACCTCATCTTCCGGCGGAATGGCCGCCAGTCGGGCGCCGCGCCAGCGCAGGCTGCTGCCCTCGGGGTGCGGGCTGACCGTCGGTGCTTCGGCGCCATCGAGCAGGCGCACTGCCGGCGCGGCGACCGGGCTCTCCACGCGCACACGCATGTCCAGCACCGGATCGAACCAGGCCTGGTTGAAGCTCTCGTGGGTCAGGCCGTCAAGAATCGGATTCTCGCCCTCGATCGAATAGGCGATGCGCAGCACGTCGCCCGCGCGCACGTCGGCCACCAGCACGAGCGCCGAGACCATGCCGGTGGCCATGCCGGATTCGAACTCACCCTCGCGACGCGCCAGGGTCACGCTCTCGGGGTTGAAGCGTGACGACCACTCGCCGCCGCGGCGCACTTCCACACGGTGCAGCACCAGCCGCTGGTAGGCCGGGTTGAAGCTGAGTTCGATCCGGCTGGCATCGCCCACGCGGGCCTCGGTCACTGGCTCCAGTGCGTGGTCGAAGTAGCGGCTGCGCGTGCCGCGCCGGTTGACCTGCACATCCAGCAGCCAGTGGCGCAGCGCGGCATCACGCGCACCCGGGGCGTCCTCGGGCCAGCCCTCCGCAACGCTTGCCGCCTCAACCCACTCGGCGGGCGGCCCGAACTCGAACGCGAACTCGCCGCGCTCGAAGCGCTGGATCTCGGAAGCCGTGGCCGCGGTGAGGCCGGCAAGAAGCACACACAGGAGGGCTGCAAACGCGGCCCGGGCAACAGCAAACATGCGCAGGAGTCCCCTTTCATTAGACGTGCCGAAGGGGCACTCGAGCGCGAGTCTAGCCAAAGGGATCGAGCGCGTGTGAACGCTGGGGCGGCTCATCCGGCTTCCAGCCGTGATGGGATTCAGGATTGGGGATGCGGGTCGCCTCGCGGCTTGACCAACAGCGTCGACGGAATTCAGTGGGCGCGACTCAGCTGGACGGATCCGTGGATGTCTGACGGTCGTTACTCAGCGCTCTCTG
The DNA here is from genome assembly GCA_044344935.1 of Aquimonas sp. Taxonomy (GTDB): domain Bacteria; phylum Pseudomonadota; class Gammaproteobacteria; order Xanthomonadales; family Xanthomonadaceae; genus Aquimonas. Next base: position 7,425 of record JBIJCA010000081.1, on the reverse strand, counting down.
CGCTTCCGGACGGATTCTCTGCCTCGCCAGAGGCCCGGCGCTGCGGGAGTCTTCAATGATGGCCTCGCGCCGCTCAAAGCGAGCCAACTTGTCCTCGAAGTACGCCACCGCGTTGCGTTGGAGTCCCTCCATGCGCAGTCGCGCGATGATGTCGCGTAGGCGCTCTGCGGCGCCCTCGAAGTCCCCCGTGGCTGCTTGGCAGCTTGCGAGAATGTCGAGGACGAGATAGTCGTCGGCGCGGGCGTCGACCAACAGCGCCTGCGCTTCGGCCAGTCCCGCGTGGACATCGCGATAGCTTTCGTCTGCCGCTGTGCAGAGCGTCCACGCCAGATTGTTTCTGGCCGGACGATCGCCCAGCTCCAGCGCCTGGCGCCACAGTGCGACCGCTTGTTGCGCAGTGCCGGGGACGTGGCCGGCCGAGATGTGCAGAGCGAGGCTGTCCATGGCGCGCGAGTTGCCCGCCTCGACCTCTGAACGCAGTAGTGCTTCACCGTCCTCGCCGCGCTTCGCGGCAATCCGCTTTTGCAGCAGGGCGCCGGCCAGAACCAGCTTCGAGTCCGGATCGGAGGCGCCAAGCCGAGAGCGCAGCAGTCTGCCCGCCTTCGCCGGATCCGGCTGCAAGGTCTCGCCTTGTTCCAGCAAGACCATTGCAAGCAGACGTCGCGCCTGCGGGCTGTCCTCGTACTCGATGATGAGGTCGAGTATGCGTGCCCATAACTCGGGAGAACCGCCGTAGAGACCCCCGCCCTCGATCGCCAACTCGACCGCGTGTGCGCCCGATGCAAGGTGGCCCTGAATGAACGCGGAGTAGAACCAGGCCTGGGCTGCTCGACGCTGTCCGAGACTGAGCAAGTGGCGGGCGGTTGCAGCGCTCGATGACGCCCGGCCGTGCATGCCGGCGAGTCGATGAAGCTTGCGCCTGAGTTCAGGCTGAGAAACAAGTGATGCTCTGCCACGTCTTGAATCGAGTAGCGCGGCGGCGGCGCTGGACTCTCCCTGCAGTGCGAGCGCCTGCAGTGCCTGCAGCCCTGCCTCTGCGCCGCTGCGCTCCAGTAGCGCCGCATAGTGAGCGCGGATGCGCGGGTCGCGCGCGTCGGCGGCTGCAGCGTAGCGCTGCAGCTGCAGGGGCGAAACGCGTTTCAGCGCCAGCCCACTGAGCTCATCGGCAAGCAGCAGTTCGGCGGCCTCAGCGAGGCCAGCATCGGCCATGTCTTCGAGTCGATCCTTCAGAATCGGCGGCAGAGCAGGCAGCCGATACTGCAGCAGCCACTCCCGCGCTGCCGCCAGCGTCGCCTGTGACTTTCCCAGTCGGGCGTCCGCGCGGTCCAACAGGATGGCGGCGACCTTGGCATCGCGCGGGACGCCGCGGCCTTCCGCGTAGGCGGTGCCGAGCAGCCACAGCGCCTCCGCCGAGCCTGCCTCAGCGAAGCGCAGCAGGCTGTCGATTGCTGCATGCGAGCAAACGCCAGGATTGCGAACCACACACAGTTCGAAGAATGCGCGAGCTGCACCGAAGTCGGTCTGCGCCATGACTTCAAGCTGTCGCGGCAGATCGCTGGTGTCGCGCACCGCCAAAGCGTCGACCACGCGCTGCAGGCGCAGGCCTGCGCTGCTTTCTGCTTCGCCTTCGGCGGGCGTCATGTAAGCGCTGCGGAAGCGCCAGGCGAAGGCTGGACTCAGTTCATCGGGGTCGCGCACGAACAGTGGACGCCAGCTTTCGACAGCATCGAACACCCAGATACGCTGGGTCTGCTCAGCCGGATCGTTCACGGTCATCTGCAGGCGCACGTAAGGGCCGGTCAGGGGCAATCGGAAGTAGGCGTGCAGGACCTCCAGTTCGAGGGCTTCAGCCAGCACCCAGGCATCTGCCTCGCTGACGATAGGTATTGGGCGTTCATCGCTGGCTGGGGCGGGTGGATTCGACAACGCGTGCCGGGACAAGCGCGAGAAGTACGCCTCGGCGCGAGTCTGGCGGGGGGCGTCCGCCACGGCGCTCGCGCACTCCATCTCCGCGTACCACAGTGCCAGGCTTACCGGCACTTGATCCAGCGCTTGCGCGAGCAGCTTCGCGTTCTCTGCGCACGCAGTGGCATCGATCCTGCCGCTGAAGCCGAACAGCGCGTCAAGTACCGACATCGAGTCCGCGGCGGTTACTGGATCCTTGTTGGCGTGAAACTGCGACCACAGCGCCTCGGCAGAAGGCACGTCGTTGGCAGCCACTTGAGGGGCGATGGCGGGCACTGAAAGCGCGAACGCCAGCAGACTGAGGGAAAGCACAAGCTTCATCGAATGCTCCGTCGATTCTCTACGCACAGCCAGCGCCTTGAAAGTCGCGGGCGCTTTCTCATTGCGCTGCAGTCCATGGAAACACGCTGCCCTGCTTTACTGGTCGGCCTGTTCGATCAGTGCGCGCAGGCGGCGGCCACGCTCGCGGCTGCTGGAATCGCGTGGTGCGCTCAGGCTCATTCTGACGCCCAATGCACTCAGACCGATCCGGCGCTGCTCGAAATGCTTCGCCATTGCCTCGACAGGTACATGGTCAGCCACGGATTCAAACATCTGGGTGATCCGCAAACCACTGTCGGTCCGCGATATCTCGCGGTGGAACGTAAAGGCCTTGTCGGAAACCTGAACGCCGCCAGGGGCTTCGCCGCTGCTCCAGCCCTTGGGCAATACAAGCTCGGCGGTCTGTTCAAGCCTGAGCGGGTGGGGCTGCCACAGCGGGTGGGCGCGTTCGAGCGGGCCTTCCAGCCTCAGCACAGGCGCGATCATGTCCGCATAGAAGTCGATCGCCCGGCTTGAAGACGACTCAGCGTTCCAGGGATCCAGCAGCACGTAGGCCTCGTGCGTGCGCAGGATGCCGGTGGCCTCTTCATCTTCCACGCGCAGCTGTGCCGCGACTTCAAGATCGCCATGCAGACGGCGATAGTAGTCAGCGAAGTCGCGCCCGATGAGTTCGAGCGATCGGGCGGCGAGCTCACGTCGGCGCTGGCTGGCAGCGGCGCCGCTCAGTTCGGTGGTGACTTCGAAGCGAAGTCCGCGGCCGTCTTCCTGCACGATGTAGCGCTCATGCACGCGTCGATCCGCGCGCTGTTCACGGACTTCGACCATGTCCTGCATCGCTTCGGTGGAGTCAGCTATCGGAAGTGCGAGGCCGAAATCGCTGGCCTGACGCATGGCAAGCGGGCCGCGTTGGTGGGTGAGGGTTGGATCCAGCCAGTAGCGCTTGCCGTTGACCTCGGCTCGCACGATGACATGGTCGAATTGAGAGGCCGCTGGCAGCCTGTCGCCGATCGCGCGCTGCTGGCGTGCCGATACCAGCGCCGGGACGGCCTGCACGCCCATGCGCTCCAGCAGATGGACAAGCAGCAGGGCCTTGTCCTTGCAGTCGCCGAAGCGACGATCCCAGCTGGCCATCGGGGCAGCGGGACGATGCGTGCTGTCGCCCAGCAACACGCTGAAGTAGCGCACCTCGTCCTGCACTGCTTGCAGGGCGGCCGCGACGCGCTGTTCGAGTTGCGGCAGGGCTGACCACGCTGCGAGACGCGTCTCAAGCTCGGTTGGCAGCCGCTGCTGCCGCGGATAGAGGACTTTCGCCCATTCGGCAATATCGCTCCAGGCCGCGCGCGGTCCGACCTCCATTACGGGCACCGCGGAGTACCAGGGCGGTGTGCCGCCCTCATGGAGTACTGCAGGCACTTTTTCGCCGACCCACTCAAGGCGCGTGCGATCCGCCAGCTCCCACAGCCGCGGAGTGCTCTCGCTGCTGATCAGTCGATAGGCGGGCTCGCCCGCACGATCAAAATCTACGCGGGCCCGACGCAGCAGGATCGGCGAGGTCCAGGCAAGGCTGAAGGCATCATGGGTGTGGCCGCCCATGACCGGGTTCTCACCCTCCACGCTGTAGGTGTAGCGAACCACGTCGCCAGCCCGCACATCCGCAATGACCAGCAGGGCGCTGACTGTGCCGGTGGATATGTCGGATTCGAAGGCGTTCTCGCGCTGAGCCAGCGTGATGCGTGCTTCTGCCAGCCGGTCGCTCCAGCGGCCCTCCCGGCGCAGCTCGATCCGATGCAGATAAAGGGTCTGATAGTCGGGGCGGAAGTCGATGGTGAAGCGCCCGGCCTCTGCCAGCATCGCTGCTGTCGTGGCCTCGACAGCGTGATCGAAGTAGCGGCGGTGGCGTTGACTTCTGCGGTCGATCTGGGTGTCGATCAGCCAGTTGCGCCAGGCCGTGTCGTTGGCTCCAGGCGCATCTGCAGGCCAATGTTCAGCGACGTTGGCTTCTTCCACCCAAGTGGGCAGGGGCGCCAGGAAGTAATGAAACCCTCCGCTCTCCCGGCGTTCTTCGGCGGAAGTTATCCCACTGGCCGCAAGGCAGACCAGCGCGAGACCGAAGCGAATAAGGGGTCGAAGCGACATCCATAGACCTCATCGAAATGCGCGAAGAGCGCCCGATCGAGTTTAGCAGCGCAAGCGATGAGCTCCATAGGACGCTCAGACCCTCAGGAATGTGCTGCGCTGTCTTCCCGAGGCGCAGAATGCCGGCCGGGCGCTTTCGAGAGGGTGCTGCCGGCGGTTCGGGTTCTCTAGAAGGTGCGGCCATTGAGCTCAAAGCGTTTTTGCGAGCCGGTGCCCAACGGACCTCGCGAAGTCCGCTGCCGATACCGGCGTCCAGTCGATGCGGCAGGTGGAAGAAGTCGTCTCCGGCGCTCAGCTATCGCGAGTCACAGAGTCCTTCTTTCATGTGCGGGGCAGTAGTCCTTGAGTACACCACAGTCGACCCGCTGCCGGTGCCGCGGAGACCCTGCAGCACACCAGCGCAGCCACCGCAACATTCGATTGTTTCGGAGCAACTGGCGCCTGAGCCGGGAGCGGATTGCATGCAGAATCACAAATTACCTGCAGGGTAGCTTGGGACATGCAGAGTGAGTGCCGTCCTCCCTTCCGAGCACCCCGATGGTTCCCAAGTCCACCAAGACACTGCGAAACCTGCGCAACACGCGTTACCTCCGTGCGGAGCTGCTCAGCATCGCCGCACACCTGGCTGACAACGCGGCGATCGCCCTCGTACGGGTGGTGGCCCCTCCTCTCGCTCGGACTTGCACACGGAAAATCACCCGCGCATGAAGACGTTGGCTTGCAGCCTGTTCGTCGCATCGACCGCCGTGTGGATGGCGCCCCCCGCCCATGCGGCCGAGAACGCATTGCTGACGGAACGCAGCGCTTGGGGCGATCTCGCGCGATTTGCCGAGCCCACCGAGGCCTGCCCGGGAGGCAGTCTGGAGCAGCTTCGCCAGCGTGTCGGCGTGGCCGGCCCCTCATCGATTGAGGAACTCGATCGGCGAGAGGCGGCGGCCGAGGTGGCAGATCTGAAGGCCGGTGCAGCCACGTCGATCGTCTGGTTCTACCCGGTTTCGGACTTCATCAGGCAGAAGCTGCGAGCACCGGCTGAGCTGTACACCTTCGAGTTCTCGACCGACCCCAGCGCATCCCCGTGGTGGGGATTTCGAGGCCTGCTGGTTGCCCGCGAGGATTGCCTCATCCACGCCGAGATCACCGGATTCGATCACGGTTGATCCGACAGGCCGGGCGCGGAAAGGCCTCGCCTCGTGCTCTCGGGTGTCTGTATCAACTCCAGCTGCCTCTCAAAGTACCGCTGCTCCGGCCCCTGCTTCGACAGCTCAAATGCGCGCCGGAAATGCGCTGCAGCTTCCCCCGTGCGAGCTAACCTCCGCAGCAGCTCCGCGCGCGCCGCATGTGCCGGGCAGTAGTCCTTGAGCGCGCCGGAGTCGATCAGCTGTTCGATGAGCGGCAGGCCGTGTTCGGGGCCGGCCGCCATGGCGATGGCGACGGCGCGGTTGAGTGCTACAACCGGCGTGTGTTCGAGGCGCAGCAGCACCTCGTAGAGGCCGACGATCTGGCGCCAATCGGTATCGGCGGCGGATGGCGCTTCGGCGTGAACGGCGGCGATCGCGGCCTGCAGCTGGTAGGGGCCGATGCGGCGCGCGCGCAGGGCCTGCTGCACGCGGACGCAGCCTTCCTCGATCAGGGCGCGGTCCCAGCGGCTGCGGTCCTGCTGCTCCAGCAGCACGAGTTCGCCGGCCTCGTCGCTGCGCGCGCTGCGCCGGGCTTCGGTGAGCAGCATGAGTGCGAGCAGGCCCTGCACTTCGGGTTCGGGCAGCAGCTCGACCAGCAGGCGGCCCAGGCGGATCGCCTCGCCGGAGAGATCGCCGCGGGTGAGCTGTTCGCCGAGCGTGGGCGCATAGCCCTCGGTGAAGACCAGATAGACCACCTTGAGCACGCCATCCAGGCGCGGCGCCAGTTCGTTCGGCGCCGGCACGATGTAGGGGATCTTCGCGTCGCGGATCTTGGCCTTGGCGCGGACGATGCGCTGGGCCAGCGTGGCCGGCGAGGTCAGAAAGCTGCGCGCGATTTCTTCGGTCGTGAGCCCGCAGACTTCGCGCAGGGTCAGGGCCACCTGCGCCTCGAAGGCGAGTGCGGGGTGGCAGCAGGTAAAGACCAGGCGCAGGCGGTCGTCTTCGACCGGTTCGAACTCATCGAGCTGGGCTTCTTCGCGCAGCAGCTCATCCTCGATGGCGATGCCGCGCGCGATTTCGTCGAAGCGCGCGCGCCGGCGTACGCGGTCGATGGCCTTGAAACGGCCGGCCGAGACCAGCCAGGCGAGCGGATTGGCCGGCACGCCTTCTTTTGGCCACTGCTCGACAGCCGCTGCGAAGGCGTCGGAGACCGCATCCTCGGCCAGCTCGAAGTCGCCGAGCAGGCGGATCAGGGTGGCCAGTACGCGCCGCGAATCGCTGCGGTACAGCGCATCGATCTGCGCGGCCAGCGCGGGTGTGGCTTCAGCCATCGGCGCGCGCGCCGACCAGCACCTCGAAGCCGCCGTAGCCCATGCGCTTGCAGTCGAAGGGCATGGACTCGGGCGACATGCCGGCGATGCGCGGGTCTGCCATCACCTTGGCGCCGACCTCGTCGCGGTGCGCGCGCGAGCGGTAGCGGATCCAGGCGAACACGACGGTCTCGCCCTCGCCAGCGCCGATCACTTCCGGAAAGGGCCGCGAGAAGTCGTTGTTCATGTCTTCGGCCACGCACTCCCAGTATTCGAGTGCGCCGTGTTCCATCCACACCTCGCAGGCGGTGGCGGCGATCTTGCGGTACTCGTCGATGCGGTCGCTGGGGCAGGGCACGAGGAAGCCGTCGATGTAGGACATGGATGTCTCCTTGGCAATAGGGCTCAGGGCCCGTGATCGGGGATTGTCGGCTCGACCAGCTGGGCCAGCAGCTGCATCGATTCCTGCCAGCCGAGGTAGCAGGCCTCGACGGGTATCGCATCGGGAATGCCGCTCTGCTCGATGCGCAGCTCGGTGCCCATCGGCCCCTCGCGCAGTTCGATGGTCGTGAGCA
>JBIJCA010000051.1:0-20133 GCA_044344935.1 Aquimonas sp. | reverse complement strand
CGGTTCAGGAAGGCGCGCGCGAAACGCAGATCGCGGTCGATCGTAGCCGCGCTGACTTGCAGCACCTCGGCGATCTCTTCGCGCTGCATGCCGGCGAAGTAGCTCATCTCGACGACCTTGGCAGCGCGCCCATCGCTGTCGCCCAGTTGCCGGAGTGCCTGGTCGAGCGCCAGCAGATCGACCTCGACACCGTCGCTGGCGGCTTCGAACTCGGCCGCACGCAGCGTCACCAGCGCCGCGCCGCCGCCGCGCTTGGCGGCGACCCGAGCGCGCGCATGGTCGACCAGCACCGCGCGCATCTGCAGCGCGGCCACGGCCAGGAAATGGCTGCGGTTCTGCCAGTCAGGGCTGCCGCCGAGCAGACGCAGCACCGCCTCGTGAACGAGTGCCGTGGGATCGAGCGTGGGCGTGCGGTCGACGCTGCCGACACGGCCGGCGGCCATGCGCTTGAGCAGGCCGTAGACCTCGGGCAGCAGGCGATCAAGCGCGGCGCGATCGCCACCGCGCCAGGCCTGCAGCAGGCCGGTGAGGTCGGCGTCCTGCACGACTTCAGACCTCGCTGCGTCCTTCGCCGTGTTCCGACTGCGCCGCGTGGCCCTGCTCCGGGTGCGGCGGCAGCAGACCGCCGCGCGCCACCACCACGGAAGCGACCAGGTCACCACCGACGTTGACGGTGGTGCGGCACATGTCGAGAAAGCGGTCGACGCCCAGGATCAGGCCGATGCCTTCGGGCGGGATGCCGAACATGGCGAGAATCATCGCAATCACCGGCAGTGAGCCGCCTGGCACACCGGCGGCGCCGATCGCACCGAAGATGCACAGCACCAGAATGCTCATCTGCTGCACGAAGCTCAGCTCGACGCCGAAGAACTGCGCGAGGAAGAGCACGGTGATGCCCTCGAACAGCGCAGTACCGTTCATGTTGGCGGTGGCGCCCAGCGTGCACACGAAGCGGGCCACGGGCCGCGGTACGCCCAGACGGTGCTCGGCGCATTCCAGCGTGGTCGGCAAGGTCGCGCTAGACGAGCTGGTCGAGAATGCCGTCAGCAGCGCCGGCTCCGCGCCCTTGAAGAACTTCAGCGGCGACATGCCGCCGAACACCCGCACCAGGATCGGAAACACCACGAAGAAGTGGATCGCCAGCGCCAGCACCACGGTGCCGACATAGCGCGCCAGCTGCACGAGCACGTCGAAGCCGAGCTTGGCGGTGATGCCGAAAAGCAGGCAGGCCACGGCGTAGGGCGCGAGCTGGATGATCCAGCCGATCAGCTTCAGGCAGATGTCGTAGACACCCTGCACGGCGCCGACAAAGCTGCGCGTGCCGGCCGAGGCGACCACGGTGGCGCCGATGCCGAACAGCAGCGCGAAGAACATCACCCCGATCAGATCGCCATTGACCGCGGATGCCAGCGGGTTGCGCGGCACGATGTTGATCAGAAGGTCGATGCCCGATACGGCGGCGCCCTTGGTGGCGATGTCGGCTGCGCGCGCGCCGGAGCCAGCGATCAGCTCCTCGGCCAACTCGGGAGACAATCCCTGGCCTGGCTGCACAAGGTTGACGATGACCATGCCGATGCTGACCGCGATCGCCGTCACCACCAGGATGAAGATCAGGGTTCGGCCGCCGATGCGCCCCAGTGAGCGCGGGTCGCCGATCTCGACCACGCCCAGCACCAGGGCCGAGAACACCAGCGGCACCACCAGCATGAACAGCAAGTTCAAGAAGATTTTGCCGACCGGGTTGGTGACGTAGTCGATCGCCGGGTCCAGCCAGCTGGAGTCGCCGGCAAAAGCATTGGCCAGGACGCCCGCGGTGATGCCCACCGCAAAGCCGATCGCCATCTTTATGTGCAGCGACATCCCGCGAGCAGCCTCCATGGCCTACGTCTCCGGCTGTTCGCGATAGTTGCGCAGCTGGCCGGACTTCAGACGCGCCCAGTAGCTGTCCAGCTCGCGCTTGACCACCGGCATCAGCAGATACACACCGATGAGGTTGGGAATGGCCATGATGAACAGCAGGGCGTCGGCGATGTCGACCAGGCTGGTGAGCTGCAGAGTGCAGCCCAGCACCGCGGTAAACAGGTAGAAGATCTTGAAACCGTACAGCACGCCCTTGTTCTCGCGGGCCATGAAAGCTGCCGCTTTGGCGCCGTAGTAGCCCCAGGTGATGGTGGTCGAGAACGCGAACAGCAGCACCGCCACGGTGAGCACATACGGGAACCAGCTGACCACGCTGCCGAAGGCATTCGAGGTGAGCAGCACGCCGTCGCCGCCGCCGCCTTCCACCAGGTACTGACCGGTGATGATGATGACCAGCGCGGTCATGGTGCAGATCACCACCGTGTCCACGAACGGTTCCCACAGGGCGACGAAGCCCTCGGTGACCGGATCACGGGTCTTGACCGCCGCATGCGCGATCGCCGCCGAGCCCAAACCCGCCTCGTTCGAGAAGACGGCGCGACGGAAACCGACAATCAGCGCGCCGATGATGCCGCCGACCGCGCCTTCCCCCGTAAAGGCGCCGGCAAAGATCGCTCCGATCGCGGTGGGTAGCTGACCGATGTTCATCATGATCACCACCAGACAGCCGACGATGTAGAGCCCGGCCATGGCCGGTACCAGCTTCGAGGTCACGCTGCCGATGCGGGTGATGCCGCCGATCACCACCGCGCCCGCCAAGGCGGCGTAGGCGAGGCCGAACCACAATGCGTTGCCCGCCAGCGGGCCTTCGGCTCCGCCAGTCACGTTGAGCAGCTGCACGTAGGCCTGATTGGCCTGGAACATCGCGCCGGCGCCGATTGCGCCGAGCATGCTGCAGACGGCGAAAACCACGGCGAGCGTCAATCCGAACGATTTGAGGCTGGGGTAGTTTTCGGCGATGCCGCGCGACAGGTAATACATCGGGCCGCCGGAGACGGTGCCATCGGCCTTTTCAAGCCGATACTTCACGCCCAGCGTGCACTCGACGAACTTGGTCGACATGCCGAGCAGGCCGGCCAGCACCATCCAGAAGGTGGCGCCGGGTCCACCGATGGTGATCGCCACCGCCACGCCGGCGATGTTGCCGAGGCCCACCGTTCCGGAAACCGCCGATGTGAGCGCCTGGAAATGGCTGACCTCACCGGGGCCAGCATCGCGCTTGCTGCTGTAGTCGCCGCGCAGCAGACGGAAGCCGTGGGTGAAGCCGCGGAAGTTGATGAAGCCGAAGTACACGGTGAACACCAGGCCGGCGATGATCAGCCAGCCTACGATCAGCGGGAACATGACGGGTGCTTCATCGGTGCCGCCGACGCGGACAGAGAAGAAGATGAGCCCGGAAACGGCATCGGCGACCGGCCGGATCATCGCTTCGACGCGCTGATCAAGGCTGAGCTCAGCGGCTGGCGCAGGGTCTGCGGCGACGGCCGAGAAGGCCGGTGCCGCCGGCGCTACGGCCTCGGCGGGAGCAGGCTCGGCCTGCGTGGCCTCAACCGTCTCGAAGCCCTTGTCGCCCTCGGGCTCGGAATCCTGGGCAAGCACAGGGAAAGTAAGGGCCAGCAGCAAGGCCAGCGCGACACGTTGGATCATGAGCGTCCCCCCAGAGGACTGTGCATGGATGGAGCGTACGGACGAGCGCCGACCGGGCGTCCCATCCGCCGCGCGCGATGCCGGCTTCCCCGCCACATCGCCGCTGCCTGCGGCCAAGTCCGGCCTGCACGCAACGACCGGGATGGTACATCACGCGTCCGAGGGGGGTCCGGTGCCCATCGGCAGGGTCGCGAGTGAACCTGCCTTGCACGACGCGGTTGCGCTTCGCGTTTCGCGGGGATTTCCGGGCATCCGTCCGGAAAGCGACTGCCGGCCGGAGGGCAGACCCATGTCGCGGAAGCTGCGGGAGCAGCACGCAGGCACGCGCGCAAGCCGCCTTCGCTGCGTCAGGTCGAGCGGCGCGGCGGATAGAGCGGCGGCAGGTCGGGCTGCGCTTTGGCAGGCGCGGCCGTCACGCGAAAGGCGGGGGCGCGGGCGAAGGCAGCGCGCAGCGCCTGCAGCGCAGGGGCGCCCTCGCCGCCGGCGTACAGGCTGCGCTGCAGCGACTCGATCGCCGCACGCTGAGCGTCGTCGTCCAGCGCCTGCGCCAGTGCGCCGAGGTCCGGCGCCAGATCTCGCGCGCGCGCCAGCGCGCGGAGCGCGTTGGCGATCTCCTCAAGCTCGCCGCGCCGCAGTGCGGCTGCTAGCGCGGGGCCGGCCTGCGGCGGGATGGCAGCTGCGGCATGCGCACTCACCGCCAGCGCCGGCCGCGCCGAACGCGCGCGCCACCACAGCGCCAGCAGCAGGGCCAGCACGGGCAGCTGCGCCAGCGCGGCGACGCGCCAGAGCGGATGCACGCCATCGATCACCGCAGCCCGCTGGCCGCCTTCGGGCTCGCCATCGACCGTCACTGGAGTCGCTGCGCTGACGGTGGCCGCAGCGGCTGCAGACGCACCGCCTTCGACCTCGAAACGCTGGGCCTCGATCACGGCCTCGCGCGCGACATCGGCCGACACATCCCACCAGCGGATCACCAGCCGCGGCAGCTCCAGCGTGCCCGCTCGACTGGGCACCACCGCGAAGCTGCGGCTGCGCTCGCCCTCGATGCCGCGTGGGCCCTCACGGGTCTGGCTGGCCTCCTGGTCGGGATAGACCTCGGCGCCCTCGATCGCCGGCAAGGTCAGCTCCGGCAGCTGCTCTGCCGACAGCCCGCGCGCCGACAGCCGCAACGACAGGGTGACGGGATCACCGACCCTGAGCCGGCCGGTGGCACTGGTCTGCGCGCGATAGTCCAAAGACTGGGCGGGCAGCCAGGGCTCGCCCGCGCTGGCCGGCCGCGGACGCACGTCCAGCGCGATCGCGTCGCCGGCCGCCGACACCGGCGTGCCCGGATCGAACATGCGGTTGCTGCGGCCGCCGGCCAGGGCACGACCGCGGAACCGCGGCGCCTCGATACTCAGCGGCCCCGAGGCCAGCGGCGTGATCGCGTAGCGACGCTCGACCACGCTGTAGCGGCGCCCGCCCATGTCGCGGCTGAAGGTGGCGTCTCCGCCCAGCCGGCGGATGTCGGCGCCGTTGGCGCGCGGCTCATCGAGCTGGCCGTCGAGCAGGGTCACCGCGTACAGCAGGCGCACCGTGTAGATCACCTGCTGCTGCACGTAGGGGTTCTCCGGCGCCGCCTCGACTTCAAGCAGCAGGTCGGCATTGCTGTCGCGGGGCTGGGCCGTCGCCGGCAGCACGCTCAGGCGCAGCGGCTCGGTGCGCTGGCCGCGCACTTCCAGCGCGGGAATGCCGATCACACCGGCGGACAGCGGCTCCAGCACCACGCCCCACAGGGTACGCATGCTCTGACGACCATTGACGACGCTGATCTGGGTGCTGCTGGAACTGCCGAGCACGCGCACGTCGGCACCCAGCGTCGACAGATCGGGCTCGCCGCCGCCGGCCTGATCGGTCTCGATGTTGAGGGTGACCGACTCGCCGAGCACGATCTGCTCGCGATCCAGGAAGGCGCGGGTGCCCTGGGCGGTGCCCAGCGTCGGCAGCGCGATCAGCAGCAGCGCAAGAAGGTTCCGCAGGTGCACGTTCATGGGGACTCGCCCTCGCGCTGGCGGCGCTGGTATTCAAGCAGGAACTTGCGGCGCAGCAGGCCGCCGGGATCATCAGGGACGCGTCGCATGAGTTGCTCCAGGGCCTGGCGCTTCTCGGCTTCAGCCATCACTTCGGCGCTGATCGGCTCGCCTTGCTCGGCGTCCTCGGGGGTGCTCTCGCCCTGCTCCAGCGCCTGCTGCATGGCCTCGTTGAAGGCCTGCTGGTCTTCGGCCTGATCGCCGTCGGCGGGTGGCGGTGTCTGCTCGCCTTCGCCTTCGCCTTCTCCCTCGGCGTCCTCCGGCGGCGCCGACTCCGACGCTTCCTGCTCGTCGGACTGCGCGGGTTCGCCGGGCTGCGACTCGCCGGAATCGGCGTCCTCGGCCTCACTGTCGCTGTCGCCGGGCTCGGACTGCGGTTCACCCTGCTCGCCTTCCGAGGGTTCGCCGTTCTCGCCCTGCTGGCCGTCCTGCGGCGACTGCTCCTGCTGCTGGCGGAGAAAGTCCTCGACCGCCTGGCGGTTGGCGAGGGCGTCCGCGTGATCGGGCTCCCGCGCCAGCGCATCCGAATAGGCCGCCAGCGCTTCTTCGTAGCGCTGCAGTTTGGCCAGCGCATTGCCACGGTTGTAGTGGCTGCGGGCATCATCGCCCTGCTCGAAGTCGGCCAGCGCCGCGGCGTGGTCGCCGGCGCGATAGGCAGCACTGCCGCGCAGCGCGGGATCCTCGGCGATGCGCGCCGCGCGCTCGGGTGCGTCGTCCTGCAGGGCCTCCCAGGCCTGGCGATCGCGGCGGCTCCACAGATCGTTCCAGAACTGCGCGACCGCGCCGGGCTCGGGTGCAGGCGCCGCGGCTTCTGTCGCCGTCGACAGGTTCGCGCCAGCCGTGCTGGCGGGGCTGCGCGCCTGCACCGACGGCGTGAGCGGCAACAGTGCGAGTGGCAGTACCAGCAGCCAGCCTCGACGTGCGGCGAGGGCAGCCAGCGGCAGCAGCAGCAGGGCCAGCAGAGGCCCCTCGTCACGATAGCGCAGCGTTTCGCGGGCGCCGGCTTCCGTGGGTGGCGACAGGGTATCGACACGCTGCGTGTCGGCGGTCGCAGGGGCCAGATCGAAGCCGAGTGCACGCAGATCGCCGCCGTCGGCCGCGAAGCGCGCATAGCCGCCCTGACCGGCGTCGGCCAGCGCCCGCAGACTGGGCTCATCGAGCCGCGGCAAGCGGATGTTGCCGGCCTCATCGCGCATGAACCCACCGCCGCCGACCGCGACGGGCGCACCTTCGGGCGTGCCGAGTCCCAGCACCGACACCCGCAGGCCCTGGCTGGCGGCGTCGCGCGCGGCTTCGATCGCCGCGCTGCCGACGCGGTCGGTCAACAGCAGCAGATCGCCACTGCGAGCGCCGCTGTCCAGGAACAGGCGCAGCGCCGTGCGAATGGCGCGCTCGGGACGCTGTCCGGGCACCGGCAGGATGGAGGGGTCCAGTGCCGCCAGCAGTCCGTCCAGCGTGGTGGCATCGTCGGTCAGCGGCGCCACCGTGAAGGCCTCGCCAGCGAAGGCGATCAGGGCGGTCTGGCCGTCGCTGCGACGGCGCACCAGTTCGGCCAGCTTCAGACGCGCGCGGGTCAGCCGATCTGGCTTCAGATCGGCCGCGCGCGCGCTGGCGGACAGGTCGAGCGCGATCAGCAGCGGCGCCTGCAGCTTCAGCAGGGGCTGCGGCAGCTCGCGCCAGGCCGGGCCCGCCAGAGCGAGCACGCCGATCGTGAGGCCGAGGAACATCAGCGCCTCGGGCAGGCGTGGTGCACGCGCGGTCGCGGCGGTCTGTGCCGCCAGCAGCGGCGCATCGACCACGGCACGCCACGGATCGCTGCCGGCGCGGGCACGGCGACGCAGCGCGTACAGCAGCGGCAGCACCAGCAGTGCCAGCAGCCACAGGGGCCGCAGAAAATGGAAGTCGTCCAGACCGAGTGCGCTCATCGGCTGACCTCGGGCGCGCGCAGGGCATCGAAGGCCAGGGCCAGCAGCCCGAGCAGCAGTGCCAGAGCCAGCGGCCAATGGAAGACCTCATGCCGCGGTCGCAGCGGTTCGGCCTCCTGCTCGACCGGTTCGAGCCGGTCCAGCTCGGCGTAGATGCCGGCGAGCTCGCGGGTATCGCGGGCGCGGAAGTAGCGACCGCCGGTGCTGTCGGCGATGCGACGCAGGCTGGCTTCGTCGATCTCCGCGCCGGGCGTGGCGATCTGCAGGCCGAACACGCTGGTGGCACCGCCGTCACCGCCCATGCCGATGGTGTGCACACGCACGCCCTCGGCCACCGCGAGCTGGGTCGCGCGATCGGGGTCCAGCGCGCCGGCGTTGTGCACGCCGTCGGTGAGCAGGATCAGCACCCGCTCGCCCTCACCACGTTCGCGCAAACGCTTGACGCCCAGACCGACCGCATCGCCGATGGCGGTTTCGCGTCCGGCCATGCCGATCACGCTGGTTTCGAGCTGATAGCGAACATGGGCGCGATCGAAAGTCAGCGGGGTCAACAGATAGGCGCTTTGGCCGAACAGGATCAGACCAACGCGATCACCCGCGCGGCGATCCAGAAAATCACCCAGCACGCGCTTGACCGCGGTCAGCCGGTCCACGCGGCGACCGCCGACCTGCATGTCTTCGGCCGCCATCGAGCCGGACACGTCGACCGCCAGCATCAGGTCTCGGCCGCTGCTCGGCGGCGCCTCGATCTCACCCAGGCGCTGCGGCTGCGCGGCAGCGAAACAAAGCAGGGCCCACACCGGCAGCGCCGCCAGCAGTCGCGACGACAGCAGGCGGGTCCGCGAGCCCGAAAGTGCGCTCGGGGGCAGCGCCAAGGGCAGGCGCAGGGCGCTGCCCGCAAGTCGGCGCGCAGGCGGCAGCAGCAGGGCAAGCAGGGGCAGCGGCAGCAGCCACAGCGCCCACGGCCGCGCCAGCTCGATCGCCTCCAGCGCGGTCAGCCAGGCGCTCATGGAAAGGTCTCCAGCAGACGCTGCAGACGCTCGCTGGCGCGGACCAGGGCGAGCTGGGCATCAGCCTCATCGAGCTGCGCGCGCCACGGGCCCTCGACCAGCAGGTCCAGTCCGCGATCGGGCTCGGGCTCGGGCAAGGGTGCCAGGGCGCTGAGTCGGTCGCGCCATTGCCCCCCCCCGAGCGCAGCCGCCGCTGGGCTGTGCTGGCGCATCGCCCGGCGCAGCAGCTCGGAGGCCGCTGCGACGCGCTCGATCGGCGCGGCAGCACGGTCTTCGAGGATCGCCTGCATCGCCGTGCGCCAGCGCCGCAGCAGCTGGCGCCGGCGCGCGGCGCGCAGCGCGCGTCGGATGAGCCACAGCAGCGCGAGCAGGGCGACGAGCAGCAGCAGCCACACGCCCGGCGGCCACGGCCACAGCCCGGGCTCGGGCGGCAGCTGGATATCGCGAAGCTGGGGGCCGGGGCTCACGCGCCCTCCCGCGGCGGCGCACCGCGCAGCAGGTCACGCAGGGCCGGCACCGGATCCTCGCGGGTACTGATCAGGCGCGCACCGACACCGGCGCGCTGAAGACGCTCGATGGCTATGTCCTGACGCTGACGCAGCGCCGTCTGCCAAGCGGGGCGCGCGCCGCGTGGGACTTCGAGCAGGCGTTCGCCTTCCGCGGTCTGTACGCGGTAACGCCCGGGTGGAAGCGTGTCCCGCTCGAGCGGATCAACCAAAACAGCGGCGATCACGTCGTGATGCTGTCGCAGTCGCAGCAGACCGCGCAGGGCCTCTTCGTCGAGGCTGTCGGCCTCCAGCAGCAGCAGCACGTGGGCACCGGCGCGAAGGGTGCGATCCAGCGCATCGATGGCCTTGGACAAGGGCTGCGCGATCGCCTCCGGCTGTTCCGGCAGTGACCATTCGCACAGCGCCTTCAACACGCGCAGCACACCGCGCTGGGTGCCGGCGGCCGGCAGCTGTGCGGCGCGGCGACCGAAGGCGGCTGCGCAGACGCGGTCACCCTCCGACTGGGCGAACCAGGCGAACAGAGCGCCGAGTCGCGCCGCCTGCACCGACTTGAAGCAGGCGCGCGTGCCGAACTGCAGGGCGGCGGAGGTGTCGAGCAGTACCGCCGAAGTGCGCTCACGCTCCGCCGCAAACAGCTTGGTGTGCAGTTCGCCAGTACGCGCGGTCAGACGCCAGTCGACGTGGCGCACGTCGTCACCGGCGGCGTAGGCGCGCGATTCGGCGTAATCCATGCCGCGTCCGCGGAATGGACTGTGTCGGGTGCCGGCCGCGCGATCGGCCGAGCGCCGCCGGGCGCCCGCAGCCAGCTGCGCGGCGCGTGCGCGCAGGGCGACCAGCTCGGCCAGGTCGGGCACCAGGGCGGCGTTGATGGCGCTGTTCATGCCAGGACTGCCGCGCTCAAGGCAGGGGCACGCGGTCCAGCAGGGCGCGCACCAGTGTGTCGCTGTCGAGCCCTTCGGCTTCGGCTTCGAAGCTCAGCAGCACGCGGTGGCGCAGGACATCCAGCGCGACCGCACGGATGTCTTCGGGCGCCACGAAATCGCGCCCGGCCAGCCAAGCGTGGGCGCGCGCGCAGCGCTCCAGTGCGATCGATCCGCGCGGGCTGGCGCCGAATGCAATCTGGCGTTTCAGCTCGGCGCCATAGGGCGTTGCGTCGCGGGTGGCCAGCACCAGCTCCACCAGATAGCGCTCCAGCCGCGGCGCGAAGTGCAGGCCGAGAATGCGGCGCCGGGCTTCGCGGATCTCTTCGCCGCTGATCTTTGCGATCTGTGCGGCCTGGCCGGCGCCTGCGACCGGATCCAGTTCCTGTAGGGCGCGGGTGCGCGCCAGGCGCAGGATCTCGGTTTCGCTGTCGGCCTGCGGATAGCCGATGCGGACGTGCATCAGGAAGCGATCGAGCTGGGCTTCGGGCAGCGGATAGGTGCCCTCCTGTTCTATCGGATTCTGCGTCGCCATCACCAGGAACAATTCCGGCAGGCGGTAAGTGACGCGGCCGACGGTGATCTGGCGTTCGCCCATCGCTTCCAGCAGCGCCGACTGCACCTTGGCGGGTGCGCGGTTGACCTCGTCAGCGAGCAGCAGGTTGTGGAACAGGGGGCCGGGCTGGAACTCGAAGCGCGCCTCCTGCGGACGGTAGACCTCGGTGCCGGTGAGATCGGCGGGCAACAGGTCGGGGGTGAACTGGACCCGGTGGAAGTCGGCCTCGATGCGCGCGGCCAGGGCCTTGATGGCAGTGGTCTTGGCCAGCCCCGGCGCGCCTTCCACCAGCAGATGGCCATCGGCCAGGAGCGCTATGACGAGGCGCTCGACCAGCTCGGGCTGACCGACCACTTCGGCGGCGAGCGAATCGCGCAAGGCGCCGAAACGCGCCGCCAGTGTGTCGACCGGGCGGGAGGGAGCGGGGCTTTCGTTGGCTTGCATGCAGAGGTTTCACCTGTGTTTGGGCGGCGTTCGACAGCGGCCGTCGCGCTTGGGTTCCGATTCCGCAACGCTTTCCCGCGATGACCCGTCACGACGCCCGCGGGGCGCCGGACGCAGGCGACTTGCGAGGGCTCCGCGGCGATTGGGTCGAGACGGATGGACGCGCCGTTTCCCGCACTGAGCCGGTCCTCGCAGGCGCTGGCTGTCCGATTCCGTGCAGGAGTGCGGCGAGTATGCCCTCCGTACCGGCCTTCGGCCTGTGCGGTTGGTGGGGCGCGCGCCGCCGGTCAGGCGCCGATCCGGGCCTGCTTCGCCAACAGCTCTTCCAGGCTCATCGGTCGACCGACGAGCCAGCCCTGCGCGTAGCGACAGCCGAGCTCGCGCAGCACCGCGAGCTGCTCCTCGCGCTCAATCCCCTCGACCACCACGTCGGCGCCGAGCCGGTGGGCCATGGTAACGATCGCCTCCACGATGTTGCGCGCGCGGGGATTTTCGATCATGGCCCGGGCAAAGGCCTGGTCGACCTTGAGCGTGTCGAAGCTCAGCAGGTGCATGTGCTGCAGGTTCGAATAGCCGG
Organism: Aquimonas sp.; assembly: GCA_044344935.1. GTDB lineage: Bacteria > Pseudomonadota > Gammaproteobacteria > Xanthomonadales > Xanthomonadaceae > Aquimonas. The sequence goes on along the minus strand of JBIJCA010000051.1, from coordinate 8,556 downwards.
TCCCGAAATCGTCAAGGGCCATGCGGACGCCGGCCTCACGCGCACTGCGCATCATGGCGGCGACCCGCTCGTAGTCGAGGCGGCGGCTCTCGGTGATCTCGATCTTGATCTGCGCGGGCGCGATGCCTCGCGCCTCCAGGCGTTGAAGCAGTCGCGGCAGCAGAGCGTCTTCAACCAGTTGGCGCGCGGACACGTTGATCGCGACAAAGGGTCGCTTTCCGCGATGCGAGCCGAGCAGACAGAGGGCGTCGAGGCTGGCCTCAAGCACGAACTCGCCGACCGGGACGATCAGCGACGTTTCCTCCGCAAGCGCGATGAACTCGGCGGGCGAGATCTGCCCGCGTTCGCCGTGATGCCAACGCACCAGTGCTTCGTAGCCGGCGATCTCACCACGCTCGATGTCCAGCAGCGGCTGGAAGCGCACCTCCAGCCCGCCACTCGAGAGTGCTTCGCGTAGTTCACCCTCCAGCCGGATCTTGCCGATACCGTCAATCGGCTCGATCTCGGCTTCCTGTGGAAGCGGCGCGTGGCCCTGCAGACTCGCGAGGGTTGATCGATAGCGTCGAAGCTGGCCTTCCAACAAAGCCCGCACCACGGGATCTGTGTTGATCAGCCGTTCGGCGATTTGCTCTGGCGTGATCGGGACGAGCACGCAGGTTTCCAGTGCGGTTGCCGTGGCCGTGCGCGGCGAGCGATCGATGACAGCCATTTCGCCCAGCAGTTCGCCGGCCTTGACCTGCGCCAACAGGCGCTGGTCGACCCCGGTGGTAATGGCAAGACAACCCGACTCGACCAGAAAGGCCACGTCGGGCGCGTCTCCTTCCCGGAACAGCACCTCGCCTTCCTTGATCTCGATTCTGTGCTGGGCCACGAGGGAATACTCGGATGCGGTGGGGGCCATTGCCCGCGGGACGTGGGCTGCGGAGCCCGGCAATCGCTTCAGTTACGGAAAACGGTGCCCGCGGACGTCAGATCCTGGGCGCGCTTCCGCATGGAGTCTATCGCCGCCGTGCACCATGCGCCCTGCGTGCAGGGGTGAAGCTTCCCGCCTTGGCCCCTGTCAGCGGACTCAGGCAGGGAGCAAGCGCAGTGGCAAAGGCGTTCCGAGTACTCGAGCCACTGCCCGCGTCCCGGTTGCTGGGTTGAAGCGGTTGTCCCCAAGCGCATGGGTGAGCGCGGGCGCCGATTCACGGGAAGAGGGGGTGTCATGTCGAGCAGACACCTCCCTGGGGCCGGTGCAGCGTGCTCCAGGGCCACTCGGAGACGCCGGCGAGCATCGCCGGGCTGGGACAGAGAACGCTGGAGATCGCGAGCTCGCTCAAGCGCGCGCATGGCGAATTCCGCCACCCCTCAGGCGCGGCTTGACGGATGATCCGCTTCTTTCGCGTGCACCGGCACTGTTTGCTGGGATCGGAACGACAGAAGGCCGCTTTCGCGGCCTTCTGTCGGACTCCATGCTCGCTCGACTACTGGAAGATGATCGAGCAGGTTGTCGCAGCGCTGAGCGCGCTGGTGTTAACGGTGAAGACGGCGCCGGGGGTCTGGTTGAGCGGAGACAACTGACAGCCGCCGCTGACCTGCGGCACCGGACGCGGAGCCGCGCCGGTGGGAGTCACTGTCAGCCCGACCACGGTTCCCGCAGGGAAGGGCTGCGCGCAGCTGACCTGTGCAGCCGTTGGGGCGCTGCAGCTGAAACCACCGGTGCCCGTGACCGTACCGCCCGCCGCACCCGATAGGGTGAGCGTCAGGGTCTGGTTCTGAGTGGTGCCGGTGTTGCAGGCGTTCACCGGGGGGGGCGGGCTGAAGCCGGCGCCGCCGGCACAGCTGTCGCGGCCCTTGAAGATCACGGTCGCCGACGGCTCGCCGCCGGCCAGGCTGAACTCGCATTCCCATTCGGCGCCGCCGTCGGGCTGATCCATCAGCTGGGCACTGAGCAGCGCGCGGCTGTTGCCACCCGCGTCGGTGACGGTTGGCGGAGTGATCACGCTGACCACAGCGGTGTCACCGGAGCCGGAGCACTCGACGCCGATCGCGCGACCGGCAACCGGGTTGCCGGCGCCGTCGATCAGGCGCAGGTTCACCTCGAAGGTGCCATTGCCGATGAACGCACTCGGGAAGGCCTGCAGAATCAGGTCATCCGCCACCTTGATCTCGACTTCCGCAGGCTCCGCGTCGCCCAGCGAGAAGGTCAGGGTATTGTCCCCGTCTTCGCTCATGCCACTGGTCACCACGGTGACGAGCACGCAGCCGTTGCTGCCGGTGGGCTCGGGCAGAGGGCCTCCATTGCGGCCGCCGATGGTGCCGGTGCCGCTGGCCAACGAGAAGCCGAAGCTCATGAAGGCGCCCTGGATCGGAGAATCGAATGCGTCGCGCAGGCACACCGTGACCGTTGTCGTGGTGTTGCCCGGAATGGTGGAGGGGCTGGCGATGATCGAGAGCGGCGCGATTCCCGGGTAGACGTAGCCCGCGATATCGGTGATCAGCTTGGAGGTGCTGCCCGTTGTTGCACTGCCTCGGGCCCACACCGCAACGCTCTGGCCCAGCCGCGACACGGGGTAGTTCATGCGAACCGTGGCTACGCCATTCTCGTCGGTGAAACCCGTCGCGATGATGTTGCCGTGCTGGGCACGGCCGATCAGGTACGGCAAGACGTTGCCGCTGTCGACGCTGGTACCTGTGTCGTCGTTCGCGTTGAAGCGCTGGACCGTCGTCAGGCCGGTCTGACTGTTCACCGAGGCGACCGTACGCGCGCTCTCCAGGTCGCGATTCCCAGGTACCGACTGACCGAACACGAGCAGGGTGTCGCGCGGACCCGCTCCACCGCCCGCGGTCTGGAACGCCCCGTTCGGCGCCGTGAAGACGAAGCCGCTTTCCTGGGGGTTGCCATCGCTGCCGGAGATCGCGAAAGCGCCCGGACCCAGATTCGGGAAACCGACCAGCGGGGCGTCCACCAGACCGAACTCCACCGGCGTACCGGCGAGCACCGGGTTGCCCTGGCGATCGGTTGCAAGGGCGCTGACGGTCAGACTGTAGGTGCCGTCAAGCCCGCCGACGAGTCCCTGCTCGTTGGTTGCCACGCGGTTCGCCTCGATCGCCTCGACATTCGGGCTGGTGACTTGGAGTGCAAACAGGCGGCCGTCCGAAATGACCACCGTACGCTCCGCCACGACCGGGTCGCTGATGCCGTTGTCGACGTTGTTGTCCGCTCGGTCGGCAGTGACGCGCACCGTGGTCTGTCCCAGTCGGTTGCCGGTGGTGAACGTGAACGTGGCGATGCCGTTGGTGGTGCGCAGTGCGATGCTCTGGCCGGTGACGTTCTGACCGGCCGCGTTGATTCCGTTGACCCGCTCGTTCGCAGCTGCGGGCGCATCGCCGATCACTTCAACGCGAATGTTGTTGAAGGCGGCGTTGCCGGAAACAGGGTTGGGAACGGGCTGCCCGATACCGTCGTTGACGTCGGCCTCGAAAGTGCCCGAGGTGCGGCCACCTGATCCTTGTGCGTAGAGCCCCGAGAAGGTCGGGAACAGCTGGACGACAGCGGGCAGCGGTGGGGTGGAGGACACGATCGAGATGGTGCGTGTCGCGGTCAGTGACTGTCCCGTATCCGGGTCGCGCACCGAGGCGGTGACCACAACCGAGCCCGTGGTCACGAACGAATGCACGAACGCGGTACCGCGTCCTGCATTCAGGGTGACGGGGCCAGAACCGACCAGCTGGGTGAACTCGTTGACGTCCTCGGTTTCCGGGTCATCCAGAGTGGAGAGTCCACCGAGGGTCACCGGGTTGATGGACAGGACCATGGCTCCCGCGTCACCGCGAGCAATGGTGATCGGCTGGCCGGTCGCGCTGCGAGCGTTGATCGTGAGCTCCGCCAAGTAGGGCGACCCCAGGAACGGGGCGACGCGGAACAGGTTCACCGGGAGTTCGGTGCGGGTGGATTCGATCGTGATGTTGCCGGTGGCCGTCGGCGCGGTAACCGTCAGCTGAAGCGACGTCGTCACTGCGCTCGCCTGACCCGCCGGCTGGGTGCTGAAGGTCGCGGTGGCAGTCCCTTGAGTGGTGCCCGCCACAAAAACAAATTCCGCGCGTCCACCCACGGTGTTCGCGTTGACGCCCGAAGGCTGGCCGTTCAACACGCCGAACAAGCCGCCCAGGGAGCCAGGGCTGATTGTCGAGCTGACCACCGTCCCATCGGCGGCGGGCGACCCGTTCGGCAGTGTCACCGTAACCGTGATCGCCATGGTCGACGATGCGGGCACATTGGTCGATGTTGCTGCCGCCGAGATGCGCGCATTGCTGGGGGGGGTGAAGGTGTTGTCGCTGCCACCGCCCCCACCGCCACAGGCCGACAACAACGCTACGGCGCTGAGCAGCAATGACTTAAGCCAAACCGATGATTTCATTGGGTCTCTCCAGATTTTCCGCCCGGGCGTCCTGCCTGGTGCGGTCATTGCCTTAGGTGGTCAGGATGCGCTTCAGCGGTTGGAGCGGCCCGAAACGGCCAGCACCTTCGGCGTCACGAAGATCAGCAGCTCAGCTTTGCTGCTGCGTCCACCGGTGGTCTTGAACAGGTTGCCCAAGAAGGGCACATCGCCGAGAAACGGGACCTTGCTGACGGAGTCAACGGAGTCAAACTCGTACACGCCGCCAATGACGACCGTTTGACCGTCATCAACCAGAACGGCGGTGTTGATCGCACGCGTCGCGATGGTCGGCACGTTGTTGATGCGCGGCGGCACTTCCTCGTCCTTCTTGACGTTGAGCACCAGATAGACACGGCCGTCCTGCGTGATGGTCGGCGTGACCAGCAGTTCAAGCACGGCTTCCTTGAACTGGACCTGCTCGGTGGCAGCACCACCGGAGGTCGTGATGGTGACGTAGGGGATTTCGCGGCCCTGCCGGATGCTCGCCTCACGCTGATTCGCAGTGATGACGCGTGGGCTGCTGATCAGTTCGCCGCGGCCCTCCGTCTGCAGGGCCGAGATTTCCAGATCCAGAAGATAGTCTGCGCCGAGAATCGCGAATCCAATGGCACCTGCCGGGTTCTCCACCGGCAGATTCACGCCCAACCGGCTCGTCGGAAGGTCAGCCAGCGCGTTGCCGATGCCGGCCGAGCCCAGACGACCCGCCGCGCGATTGGCCAGAGCTCGGCCGATCATCGCGTTGTTGGCGACTTGGCTGCCGGATGTGGTGATCACGTTGCCGTCGCTGTCCTCGCGCGCACCGGACACACCGAACCGGGCGCCGAGCTCTCTCGCAAAGTTCTCGGTGGCGATGACGATCCTCGCTTCGATGAGCACCTGATCCACCGGCCGGTCAAGAAGATTGATCAGGCGCTTGATCTCCGCCAGCTTCTCGGGGATGTCGTTGAGCAACAGCGTGTTGGTGCGCTTGTCGAAAGTCACCGAACCGCGCGCTGACAGGAACCCGCGGGTGTCGCTGGAGTCCTGCTGCTGTTGCTGCCCGGATTGCGAGTTGCCCTTGCTTTCCTCGGTCAGCAGCTTCGCGATTTCCTCCGCACTTCCGTAGTTGATGGCGATGTACTCGCTCACCAGCTCGGCACGCAGCTCCTGTTCGATTCGCGCATCCGCAACGGCTTTCTCGTAGGTCGCGATCTCGTCCTGCGGAGCCACCCAGATGACGTTGCGATCCTGGCGCTTGTCCAGCGACTTCGCGCGAAGAATCAGATCCAGCGCCTGGTCCCACGGCACGTTGATCAAGCGCAGCGTCATGTTTCCGGTGACGGTGTCGGCGGCAACGATGTTGAGGCCGGACTCTTCCGCAATCAGCTGCAGCAGAGTGCGGACAGGGATGTCCTGGAACGTGAAGGTGACGGGGCGCCCGGTGTAGCCGGGCTCGGCGCCCTCGGCCACCACGCCGTCCGCCGTCACCACCTGCTGAACCGGGTCGATCTCGACCACGAATTCGTTGCCGGTCTGATAGGCGAGCGGCTCGAACGCGCCGTTGATGGAGATGTCGAGCCGCGTGCCACTGGCGCTTCGGCTGAGCTGCACCGACTGAACAGGAGTGGCGAAATCGGACACATCGAGGCGCTCGGCCATCTGTTCGGGCAGAAACACGCCAGCCAGATCCACCTGCACGCGCTGACCGTCAACACTCATGTCCGAAGCAGCACCCTCGCCATCGAGGGTCAGGATGATCCGCCCCGTTCCCTGCGGGGTGCGGCGGAAGTCGATGTTGGCGACTTCGGTGACGTTCGCCGTTCGCTTCGCCGGATCGGCCGCGTAGGCGGTCACCTGGGTTGCCGCGGTGCTGGCGGCGCCGACGCTGAGTATCAGGTTGTTGCCTTCAGTCCGGGTCTGGTAGGCGCTTGAACGGAACAGATCGATCGACACCCGGGTACGACCTGCCGCTTCAGCAGTGGAGATCGCGCTGGTCGCGCCGATGCCGACCGGAATGCGGCGTTGCGCCACAGCGTTCCGCGTATCGGGCAAGTCGACAATGATCCGCGGCGGATCGTCGGTGGTGAACACGGGGACTTCAGTCGCCGGCTCGCTCAGGCTGAGCGTGATGTCGACCTGACCTCCGGGTCCCGCGGAGAAAGCGATGTTTTCGAGGCTGCCTGCCGCGAGCGCGAGATTGCTGGCCCCGAGCAAGGCTGCAACGGCCGCGAGACGCAGCGAACGGACCCGCAGGACGCTGATGTTGGACTTGGATGTGCGCTTCATGCGATTCCCCACTACTTATTCGTTGTCAAGCGCGAGACGCGCCGGGCGTTCAAGCCAGCCACCCGAACCATCGGGAATGAGTTCGACGATTTCCAGACCGTCCTCTCGGATCGCGACGATGCGTCCATCGCTCTGTCCCAGATAGTTGCCGACGCGCACACGGTGGACCACGCGCTGCGGATCCATGACCAGCGCGACCTGGGTCTCCTCGGCACCGATCAGTCCGACCATGTCGAGGCCGTCCAAGGGGAAGCCCTCGAGCAGTTCCTTGCGACGATTTGGATCAGGCCTGGGACCATCGCTTCGGGCCTCGTCGTCACGGCTCTGCGGCATCGAGAACGGATCGCGCATGTCCTGAGCCGCGTAGACGAAGGACTCGAACTGCTGCATGACGGGAAGCGGTTCGAGCGGTGGTGCCGGCCTCTGCTTCACGTCGGCCACGTAGTTTTCGAGATCGCGCATGCCCGGATCGCAGCCGCTGACCAGGACCGCCACGACAAGCACGCTCGCCAAGCGAAGCGTCGGGTTCATCCGTCTCATTGCGCGGCCCCCTGCTGTGCCTGGGCAACCTCGGCCTGCTCTTCCTCGTCAAGGTACCGATACGTCTTGACGGTGCCTTCCAGCACCAAGCCCGAACCAGCACCGGCCTTTTCATCGCGAGGCTTCAGGGAGATGTCGTGCATGGTCATGATCACCACGCGCGGCAGCGATGCGACGCCACTGACGAAATTCCCGAACTGGTGGTAGCTCCCCACCATCCGCAACGAGATCGGCTTCTCCGCGTAGAACTCCTTGCGAATCTCCGGCTGCGGCTGGAACAGCTCGTTCTGGATGCCCGAGGCGAGCGCAGTCTGGGAGATGTCCACGATCAGGTCAGGCATCTCGGTGCGCGAGGGCAGCTGCCGCAGCATCTGCTGGAGCATCGCCTCCATTTCCGCGAGTTGCTCCTTCAGCGGCTCGAGATTGACCGCTTTGGCCTGCTCCTTCTCGAAGTCGATCCGCAGCGTGTCTTCCGTACGCCGCAACGACTCCAGCTGGGTCTGCTGGTCACTCACGAACAGATACCAGCCGAGAAACAGGATCACCACCACCACGATCGAGCAGAACACGGCCTTTACCGGCGCTGGCCAGGCACCCGCGTTGTTGAAGTCGAGATTGTTGAGGTCGAAGTTCTTCACGGCTGGCCCCCTTCTGCCGCGTCCGCAGCCGGCTCGACGCCTGGCTCGGTCTCGCCGACGGGTTTGGTCGCGGTCGCATTCATGCGGAAGAAGTAGGGCATGGCCTTGTCGTCACCCTTGATCTCGATGACTCCCAGATCTGCGCTGGTCAACCACTCGGCAGCCTCGATGTTGCGCATGTAGGAGGACACCCGCGCGTTGGACTGGGTCATGCCTTCCAGGGTGAGTTGATCCCCCGCCTGCTTGACCGAGGACAGTCGCACGCCGTCGGGGATGGTGCGCACGAGGTCGTCGAACAGATGAACCATCTGCGACCGGTTGGCCTGCAGCTGCTCGATCACCGACTTGCGCGCAAGCAGGTCGGACTTCTTCTTCTCGAGAATCTCGATCTCCGCGGTCTTGGCCTTTAGCGCCGTGATCTCGCGGTCCAGGTAGTTGTTGCGCTGCTGCTGGTTGTTGATCAGCCCGTCGAAGTACTGGATAGCACCGAAGCTCACCGCAACCGCGAGGCCTGCGCACAGGCCGAGCAGGGCGAAGAACTCGTTCTGGCGCTGCTTTCGGCGCTCTGCGCGCCAGGGTAATAGGTTGATCTTGGCCATCAGTCGAAGCTCCTCAGAGCGAGCCCGGCGGCGATCATCAGCGAGGGCGCATCCTGCGCGAGCGCTTGCGCCTGGACCCGCGAGGCCAGC
>JBIJCA010000282.1:0-5919 GCA_044344935.1 Aquimonas sp. | reverse complement strand
CCAGGCAGATCAGGCCCGCATCTGCCATCAGCTTGGCCACTTCGGCGACGCGGCGGATGTTCTCGACGCGGTCGGCATCGGTGAAGCCGAGATCCTTGTTGAGGCCGTGGCGCACGTTGTCGCCGTCGAGCAGATAGGTGTGCTTGCCCAGCGCATGCAGCTGCTTCTCGACCAGATTGGCGATGGTTGATTTGCCTGCGCCCGAGAGGCCGGTGAACCACAGCACCGCCGGCTTCTGGCCCTTCTGACCGGCACGCTTGGCGCGGCTGATGTCGAGCGCCTGCCAGTGCAGATTGGAGGCACGTCGCAGGGCGTGGCGCACCATCACGGCACCGACGGTCTGGTGGCTCAGCGTGTCGATGATAATGCCGCCGCCCAAGCCCGGGTTGTCGGCATAGGCCTCGAAGGGCAGGGCGCGGTCCAGGGCCAGATTGACGCGGCCGATCTCGTTGACCGCCAGCGTGCGCGCGGCCAGATGCTCCAGCGTTTCGACGTTGAGCCGATACTTCGGCGTGGCCGGCGTCGCCAGCGCGGTCGCGGTGCCCAGCTGCAGGCGATAGGGTCGGCCTGCGAGCATCGGCTGCTCGCCCAGCCAGACGATATCGACCTCAAACTGGTCGCTGGCCTCCACCGGGCTGCCGGTGGCACACAGCACATCGCCGCGGCTGGAGTCGATTTCGTCTTCCAGCGCCAGCACGATCGACTGTCCCGGTTGCGCGACCTCCAGCGCCTGTTCGCCCAGCCACAGTCCGCGCACTTTCGAGGTCTGGCCCGAGGGGACGCTGCGCAGGCTGTCACCCACACGTAGCGCGCCACCCTGCAGTTGGCCGGCGAAGCCGCGGAAGTCGGCGTCCGGCCGCACCACCCAGCTGACTGGCAGACGCGCAGCATGGCGCGGGCGCGGTGGCGCCGAGGCCAGTTCGGCGGCCATCGCCTCCAGATGTTCCAGCAGGGCGGGGCCGGCGTACCAGGGCATGCGCGCGCTGCGCTGCACGAGGTTGTCGCCTTCGATCGCGCAGAGCGGGATGGGCTGGATGTGGCTGAGCCCGACCCGCGTCGCGAAGTCGGCAAAGCGTTCGACGATCCGATTGAAGGCCTCGGGGTCGAAGTCAATGCGGTCCATCTTGTTCACCGCCAGCACCACATGGCGGATGCCCAGCAGCGCAGCGATGCAGGCGTGTCGCAGGGTCTGCGGCAGCAGTCCTTGCCGCGCATCGACCAGCAGCACAGCCAGGTCGCAGTGGCTGGCGGCGGTCACCATATTGCGGGTGTATTCGGCGTGGCCGGGCGAGTCGGCAACGATGAAGGCGGTTCGCGCCGTGCCGAAATAGCGCCAGGCCACGTCGATGGTGATGCCCTGCTCGCGCTCGGCCGAGAGGCCATCGAGCAGCAGGGCATAGTCGACCTGCTCGCCGCGGGTGCCGTGGCGACGCGAGAGCAGCTCAAGGTTGGCGAGTTGGTCGTCCGGCACGCTGTCGGTCTCGAACAGCAGGCGGCCGATCAGGGTGCTTTTGCCGTCATCCACGCTGCCGCAGGTGAGCAGGCGCAGATGCGGCCGGTGTTCGGGCGCGGGCAGGGCGATGGCGGCGGTGTCGTGTTGGCTGAGGTTGTTGGTGACGGGCAGGGCGTTCATCAGAAATAGCCCTCCTGCTTCTTGCGTTCCATCGAGGCGGATCCGTCGCCGTCGATCAGGCGGCCCTGGCGCTCAGAGGCTCTCGATGCCGCCATTTCGGCCAGCACCGACGACAGGTCTGCAGCCTCGCTTTCCACGGCACCGGTGAGCGGATAGCAGCCGAGGGTGCGGAAGCGCACGCTCAGCAGCTGCGGCTGCTCTCCAGCTTCGAGCGGCAGGCGCTCGTCGTCGACCATGATCCAGGTGCCCGAACGGCGCACCACCGGACGCGGCTTGGCGAAGTACAGCGGCACCACCTCGATGCTCTCGCGCTCGATGTAGCGCCAGATATCGGCCTCGGTCCAGTTCGACATAGGGAACACGCGAAACGTCTCGCCGGGAGCGTGGCGCAGGTTGAACTGCTGCCAAAGCTCCGGCCGCTGGCGCTTGGGCTCCCAGCGATGCCCCGGGCTGCGGTGGCTGACGATGCGTTCCTTGGCGCGCGAGGCCTCTTCGTCACGGCGGGCGCCGCCGAATGCGACGTCGAAGCCGTGGGCATCCAGTGCCTGGCGCAGGGCCTGGGTCTTCATGATGTCGGTGTGCACGGCGCTGCCGTGGCTGATCGGGTTGACGCCGGCGGCCTTGCCCTCGGGGTTGGTGTGGACGATCAGGTCCAGACCGAGCCGCGCCGCAAGCCCGTCGCGGAAAGCGATCATCTCGCGGAACTTCCAGCCGGTGTCGATATGCAGCAGCGGGAAGGGCAGGCGGCCCGGCGCAAAGGCCTTGCGCGCCAGATGCAGCAGCACGCTGCTGTCCTTGCCGATGGAATAGAGCATCACCGGCTTGCGCGCAGCCGCAGCGGCCTCGCGGAAGATCTGCAGGCTCTCGGCTTCCAGCCGGTCGAGATGGGTGAGCGACATGAGCGATCGATGGAGGGAGAAGGCGCGCAGGTTAGCCCAGCGCGCCGCTGCGCGGGCAACCCGATCGGGCGCAGGGATAGTCGCAAAAGCTCCCAAGCACGGCCGGCCCCGCTACACTGCGCGGCGCCGCCCGGATGGCGAAACCGGTAGACGCAGCAGACTTAAAATCTGCTATCCGCAAGGGTGTGCGGGTTCGAGTCCCGCTCCGGGCACAAGCGAAGGTCTGAATGCTGACGGGACGCCGGACGCCACATAGGGTGGGCCCTGGCCCACCGAGGGCTGCGTCCCGCCCCGGTCTGCGCCTCAATGCGATGGTCGTTTCTGCCAGTGCTGCATTGGGAGGCGTGTGCGGCGGCAAGTGATTGGGCCGCGGTTCAAAAAAAGCCGCGGATGGAGAACGAGGCGAGCGCTGAACTTATGGTGGGCCAGGGCCCACCCTATGCTCGCATCATGCCGTGCCCCTCGAACCCCGTTGCCCACCCAGATGGTGAAGTGTCGATGATGTCCAATCCTGTTCGCCTTGAATTCGAACCCGTCTCCTCGCTCGGTGCCGTACCCGATGGCAGCTTCGCGCTGAGTGCGGGCGACGGCTTCGAGGGCGATGTCTATGCCCACTTCCACGGCGTGGAAGCGCTGGAGTTCGAGGAGGAAAGTCTGGCCGAGCTCGAGCACGCGGCGGCTAACCTGCGACCGGGTCAGGTGCTGGCGATCCGCCACCGATGACGGCGCTGCGGGCATCATGGGCGACTCTTGCCTTGAAGGAGCTCGCGATCCATGCCCTCCCGCTACCTGGCCTGGCTGGCCTGCATCCTCCTTGTGCCGGTCGCAGCAGCGCTGGCCCTGAAGCTCGGCAACGGCTGGTGGTGGCTGTTCGCCGCCGCGCTGCTGCTGTCCCTGCTCGGCGTTCGCGACTTCCTGCAGAGCCCGCGCGCGCTGCTGCGCAACTACCCGCTGCTGGCGCACTTCCGCTATCTGATCGAGTCGATCCGCCCCGAGATCCGCCAGTACCTGCTGGAGGGTGACGAGGAGCAGACCCCGTTCTCCCGCGCGCAGCGCTCGATCGTTTATCAGCGCGCCAAGAACACCCTCGACAAGCGTCCGTTCGGCACCCAGCTGGACGTGTATCGGCCGCAGTACGAGTGGATCAACCACAGCCTGCAGCCGGCCGACCTGCCGGACCACGACTTCCGCATCCGCATTGGCGGTCCCGACTGCAGTCAGCCCTATTCGGCCAGCGTGTTCAACATCTCGGCGATGAGCTTCGGCTCGCTGTCGGCGGCCGCGATCCGTGCGCTGAATTCCGGCGCCAAGCGCGGCGGCTTCTATCACGACACCGGCGAGGGTTCGATCTCGCGCTACCACCGAGAGCACGGCGGTGACCTGGTCTGGGAGATCGGCTCCGGCTACTTCGGCTGCCGCAACGACGACGGCAGCTTCAGCGAGCAGCGCTTCATCGAGAATGCGCGCGACCCGCAGGTGAAGATGATCGAGCTGAAGCTCAGCCAGGGCGCGAAGCCCGGGCAGGGCGGCATCCTGCCCGGCGCCAAGGTGACGCCCGAGATCGCCGAAGCCCGCGGTGTGCCGGTGGGCCAGGATTGCCTCTCGCCGGCGCGGCACGGCGCCTTCGATTCGCCGATCGGTCTGCTGCGCTTCATCGCGCGGCTGCGGGAGCTGTCGGGCGGCAAGCCCACCGGATTCAAGCTGGCGATCGGCCATCCCTGGGAGTGGTTCGCGATCGCGCGCGCGATGGTCGAGACCGGCATTACCCCCGACTTCATCGTGGTGGATGGCGGCGAGGGCGGCACCGGTGCTGCGCCGCTGGAGTTCACCAACCACGTCGGTGCGCCGTTGACCGAAGCGCTGATCCTGGTTCACAACACCTTGGTCGGGCTGGATCTGCGCGCGCGCATCAAGATCGGTGCCGCGGGCAAGATCGTCACCGCTTTCGATATGGCGCGCACCTTGGCGATCGGTGCCGACTGGTGCAACTCGGCGCGCGGCTTCATGTTCGCGCTGGGCTGCATCCAGTCGCAGAGCTGCCACACCGACAAGTGCCCCACCGGTGTCGCCACCCAGGACCTCTCGCGCCAGCGTGCCCTGGTGGTGCCGGACAAGGCCGAGCGCGTTTACCACTTCCATCGCAACACTCTGAAGGCGCTGCGCGATCTGCTGGCGGCCGCGGGGCTCCACCACCCCGATCAGCTCGGCCCGGAGCACATCATCCGCAGGGTCTCGGGCAACGAGATCCGCTCGCTGGCGAACCTGCACTTCTTCGTCAAGCCTGGCGAGCTGCTGCACGGGCTGCCCAAGCATGCGGTGTTCGAGCTGTTCTGGCCGCTGGCGCGGGCCGACAGTTTCGCGGCGCCAGCGCCGGTCAAGGCCTACGAGAAGCCCTCGGCCTGAGTGAGGACGTGCTGACGCGGATGCTGGCTGTCCTCGGAGGCTGGCGATGCGTGCTCCTGACGGGCCCGCCCAGCGCCATGACGCCGTCGCCGTCATTGCCTATGATGCGTCTCCATGAGTGCGACCCAGCCGATCTCGATCCTCTTTGCCGACGTCAGCGGCAGCACGCGCCTGTTCGAGACGCTGGGCGACGTCGAGGCGCGGCGGATCATCGCGAGCGTGCTGGATGCCCTGACCCGCATCGCCGGCGCCCACGGCGGTCGCCTGGTGAAGACCATCGGCGACGAGATCATGTGCACCTTCCCGGCGGCCGTGCAGGCGGCGCTGGCGGCCTGCGACATGCAGCGCCGGGTCAGCACCGATCCGGATTTCGTTGCCGACAATCTGGGCATCCGCGTGGGCTTCCATCACGGCGAGGCGCTGCTTGAGAACGGCGATGTCTATGGCGACGCGGTCAACGTCGCCTCGCGCATGGCCGCACTCGCCAAGCGCGAACAGATCGTCACCACCGCGGGTACCGTCAAGGACCTCACCGTGATCGGTGGCATACGCTCCCGCGCGCTGGGCAGGGCGCGGGTCGCTGGCAAGCTGATGCCGATCGAGATCGTCGATCTGATCTGGCAGGAAGACACCTCGAACCTGACCACCATCCAGCGCGCGATCAAGGTCGATGACACCACCCAGGCCGGCGCGCGCCTGACCCTGCGCCACCGCGGGCGGGTGATCGAGCTCCGCGAGGATGCGCCGCCCTTCACCATGGGCCGCGATCCCGGCTGCGGGCTGTCGATCGAGGCCGAATGGGTCAGCCGCAACCACGCCAGCATCGAATGCCGGCGTGGGCTGTGGGTGTTGACCGATCGCAGCACCAACGGCAGCTTCGTGCGGATCGGCGATGAGGACGAGCTGCGCGTGCACCGCAACGATCTGCCGCTGCGCCGCAGCGGCTGCATCAGCCTGGGGCAGAGCATCGCCGCGGCCTCCGGC
>JBIJCA010000069.1:0-17227 GCA_044344935.1 Aquimonas sp. | reverse complement strand
CCTGTACCGCCATAGACCGTCCTCGGTGGACGAACCCACGCATAGGCGTAGCCGACTTCAATGAAGTCGGAATAGCGGTAGAAGGGAATCCGCTGGCGACCGAGCTTTGCGGACCAGTTGCCGGACTTCCAGTTCAGATAGGCCCAGGCGAACTCTGGCTCGAAGTCTTCACGGCCGCGCGCCACCACCTGTGCGATGGCCGACCACTCTTCTGCGAGATCGGCGCTGATCTGGACCGCGAACAGGGACTCCGGCTTGAAGTCGATTTCGTCGTCGTACCCCAGCAGGGGAATTGGGTTGTCGTCGAGTGTGGTGCCTGCCATCACTTGCCCGAACCCGCTCAAGCGGACCTGGGCGTCAGCGAGGGCGGGGAACATCAATGCAAGGGTGAGGGCGCAGCAGAGGGGTTTGATCACGTCGGGGCTCCGGCTGTTGATTGCCGTTTGCTACGGTGCAGGGCCTATGCCGCATCACTGCAAGCCAAAGGTTCGGCACTTGCGCGTGCGAGAAGTGTGCTTGTTCGTCGATTGCAAGTTGTTGATTTACCTAAACCTATATGCGCCTGGAGCGAGCGTCGGCGGCTGCGGAGACTGGGGCAGGGCAACCGATTGCAGGTACTGGCCCAGTACGGAGCGCTGCGGATAACGAAAACTTGACGCCTTCCCGGGGCGGGCGCCTCTCACGCCGCCAGATGCGATCCGTGCTTGCCCGGACGCGCGTAGCGCTGATCCAGAAGCGTGTCCAGCTCCCGCCGTTCGAGGGCGTCGAACTCGCCGAGCACCGCAGCCTTGACCCTCCTCGCGGACTCGGCGGCATCGCTGCGCCCTCCGCCGAGAGGCTCGCTGATGATCGTGTCGACCATGCCCTGTTCAAACAGGCGCGGTGCGGTGAGGCCCATCTGCCCGGCGTCGCCCGAGGCCCGGCAGTCGCGGCGTGCGGAATCGTCGACCGCGGGAAAGGCCGCCGGAAGCCCGGTGGCCGACGCGGTTGCAGAGCTGTCAAAGAACTTTCGCTGCAGCGCAACATCGCTTGCGCATCGTATGCGGCCTCGCAGATTCCGCGTCCCCAAGCGCGTGAGCGGCGACGCCATCCGTCGCTCACCTCCATTCCAATGCATGGCGAACTCTTCCGAGGTACCCCCGTGAAGCGATTCCATCTGCTCGCCCTGTCCATCGCTGCGATTCTGCAAGCCGGCCTGGCTGATGCCTCCGCTGATGCCAATGCCGACCTTGCGGCCAAGGCCCGCGAGCTCGACGTTGTTTCCGTCATCGGCGAAGGCGAAACCCGCCAGGTGCAGACCCTCTCGATTTCCGAACTGCAGCGGAGTGCGCCGGGCACCAGCCCGCTCAAGGTGATGGGTCGCCTGCCGGGAGTGAACTTCACCGCGTCCGACCCTTTCGGCGCCTACGAGTGGTCGACCCGCATCACCGTGCGCGGCTTCAACCAGAACCAGCTGGGCTTCACTCTGGACGGCATCCCGCTGGGCGACATGAGCTACGGCAACCACAACGGGCTGCACATCAGTCGCGCGGTGCTGTCGGAGAACGTCGAGCGCGTCGAACTGGCGCAGGGCGCCGGCGCGATCAGCACGGCTTCGACCAGCAACCTCGGCGGTACCGCGCAGTTCTTCAGCCGCATGCCGGCGCGCGATCCGCAGCTGCGGGTGTCGCAGATGCTCGGCAGCGATTCGGCCACGCGCAGTTTCGTCAGCGTGGACACCGGCGAACGCAAGGGCGTGTCGGCGTTTCTGAGCGGCGTCTACGCCAGCACCGACAAGTGGAAGGGCGACGGTCCGCAGGAGCAGTGGCAGTTCAACGGCAAGGCGGTCTTCGCCAGCGATCTGTGGATGCTGACCGCCTATGCGGCGACCTCGCGCCGGCAGGAAACCGATTACGGTGACCTGTCGCTGGAATCGCAGCGCCGTCTGGGCTGGGACTGGGACAACTATGCTCCGGACTGGCAGCGCGCGATCAATGCCGCGCGTGGGCAGTTCAGCGGCGCAGTCAATTCGCTCGACGATGCTTACTACCTCGGCCGTGGCCTGCGTGATGACGACCTGGCTGCGCTGACCCTCGACTGGCAGGCCAGCGACGCGCTCTCGCTGCAGCTGCTGGGCTATTACCATCGCAACGACGGCCAGGGCCACTGGGCCACGCCCTATTCGCCGTCCTCGGTGCAGGTGCCGATCTCGATCCGCACCACCGAATACGACATCGAGCGTTCCGGCTTGATCCCCAGCCTGAGTCTTGCGTTGGACGCGCACACCCTCAGTGCCGGCCTCTGGCGCGAGATCAACGTGCACGGCCTGCAGCGCAACTTCTACTTCCTCACTGGCGCGCCGGACCGGATCTTCTTCTACCGCGACCCCGACCTGCGCGTGTTCCGCCAGCGCTTCGACATCGAAACGACGCAGTACTGGCTGACCGATCGCATCGACCTCATGGACGGTCGCCTCACGGCCGACGTCGGCTTCAAGGGCACCGAAGTCGAGGTGCGTTCGACCAACCTGATCGGCAGCCGCGCGGGCGGACGCATCGTCGCCAAGGACAGCTTCCTGCCGCAGGCCGGCCTGCGCTTCGGGCTCGCGGAGGGCATGGAGGTGTTCACGTCCTACACCGAAAACCTGTCGGCCTTCCGCGGCGGCGTGAACGGTCCCTTCAGCACCAGCCAGACTGCCTTCAACACCTTCGCCGACACCCTTCAGCCGGAAACCTCGGACACGCTGGAGCTGGGCCTGCGCATGAGCGGTGACGCCTACAAGGCTTCGCTGGCGGTCTACAACGTCGACTTCCAGAACCGCCTGCTCTCGATCGCCCGCTGCGCCGGCATCGTTGGTTGCCCGTCGTCGTTCGCGAACGTCGGCGATGTGCGCTCACGCGGCGCCGAGGCGACCTTTGTGCTGCGCGCCTGGGATTCGATCGAGTGGTTCAACTCGCTGTCGCACAACCGCTCCGAGTATCGCTCCGACTACCTCGATGGCCAGACCGTCGTGGCGGTCAGCGGCAAGCGGGTGGTCGACGCGCCCGAGCTGCTGTTCGCCTCGGAGCTCAGCTACACGGTCGGGGGCCTCGAAGCTTCGATCGGCGGCAAGTTCACCGACGAGCGCTTCATCAGCTACAGCAACGACAGCAAGGTGCCTGATTTCTGGCTGATGGACGCCAGCGTGGCCTACACCTGGGCGCAGCTGGCCGGTTTCGAGAGCGTCAAACTGTCGTTCAACGTCGCCAACCTGCTGGACGAAGAATACTTCGCGACTGTCGGCAGCAACGGTTTCGTGACCTCCGACCCCGACGGATTGAACTACACCCTGCAGGCCGGCTCGCCGCGCCAGTTCTTCCTGAGTCTTGACCTGCGCTACTGAGCAACGATGCGCTGCGTCGCTGTCGCACCGCGCGTCCGCCACGCACTGAGGCCTGATCCAACCGAGGCGAGCCCGGCCCTGCCGGGCTCGCCTTTTCGGTGCAGATGTCCCGTAGCGTGAGCGCAGATCACAGGCGCGCATGCCGCCGCGCTTCCGCTGGAGTGCCATGCGCTGGGTCCTTGATCTGGGTTGGCCCGTCTAGCGCTGTGCTGGCGTGATCTGCGGAGAGTCGAAGCACGGCTTGCACAGGAAACCAGCCCGGCCAGATTCCGGGTCGCGGGCATCGAGTGCCCACGCCAGTGACCCGGTGGTCCTCGGCCATCCGGGCGACGGTGTCGTCGGCCCGGGAGCTCGCGTGGACTTCCGGATCAGGGGAGTTCCTTGCAGTTGGCGTAGAAGCTCACGGTGGCGGGCCAGTCGCTGAAGATGCCGAGCACGCCGACCTCCTGCGCGAGTACGTCGATCACCTCGAACACATCGCCCTCGCGATGCACCGCGCTGCCGATAGTCTGGAAGTAGAACCCGTTGTCGCCATCCGCCAGCAGGCCACTGCGTTCCAGCGTCCAGGTGATGATCTGCAGGCCCGCGGCTCGGGCCTCGCGGGCATACCGCGAGGCAATGATGTGGTTCTGCGCATCCACATCGAGCAGAGCAAAGGTGGGGGGCGCGACAATGCGGATGCCCTCAGCGGCGTAGCCACGGAGTTCATCGGCGCCGGGCAGATCAGCCACGGTCTCGGCGTCGTCGAGATAGATCGCCTGTCGGCCATGCGCAGCGCCATGCTGGACCCAATACAGCACATCGGACCGGTTGAAGCTCTGCGGCCACACGCGGTCAGCGGGGACGTTCGCGGCCCGGTACTCGTCCAGCAGTTTCCGGGCGAAGTCCTGCTGGCTGAAGCCCTCGAAGGGCATGGGGACTGTCGGGCTCTTGAGTTCCGGTGTCATGTCGACGCCCAGCTGCTTGAACAGCTCGATGCTCTCGGCGTGTGTCATGAGGGTCCCGCTGCCGGGGCCCGAGTAGAGATCCGTCCGCCAGTCGGGGGTGCCAGCCAGATACTCGGAGACGGTACGTGCGCGTGGATTGAAGGCATCCATCTTGCCGCGCAGGCTCTTGAATTCGGCCAGGCTGATGTCGCTGGTCCGACACTCGGCGTCCGCGGGTCGAACCAGTTCTCCCTGCGCGTCGAACACGGCGGGCGTGAATCCGCGCGTGCATTTGGCCGCCAATGCGGTCGCCAGGATGTTGGTCGTGGTGTGCAGGTCGTTCTGGGCGTGGCGGCAGACCAGCGCATGGTCGCGGGTGAACACCACGTCGCATTCCAGCATGCCGGCGCCCATGCGCGCGGCCGCGATGTAGGACTCCCGCGTGTGCTCGGGAAACTGCAGAGCGGCGCCGCGGTGGCCTATCGAGAACCGGCTCGCACGGTAGCTTGAGCGTGTCGCGGCGCATTGCTGAAGCTCGTGCTTGAGCGGGCTCGCCCGCATGTCCTCAACCAGGAAGAAGGGCCGCGGCCCGAGCTGCACCGCTAAGGCGCCCAGCCGCGAGGGCTCGGCTTCACCCGACGGCTTGAGCGGCTGGGCCGCGCAGGCGGTAAGCAAGGCGAGCTTGAACAACAGGACTGAGCGCATGGCGGAACTTCCAGGCCGAAAAAGGCCCTACCGTGCGCTTCCGTCATGACTGTCCAGTGACATTGCCTGAGGCCGCAGCCCGAGCGGGCTCCCCGCGGCGCGGGTCGTGGCGCTTCCCGCTTCCGTGAGGCCCGCTCACGCTGCCAGATGGGAGCCGTACTTGCGCAGCCGCGCGTAGCGCTGGTCAAGAAGGGTGCTGAGATCCAGCCGTTCGAGCGCGTCGAGCTCGCCGAGCACCGCGGCCTTGACCCGCTTCGCGGCCTCGGCCGGATCGCGGTGGGCACCGCCGAGAGGCTCCTTGATGATCTTGTCGATCAGACCGTGCTCAAGCAGGCGCGGTGCGGTGAGGCCCATCTGTTCGGCGGCATCCTTGGCCTTGTCGGCCGACTTCCACAGGATGGATGCGCAGCCCTCGGGCGAGATCACCGAGTAGGTGCTGTATTCGAGCATCAGGGTGCGGTCGCCGACCCCGATTGCCAGCGCGCCGCCGGAGCCGCCCTCGCCGATCACGGTGCAGATCACCGGGATCTTCAGCTCGGCCATCTCGATCAGATTGCGCGCGATCGCTTCGCTCTGGCCGCGCTCTTCCGCGCCCACGCCGGGGTAGGCGCCGGGCGTGTCGATGAAGGTGAGCAGGGGCAGGCGGAAACGCTCGGCGAGTTTCATGATGCGCAGTGCCTTGCGGTAGCCCTCGGGACGCGGCATGCCGAAGTTGCGCTTGATCTTGGTTTTGGTGTCGCGGCCTTTCTGGTGGCCCATCAGTGCCACCGGGCGGCCGTCGATGCGGCCGATGCCGCAGACCAGGGCCGCATCGTCGGCGTAGGCGCGATCGCCGGCGAGCTCTTCGAACTCCTCGCAGAAGTAGCCGATGTAGTCCAGCGTGTAGGGACGCAGCGGATGGCGCGCCAGCTGGGCCACCTGCCAGGGCGTGAGCTCGCGGAAAATCTCGCCGGTCCGCACCTTCAGCTTGTCGCGCAGCTTGCCGATCTCTTCCTCGATGTTGAAAGCCGAGCCGTGACTGGCGTGGCGGAGCTCGGCGATCTTGGCCTCCAGCTCGGCGATCGGCTGTTCGAAGTCGAGGAAGTTCTGATTCATGGGGCGCGGTCTTGGGCGGCGACAAGGGCGGGAGTATAGCCGCGGCCTCGGGCCCGCTCGAACGCAGGGGTATGGATTCCCCGCCGGCGCAGCCCTGCGCTAAAGACCTTCGATGGCCGCGATCACCGCCGATCGGGTGACCGCCGCGAGCTGCTCCAGGCCCTCTTCGTCGATGCAGTAGGGCGGCATCCAGTACAGGACATCGCCGAGCGGCCGCAGCAGCACGCCGCGCTCGATCGCATGTCGATAGGCGCGCAGGCCGGCGCGCTGAGCTGATGGCAGCGGCGCGCGCGAGGCCTTGTCGGCCACCAGTTCGATCGCGAGGATCATCCCGGTCTGGCGCACCTCGGCGACGTTTGCATGGTCGGCCAGCGGTGCGGCCAGCGCGGCCATGCGTGCCGCAGTCGCGCGATTGCGCTCCAGCACCGGCTCGCTCTCGAAAATGCCCAGCGTGGCCCGCGCCGCGGCGCAGGCCAGCGGGTTGCCGGTGTAGCTGTGCGAATGCAGGAAGGCGCGCTCGCGGCTGTCGTCGAGGAAGGCCTCGTAGATGTGCTGCGGCGCCAGCACCGCCGCCAGCGGCAGGAAACCGCCCGTGAGGCCCTTGGACACGCACATCAGGTCCGGTGCGATGCCCGCCTGCTCACAGGCGAACAGACTGCCGCTGCGGCCGAAGCCGACCGCGATCTCATCGGCGATCAGGTGCACGCCATGCCGCGTGCACAGCTCTCGCGCGCGCTTCAGATAGTGCGGGTCGTACATGCGCATGCCGCCGGCGCATTGCACCAGCGGCTCCAGAATCAGCGCGCTGACCGTTTCGCCCTCGCGCTCCAGCAGCGCTTCCAGCGCGGATGCGGCGCGTTCCGCGCAGTCGCGCGCGCTTTCGCCGGGCTGTGCATTCCAGGCATCGGGCGAGGGCGTGAAGATCGGCTTGATCAGCAGCGGCGCATAGACGCGGCGATACAGCGGAATGTCGGACACCGCCAGCGCGCCGAGGGTCTCGCCGTGGTAGCTGTTCGACAGCGCGATGAAGCGGGTGCGTCGCTCGTCGCCGCGGTTGCGATGAGCATGGAAGCTCATCTTCAGCGCCACCTCGATACCGGCCGAGCCGTTGTCGGCATAGAACACCTTGGCGAAGGGCGGCGTGCCTTCGGCCCGCGGCGCCAGCCGCAGCAGGGCCTCGGCCAGCTCGATCGCCGGCGCATGGCTGAAGCCGGCGAGGATCACCTGCTCCAGCTGCCGCGCCTGCTGCGCGATCGCGGCACCGATGCGCGGCTCGGCGTGGCCGAACAGATTGGTCCACCACGAGCTCACCGCATCCAGATAGCGTCGCCCCTGGAAATCGATCAGCCAGGCGCCTTCGCCGCGTTCGATCGGCACCAGCGGCAGCAGCTCGGTGTGGTGTTCGCGCATCTGCGTGCAGGGATGCCAGAGCACGGCCAGATCGCGGGCGCGCCAGTGGTCCTGCAGGGCGGGGGAGGTCGACATCGCTTTGCTACACTCGCGCGGATTCGATAGACAGGCGACCCGCAGGGGTCGAAACGCCAGCCCGACATGATCCGCCGCTCCGTCTCTTCCGTCCATGCAGTGCGCCCTGCGCGTGTTTCCGGTTTGCCTGCGCGCGGTTTCACCCTGATCGAAATCCTGGTCGTGGTGACGATTCTCGGCATCCTCGCCGCGCTGGTGGTGCCGCAGCTGATGAGCTACCCCGACGAGGCGCGCATGACCCGCGCCAAGCAGGACATCCAGGCCCTGCGCACCGCGCTGGATCTCTACCGCATGGACAACTTCGGCTACCCGAGCACGGATCAGGGCCTGCGCGCGCTGATCGCCAAGCCGGGCGGGCGTCCGGAAGCGCCGAACTGGCGCAGCGGCGGCTACATCAAGGAGCTGCCCAGCGATCCCTGGGGCGGCGACTACGTGTACTTGAGCCCCGGTCAGAGCGGTGACTTCGATCTCTACTCGCTGGGTGCTGATCGCGCACCCGGCGGCGAGGGCGCGGCCGCCGACATCGGCCGCTGAACGCCCGCGTGCCGCGTCCGGCGCGCCAGCGCGGCTACAGCCTGATTGAAGTGCTGGTGGTGATCGTCATCCTCGGCGTGGTGGTCGCGGCCGTGGCCCTGTCGATCGGCGGCAATGCCTCGCGTGAACTCGAAGCCCAGGCCAGCCGCGTGCAGGCCCTGCTGCGGCTGGGCTGCGAGCAGTCGGAGCTGACCGGCCGCGACCTTGGCATTTTCCTGAGTCGCGGGCGCATCGAATTCGCCTGGCGCGGCCCCGACCGCTGGTATCCGCTCAACGACGCGCCGCGCGAGGCGCTGCGCCCGCGAGCATTCGACGACGGCATCGAGATCGCGCTCGAGCGCGACGGCGAGCCGCTCGGCCTGCAGGAAGACCCGCCGGCCGACCCGCAGCTGCTGTGTCTTGCCAGCGGCGAACTCAGCCCCTTCCGCCTGCAGCTGCGCCGCGCCGACGTGCCCGAGCACTGGCAGCTCGAAGGCCGCCCGGACGGGCAGGTACTGCGGGAGCGCGGGGATGGGTGAGAGGCCGGGATTGGGGATTCGGGATTCGGGATTCGGAGAAGCCGCGCTCTGTTCTTCTCGGCTGCATGCCCCTTGCCCTCTGGACTGTGAGGGGACTGAACCCAGGGCTGTATGCGCCGACAGACATGCCGCCGGGGTGACGCATGCTTCGCCACTCGATGCCCGGCCTGCGAATCCCGAATCCTTGCCCTCGCGCGCAGCGCTCGGGCGCTCACAGGCGCGCGGACCGGTGGTCCGCAGGCGCGCCTCTTCGCTCCCGAATCCCGGCGCGCGCTGGCGCGCGAGCGGCTTCACCCTGCTCGAAGTCCTGATAGCGCTGCTGATCCTGTCGCTGGTGCTGGTGGCGCTGATCCGCGCCGCCGGGCTGCAGGCACAGGCCTTGAACCACCATCGCGACAGCACGCTGGCGCAGTGGGTAGCGGCCAACGTGGCGGCTGAACTGCGCGCCGAGGGCGCGCCCTCCGTCGGTCGGCAGCAGGGCGAGACGCGGATGGGCGCGCAGCGCTGGCGCTGGCTGGCCGAGACCAGCGACACCGACGTCGAGCGCCTGCGCCGCATCGAGATCACCGTCTACGAAGCAGGCGCCGACAGCCTCGCCGGCAGCGACGCCGACCCCGTCGCCCGCCTC
The DNA here is from genome assembly GCA_044344935.1 of Aquimonas sp. GTDB lineage: Bacteria > Pseudomonadota > Gammaproteobacteria > Xanthomonadales > Xanthomonadaceae > Aquimonas. Next base: position 7,975 of record JBIJCA010000069.1, on the reverse strand, counting down.
ACCGCGTTCGCGACGCCATGAGCTGCGAGAGCGCTCTGGAACGCAGCTCGAAGGCGCACCTTGCCAGCATCGTGGCGCGCTCGTCAGGCAGGGACGTGGCACTGGTACCCGTCCGCAGGCTTGGCGCGGCCTGCTCTCCGAATCCCGAATGCTTGCCCTCGCGCGCAGCGCTCGGGCGCTCGTTGGCGCGCGGACCCGTGGTCCGCAAGCGCGCCTCTTCGCTCCCGAATCCCGGGGCGCGTGCGCGCCAACAGGGCTTCACCCTGCTCGAAGTCATCGTCGCCGTCGCCCTTTTCGCGCTGGTGGCCGCGCTGGCTTACGGCGGCCTCGACAGCGTGCTGTCGGCACGCGCCCAGCTCAGTGAGCAGGCCGAGCGGCTCGCGCGCCTGCAGTTCGCTGTCGGCCAGATCGAGCGTGACGTGCGCGCGGTGGCGCAGCGGCCGGTGCGCGACGGCTTCGGGCAGCGCCAGCCAATGCTGGTCGGCAGCAGTACAGGAATGGAGCTCAGCCGGCATGGCTACGGCAATGCGCTGGAAGCCGCACGTGCCGAGATCGAGCGCGCCGCCTACCGGCGTGTCGACGATCGTCTGCAGCGCCTGCGCTGGCCGGTGCTCGATCGCGCGCCCGGCACCCTGCCCGAACAGGTCGAGCTGTTGTCCGGCGTTACCGATTTCCGTCTGCGCTACTTCGCCCGCAACGGCCGTGAGTACGACCGCTGGCCGGCGCCGCGCAGCAGCGAGGCGCTGCCGCTGCGGATCGAGCTGGAGCTCGAGGTCGAAGGCATCGGCACGGTCAGGCGCCTGCTGGAGCTGCCGGATGCGGAGGCGCGCCTGTGAGCGCGCTCAAGCACCGGCGTCCACCGCAGCGGCAGCGCGGCGTCGCCCTGATCGTCGCGGTGCTGGTGCTCGCGCTGGCGGCGGTGATCGTGGTCGGTCTGCTGGATGCCGGCGAGATCGCGCAGGCACGCACCCGCAACAGCCTGCGCGCCGAACAGACCTGGCAACTGCAGCGTGGCCTGGAGGCCTGGGCGGCGAACGCGCTGCGCGAGGACGAGCGCGCCGAGCCCGGCGTGGATGCTTACGACGATGTGTGGGCGCAGCCGCTGCCGCCGCTGGATATTCCGGGCGGGCGGATCGTTGGCCGGCTGCGCGAGCAGGGCGGGTGTTTCAACATCAACAGCCTGCTGCGTGGCGATGAGCCCGATGAACGTGCGCGCCAGCGCTTCGAGCGCCTGCTGCGCGCACTGAACCTGAACCCGTCGATTGCGGCGCAGGCGCTGGACTACATCGACGCCGACATCGAGCCGAGCGCGGGCGGCGCTGAAGACGGCGCCCACCTGGCGCAGCGACCGAGCCGGCGCGCCGCCAACCGGCCGCTGACCCATGTGTCCGAGCTGCGACTGCTGCCCGCGGTCGACGCCGACGTCTGGCGCGTGCTGCGGCCGCAGGTCTGCGCGCTGCCGGCGGGCGTGCCGATCAATGTCAACACCGCCTCGGTCGAACTGTGGATGAGCCTGGACGAGGCCATCACCCGTCGCCTGGCCGAGATCCTGTCGCGCGAGGGCCGCGCCCGTTACCGTGATCTCGATGAAGTGAACCGCGAGCTTGAACGCCTTGGCATCGCACAGCTGCCGGCCGACGGCGCAGTGGGTGTGTACAGCAGCCACTTCCTGCTTGAAGCCGACATCCTGTTCGACGAACTGCCCTTCCGCTACAGCAGCCACCTGTCTCGCGACCGCGACACGGTGAGCGTGCTGGCGCGGACGCGCGGAGGCTTGTAGGCGGCACGCGTGGGCTTCGGACGTGCGCGATGGGGCGATGCCTGCATCTCAACGGCGTTCGGGGCAAAGTGAACTTGCCATCCGAAGGTTCGGAGTCGTTGGTGCGCCGCAGGCGCACCCTATGCGGGCGATTGTTTGGGCTTCGATTGAGGCCGGGCGTCACTCGTGTCCGTAGGGTGCGCGTGTCGCGCACCTACAACCTCGAAGGACGCTTTGCATGAAGCGAAGCCGACATCTTTGGTGCGCGGCTCTTCAACCCGCGACGGACGCTTTGCATCAAGCGAAGCCGACATCTTTGGTGCGCGGCTCTTCAACCCGCGACGGACGCTTTGCCTGAAGCGAAGCCGACATGTTCCGTTCGCGGCGCTTCCGGATCAGGGCTTCAAGCGCTTCGCCACCGCCGCACACCAGCGCTCCGCCACCGCTGCCGTGGTCACGCAGACGGCGCGCTCCGAGGCCACCCGCACCGCGCGCTCCAGCAGCTGGATATCGGCTTCGTGCTGCCGCGCCACGTGCGGATCCTCGAAGAACACCACGCGCTGGCAGCGATCTGCCAGCACCAGTTCGGCGATCTGCGCGTCACCGCCGAGCGGGCCGCTCTGATAGCGGTCGACGAAGGGGCGCTCGCGCGGCCAGCCTCTCGACCAGGCGAGTTCGTTGAGGCGCCCGCCGGTGGTGCCGGTGGCGATACGCCGGGCAAAGCGCGCGAGCAGGTCGAAGTGGCGCTGCGCGAAGTCGACCATCGTGTCCTTGCGCGAATCGTGGGCGATCAGGGCCACGGTCTGCTGCTCGAAGGCGAACAGCGGATTCGCGTCCTCGGTGGCGCCCAGGCCCGCCAGCACGCGCTCGACCTCGATCCACTCGATGGCACCGGCGAGCGTCGACACGAAGGGCTTGTCGTGGGTCACGCACTGCCGCTTCAGGGCCTGCGCTTCAGGATAATTCGAGGACGGATCGACCGGGTCCATCAGGTAGATCGCGCCGTCGAGCGAAGGCGCGATCTCGGTGCCGCCGGCGACGCCAGAGACCAGCTTCATCAGCCCGCCCTCACGGCCCATTGGATAGCGCACCAGACCCGGGTGGTCGGGCAGGGCGCGGCGCGACTCGATCACGTCGAAGGTGCGCCCCACCGCGTGCAGGCCGAGTTCGAGCGCGCGGATGCTCGCGCCCGAGCGGCGCAGCCAGCGGAACAGCAGGGCATCCGGGCCCTCGTGGTGACGACGGTTGGCGGCGAGGCCGAAGCGCAGGGTCATGGTGGTGCGGTCTGGCAGTCGGAGACCGCGTCACGTTAACGGATGCTGGCCCCGTCAGTGCAGGCCTGCATCCGTATTCAGCCGCGCACCTCCCCTCAGCGGCGCCCGACCAGGCCGAAGCCGGTGGGGCCGTTGTCGCCGACCAGCACCAGGCGCTGCGTGCCGGCGTCGCCTTGCAGCCAGCCGCGGCCGCGGTAAGCGGATTGGGTGGGGAAGTCCCGGTCTTCGAGTTCGAACTCGACGAATGCGGGATTGGTCGCGACGCTCTGCAGTCTTCCGACCAGTCGACAGCCCGGTTCCAGCTCGACCACGCCTACGCGCAGACAGAGCTCACCGTCAGCGCTGATCTGCAGTTCGCCGACCGTATCGAAGAACTGGCCGCGCATCGGCACGGTCCAGCGGCCTGCCAGCGCGTCGTCGGTCAGCGGAACAATGGACTGCTGCGGGCTTGGCGAGAGCGAAAGACTGTGTCCGCGCCCGGCGTCAAAGGCGAAGCTCAGGCTGCCGCCTTCGGCATCGAAGCGACCTTCAACGCGTGTGGGCTGCTGGGCGTTGGCGCGGCCGAAGATCCAGTCGCTGGCATAGCGGCTGAACTCAAGCGCCCCGTCCGCCTTGAGGCGCGCCCGGGTGACTGCTCCCGGCTCGCCAACGAAGGTGCGCCCGGGTACGGCATCCGCGCGCGTGGCCAATGGAGTCAGCATCCACAGCGTCCGGTTTTCATCCAGTGCGGCGTAGGCGGCCGGCTTGGCACCCGCGATGGAGCTCTGCTCGATGCCGGTGAGCAGGGCGATCGCGGCAGCGCCGCCGTCGGCAAATTCGCAGTCCAGCCCGCTGATCCGCGTCAGCCGCCGGATCTCGCTGCTGCCGCTGCCGTACTCGGGCCGGTCGCTGTCCCACTGCAGCAGGGCGCTGTCGCAGCTGCGGAAATCGAGCGCGACCTCACCCCAGACAGGCAGCTCCAGGTCTGCGTTGCGAAAGCTGCCGAAGCGCATGCCGCGCGGCGCATAGGCCGTGGCCTCGATGCGACGGCCTTCGATGCGACCGTCGAGATACAGATGCAGCGGATTGCCCTGCGGGTCGTAGACGTACCAGAAAGCGAGTGCGCGCTTGTCGTCGAGAATCTCGATCGACAGACCGTGCCCGCTTTGCGCAGGGTTGTACCAGGCGCCGCTGATACCGGGCGGCAGCTGGGCCAAGGCGAGCGAGGGCAGGAGCAGGGCGAGGCAGGCAAGGCTGCTGAGCATGGGCTTCATGAAAGGCACTCCGATGGCGCAAGAGAAAGGAGAAGCAGCAGAGAAGGCAGCAATGCCCTGCGTCTACCCGTCTGCGCAGGTTCGACGGAAGGCCTCGAAAGGGCGCAGCACAGGCTGCCGGCGCAGCATGCCAAAGCGTCAGTCGCCGCACAGTTGCGGAAGTGTAGACAGGCTGTAGACCGCCCGGCGTCGGCTCGGAAGAAGGAGGCTTTGCTCAGCGCGCATCCAGGCCTGAGCTGGCCTCAAGCTTCAGCGGGATGCTCCGCCACGCGGGCTTGGGCGGGTCGACCGGCCGCATCTCGATGCAGTCGACCGGGCAGGGCGGCAGGCACAGGTCGCAGCCGGTGCACAGTTCGGCGATCACCGTGTGCATGCGCTTGGGCGCACCGACGATGGCGTCGACCGGGCAGGCCTGGATGCATTTGACGCAGCCGATGCACAGCTCCTCGATGATGAAGGCGACCCGCTGCGGCTGCTCGATGCCGTGGTCGGTGTTGAGCGGCTTCGGCTCGCGGCCCAGCAGTTCGGCCAGCGCGCGCACGCCGGCCTCGCCGCCGGGCGGACACTGGTTGATGTCGGCCTCGCCGCGCGCGATCGCCTCGGCATAGGGGCGACAGCCCGGGAAGCTGCACTGGCCGCATTGGGTCTGCGGCAGCAGCGCGTTGATCCGCTCGACCACCGGGTCCTCATCGACGCGGAAGCGCTGCGCGGCCCAGCCCAGCAGTCCGCCGATCACCAGGGCCAGAAGCACGAACACGATCAGGCCGCTCATTCCGAGAGCGCCTCGTTGCTCACTGCGCCGAAGTGGCGCCGAGATGCGCGCGCAGAGCGTCGCCCATCGCGATCTGCGGCTCCGAGGGCGTCAGGTCTTCCTCCACCTCGCGCGCGGCGACGCTTGCGCTGGCCAGTGCGAAGGCCTGCTCCCAGTCGCGGGTTTCGTTCAGCGCCTCGATCAGCAGGGCGCGGCCGAAATAGGTGAAATCGGAATCGACGCCGCAGCCGAAGGAGGTCCGGTCCGCGCGGGCGGCGGTGATCACCAGCGTGTTTTCGTCTGCCAGGGCGGGCAGGAACCCGCCCGAGTAGCATGCCGACACGATCAGGATGCGCCAGCGGATACCGGCCGCGTCGAGCATGTCGCGCAGGTCTTCAGGCGCGATCGGGTTCAGCGGCAGCGGCTCGAGTGCTACGTGCAGGCGGTGGTCTTCCGAACCGTGCGTGGTCAGGAACAGCAACAGCACATCTTCATCCGCGTCCATGCGCCGGCCGATCTGCTTCAGTGCCAGCGAAAGATTGGTGCGCGTGGCCAGCGGCGCCTGCTCGACCGTGGCCGGGTTGTTGAGCAGGCTCAGCACCCGCGGGCCGGCGCCGAGGGTGTCGGCGAACAGTCGAGCAGCGTAGTCGACCTCGTTGCGGAACACGTCTTCGGCACCGTCGGCACCGAAGGCGATCGCGAACAGCTCGCGCTCGCCTTCCACACCTGCCGGAATCGGCGCCAGCGCCTCCTGTAGACGCTGCGCCTGCGCGTACATCAGCGCTTCGGGGTCGAATTCCAGCGGCGGCCGGTTGGCTTCCCACTCCGCCGCGAGAGCCGCTGTGTCGGGATACCAGAAGCCGGTGTACAGCGCGCCCTGCAGCGGCACCAGCCCGCCCAGCGCGAGGGTGAGAGAAGCGCCCAGATGACGCAGCGGCTGGCGCTCGGGCACCAGCCAGCGCAGCAGCCGCCAGATCACCGCGAACGCGAACAGCCAGGCCAGCAGCAGGAGCAGGGCGACATCGCGCTGGCTGTCGGCCGCAGAGTCCTCACCCACGAGCCAGTCCAGAAAGGCCTGAACACCCTCAGGCGCCTCGAAAGGCAGGGCCGCCAGCAGAATGCGCAGCGGCAGCAGTCCGATCAGCAGATAGCCGGTCAGTGCCTGCCAGCCGCCCGGCCGACGCAGCAGGCGCGCCGCCGCGCCCGCCAGCAGGCCGAGCAGGGCGACGCTGCCGCAGACCGCGACCAGATGGGCCCAGAACAGTTCGCGCGGCGCCTCGATGGCCCGCCAGCCGGCGATGAGTTCAACCAGCAAGTGCAGGCCGAGGCCCCAAACGATCAGCCGACCCGACGGCGGCAGCGGCCGCGAGCGCGGTCGCAGCAGCAAGCCCAGCTTCAGGCCCTGGCCCAGGCCCGCCAGACGGGCGCGCAGACTCATCCGAAGCGGGCGGGGTCGATGCCGCGGAAATCGAGCTGGCGCGGGTGGCCGTGGGCGGCCTCACCCTCGCGCGGCTGCGGGTAGTCATGGCTGCGGTCGATCAGCAGCGTCTTCATATCGGCCTCGCGTGCGGCATCCAGTTCTTCCACGACATCCGACAGGAACAGGATCTCGCTGGGCGGAAGCGCAAGCGCTTCGGCAATGCGGGTATAGCTGGCAGCCTCGCGCTTGCCGCCGATCTCGGTGTCGAAGTGGCCGGAGAACAGCGGCAGCAGGTCGCCGGCCTCGCTGTGGCCGAAGAACAGCTTCTGCGCGCCGACCGAGCCCGAGGAATAGACATACAGCGGCAGCCCGGCCGCGTGCCAGGCGCGCAGTTGGTCTGCGGCGTCGGCGTAGACGTGGGCGGCGAAGTCACCGTTCTCGTAGCCGGCTTTCCAGATCGTGCCCTGCAGCGCCTTCAGCGCCGTGTGCTTGCGGTCCTCGTCAATCCAGCCTTGCAGCACGGTGACGATGGCGCCGCCGGAGGCGCCGGTCTCCATCGCCACCGCATCGACCCAGCGCGCGACCTCGGCGTCCTTGCCGCGGGCCTTGAGAAAGGCCGGCAGAGCGCGCCGGGCGTACGGAAACAGCACGTCCTTGACGAAGGAAATCGAGCTGGTGGTGCCTTCGATATCGGTCAGCAGGGCGCGGATCGGCATGAGGATCAGGCCGCCTCGCGCTCGAAGCGCGGGAAGCGCTGGGCGATGTCGGTGCCGGTGAAGTTCGCCACCCATCCGGCCGGGTTGTTGAACAGGCGGATGGCGATGAAGTACGGCTGCTCGCTCATGTCGAACCAGTGGCGGGTGTTGGCCGGCACGCTGATCAGGTCGCCGGCCTCGCACAGCACCTCGTAGACCTTCTCGCTCGGATGCAGGGTGAACAGGCCCGAGCCGCCGACGAAGAAGCGCACCTCGTCTTCGCTGTGGGTGTGCTCGTTCAGGAACTTCTGGCGCAGGGCGGCGCGATCCGGGTGATCCGGGTTCAGGCTGACCACGTCGACGGTCTGGTAGCCGCCCTCGGCCATCAGCCGATCGATGTCGGCGCGGTAGGCATTGATCACTTCCTCCTGCGAGGCGCCGGGCTTGACCGGTGCGGCGGCTTCCCAGCGCTCGAAGCGCACGCCGATGGCGCGCAGCTGCTCGGCGATGGCGGCGTGCTCGCTGCTCTCGAACAGCGGCGACTCGGGCTGGGCTTCGTTGAAGATGCGGATGCGGCTCATGCGTTCAGTCTCCTCAGGTCCAGCTCGCAGGCGAGCAGGAATTCCAGTGCGTCCAGGTGTCGGCGAGCTTCCGCCAGGTCGCGGCCCCAGGCGTACACGCCGTGGCCGTCAATCAGGTAGCCGAACAGATTGGGCTGGTCCAGCAGCGGTTCAATCTGCGCGGCGAGCGCGTCCATGTCCTGGCTGTTCGGCAGCACCGGGATATCGACATCCATCTCATGGGTGCCGTTGCCGCGGAAGGC
>JBIJCA010000050.1:0-20248 GCA_044344935.1 Aquimonas sp. | reverse complement strand
CGAGGCCGGGCTCAGCGCCCGTGACCGCGAGATCGACTTCAAGCAGCGCCGCATCGACGCGCTGACCGCCGAGATCGCGCGCCTGAAGCGGGTGCAGTTCGGCGCCAAGACCGAAGCCCTGAGTGCGTTGCAGAAGAGCCTGTTCGGAGAAGCGGTGGACGAAGACGCCGCCATCGCAGCACAGCAGCTGCAGGACACGCAGCCGCCGAGTGAGCGACTGCGTGCACGTCCCAAGCGCGAGGCCTTGCCCGAGCATCTGCCGCGCGTAACCACGGTGCACGAACCCGAACGCTGCACGTGTGAGACCTGCGCGGCTGCCCTGGTCAAGCTGGGCGAGCACGTCAGCGAGAAGCTGGCCTACACGCCAGCGCGTTTCCACGTCGAGCGCCATGTCTACCCGCAGTACGCCTGTCGCGCCTGCGAAACCGTGGTCGCGGTGCCGGTGCTGCCGGCAATCATTGACCGCGGCGTACCCGCCGCCTCGCTGCTGGCCCAGGTCGTCATCGCCAAGTACTGCGACCACCTGCCGCTGTACCGCCAACAGGCGATCTACGCGCGTGCCGGCGTCGAGCTGGCGCGCAGCACCTTGGCCGACTGGTCGGGTGCCGTCGGAGTGGCTCTGCAGCCGCTGGTCGATCGTCTGCGTGAGCGCCTGCACCAGCAGGCTTGCCTGCACGCTGACGAAACCACGGTCGCGACACTCGATCCAGGCAGCGGAAAAACGCACCAAAGCTATCTGTTCGCCTACCGAAGTACGGCCGGGCCACCGATCGTGGTGTTTGACTACGCCAGCAGCCGCAGCGGCAAGCACGCACGCCAGTTTCTGGAGGGCTGGCGCGGCGCCCTCATGGTGGACGACTACGTCGGCTACAAGGCGCTGTTCGGCGCGGGCGTCACCGAGCTGGCCTGCTGGGTGCACGTGCGCCGCAAGTTCGTCGAAGTGGCCCAAGCCAGCGGCAGCCCGCTGGCGCAGGAGGCCGTGGCGCGCATCAGCGCGCTGTACCGCATCGAAGCCACGGCCCGTGAGCAAGGCCTGGGCGGCGAGGCCCTGCGCGCGCATCGCGTCGAGCACGCCACGCCGGTGCTGACGAAGCTACATACGTGGCTGCAGGCACTGAGCCTCTCAACCCTGAAGAACAGCAGTCTCAACAAGGCCGTGCAGCACGCCCTGGGCCGCTGGCCCGCGCTGCTGCGCTATCTCGACGACGGCGGCCGCCCGATCGACAACAACCCGATCGAAAACGCCATTCGCCCGATCGCGGTGGGCCGCAAGAACTGGCTGTTCATCGGCGCCACCCGCGCCGGCGAGCGCGCCGCAGCACTGATCAGCCTGATCGCCACCGCCAAGGCCAACGGCCTGTGTCCCCATGCCTGGCTGAGCGACGTGCTCAACCGCCTGCCCACCGCGCGCAATAGCGACATCGACCTGTTGCTGCCGCTGCAGGGGTGGACGCCTGCAGCGGCCGTTGGTCCAGCAGAACTTGCACCGTTAGGGTAGGTGTCTTCGGCGCACGCTTACGCATCATCTATCGATATCAGGTTTCCATGTGCACCTTCAGGTGAGCTGAGAGCTCATCTGTCGCTATCCATAGCATCCTGATTTTCTGCCCGGAGAGGGCGAGTGCGCCGCCGGTTTCGCAGACCTTCTTTGGGCAAGGCTCACGCACCGCGCGGGCCTGCTTGAAGTTGTCAGTTTCCAATTAACTCAGTTACCCGTTGGTGCTGAATCGCGCCGAGGTCCAGAGCCATGATTTCCGCAATCGGACAAATCGCCCTTACTGTGCGTGAAGTTGACAGCGCACTCTCATTCTACCGAGACACGCTTGGCCTGCCGTTTCTCTTTCAGGCCGGTCCAAACCTGGCGTTTCTGAATGCAGGCGGGGTTCGCTTGATGTTGACCACGCCCCAGGGCGCAGGAGCGGTTGGCCACAACTCTATTCTCTACTTCGCGGTAGCCGACATAGCCGAAACCCACCTGTCGCTTGTCGCCCGCGGTGCCACCGAGGATCGACCGCCGCAGCTCGCAGCGAAGCTGCCCGACCATGAACTGTGGATCAGCTTTCTTCGCGACCCTGACGGAAATCTGGTGGGGCTCATGGAAGAGAAGCGCTGACTGCATGGCGGGTTGAACTCGCAGGGCCGTTCACACTTCCGCGTTCCTCACGGTGACCTCCACGGCGGCCGCTGTCTCGCAGAAGCTGAGCGCAAAAGTGCTGTGTAACGCCGCGGCGGAAGACAGCGAAACGGTCAAGGTGTTCGCGGCAACGGCCATGGTTCGCCCGTGGTGCACGTCGCGCGATCCCGTTGTCCTAGGGCCAAGGCTCGTAGCCTGGCTCGACCGAGCCGTTTGTCGGCGCGCGGGGCGGCCATTCGTTCCCTCAAGCCGGGGCTGCTTCGCGGCTCGGTTCACTTCATGCGCTCGGCTGCCACCTGAAGGATGGCGACACTTGCGGGCGTGGCTCACGCCGTCGTGCATCTCGGGGCCAGCGGGTTGAATTGCCTGTCGCGCCGGTTCGCTGGAGCGCTTCATGCCGTAGTCGAAAAGACCGGTGAAACTGATCTCCTGGCAACGGAACCCTATCCGAAGAGCGCTGCCGAGCTTGACCCCCTGCGCTCAGCCATTGCTTCCCTCAAGATCACTGCCGAGGCGCTTCTTGCAAATCTGTTTTTTCTGCCAGTGAGGCGTCTTCCTGTGTTCTTTGCACCACTCCTGCCCCGCGGGCGCAAGCCAGGCTATTCCTTGCGCACTCGTGCTCTGATCACCTTGCGAGTGGTAAGCACGCACGATTCCGGCTGGCTGAAGGGTTCACGGCGCTGCCGATCGATTCATCCAAAGCGCCGCTTACCGATGGCGCTGCTTGCTTCTGGTGTTGAATCACGATGCTGACCCTGTCTTTGCTTGAACCGCATTGGCTTGATGGCCCCGAACCTCGGGATGATCAGTGCCTTCACGGGAGTGTCTTGCTTTCGGTAGACGGGCACGATCTGGTCACGCCGAAGGACGGAGAGATCACCGTGTGCGCTGCTGCCCTGAACCTGCTGCGCACGCTGGAACACGATCACACGCCGGCGAGTCCGGTCTGCGAGGGCGGGCAACTGTTCCCGTGCTGTGGCTTCGATGTCGTGCTCGCAAGTGGACGCTTCCCCGTGCTGGTACTCGGCTGCCCCACCGGCGTGGAGCTTCAGGTGGTCCACAGTGCCGCCGGAGTCTCTCTGGGACGCAGGGGGCTTGAGTTCTTCGTGTCCGAGCAGGATTGGCGCAATACCGTGTTTGCCTTTGCCGAATCCGTGTTGGCGTTCTACGAGCGCGAGCCCCCTCGTAATCCGGTCGAAGATGCAGCGAGTCGGATGGGGTGGCGGGCATTCTGGCAGGAGTACGGCGACCGACTCGAGCGACACCGTGCAGCCTTCTGACTGCGCCAGATTTGACGCGCCGTACCCCTGGGTCGAGGCAGCACCTGCCGTTCTGTCTCACTGCTTCTCCGCTCCCGGGTGGACTTCTGCAGCCGTGCATCCGTCGCCTCGAGCGCTGGGATTCCAGCGCCGCTTCGACTTCTCCGGTCGCTGCGGATGGACGAGGGCCAGTGCATGGGAAGGTAGGCTCTGTGTGTGTGTCGCGCATCAGCGCCAGAGCGATGCAGCTCGAAGCCGCTTCACTTCCCCGCGGCAGCGTCCGTTCAACTCCACAGCGAATCGCATCATGAAGCAGCCCACCGAGTGCAAGGCCCCCGCAGGCAGTTGGATCGAGGCGAAGGTACCGGGCAGCTATTTCCACGACGCCTGGTCGATCGATGCGGCCGAGCCTGCGCTCGACGCGCTTGCCCAGTTCGTTCGGGTCGCGCGCCGCACGCCATGGTGGATCGACGCCGCCATGCGCGCCCGCAACCGGATCGTTGCCGTGTTCGGCATCCGGAATCTCGGGGCGCTGTCGGAGCTGCGCGAACCCGCCGAAGGAGGCGTCTACCAACCGGGCGACCGCGTAGGGATCTTCACCCTGATGTCGCTTTCGGAGAACGAAGTGCTCCTGGGCGACAGCGACAGGCATTTGGATGTCGTGGTCTCGGTGCATCGCCGGATGTCGGATGACAGGCAGACGGCGGAGGTCACGGTCACCACGGTAGTCAATGTGCACAACTGGCTGGGGCGCGCCTACATGCTGCCGGTGCGCCCGGCCCATCGGGTGATCGCGCGGGCCATGGTGCGTGCGGTAGGCCAGGCCGCTTGATGTCTCCGATGCGCTCTCTCAACGGGTGATCGGGCGCCGTCAGGCGGGCTTGACCCGGCGGGCGTCCCTGGGATCTTCTTCAGACGGCGCGCTGTGCGCTTACTTTTTCCTTTTCGTTCATTCGAGAGCGTTCTCCATGAAGCAGGACAAACGTTTTTCGCTGCCGGCCCGTGTTCTGGGCGGGGTGTGCGCGCTGGGCGTGATCGGCGTGCTGATCGTCTTCGCGGTGGCGGGCTTCGGGCTGATTTCGGGCCTGATGTTCGCGGCATCGCTGACCGGACTGTTCGTGCCCGCAGCGATCGCCGGGGGTTCTCTGCTGGAAACGCTGGAAGCGGTGGTCGAGCTGTTTGCGGAGGGCATCGGCACTCTGCTGGAGGCGATCGCCGAGTTTTTTTCTTCGATCTTCGGATAGGCCGGGCGTAGCTGAGGGCGAGGTTCGATTGGACTGCGCGCATGAAGCAGCTTCAGGACGAACTGCTGGCCCCGGCCCTGAAGGAGCTGCGTCGGCGTCGCAGTACGGGCAGTGGCCCACGCATCGACTACGCGCCTTCGATGTTCGCGAACCCTCTCGACGCCGCGCCTTGGCGCCGGGAGTCTTGGTAAATCTTGATTCGTCATCCCCGCGCTGAGCCTGCGCTCGCGAAGGCGGGGGCAGGGATCCCGTTCACAGCGCCAAGCGATCGAGTTGCCACACGTCTTTGCAGCCCGCCTTCGCGGGGTTTCGGGCCCACGTGTTCGCGGGGGCGACGACACCCTTGGGGGCGAGAAGTATGCTTTTCGAGAGGTTTCGCCCGTGCGCCGCGCGGGTTCAGTGTCCTGGCTCTGATGGAGCCGTTTTTGTGAGGACCGAGCATGGTTCAACGTGGTACTGCACTCTTCCTTCTGTGGGCGGCGATGCTAGTTGGTGCACCCGGTCTGGTGCTGGCTGACGACGCCCTGAAACAGCAATTGCTCCATCTGGGCGAGCGGGATCAGGCCGAAATCGCGCGCGAGGAGGGCGCGCGGCCCGAGGTGCTTGAAGGCATGGTGGCCGAGCTCAAGCAGATCATTGCCGAGCGGGGCTGGCCGCGACTCTCGGCGGTTGGCCCTGAAGCCGCGACTGCTGCATGGCTGGTGGCGCAGCATGCGGACACCGACCGGGTGTTTCAGCGCGACGCGCTCGCCCGGATTGCGGCGCTGGCGTCAGTTGGAGAAGCGGATCTGCGCTACGTCGGCTACCTCACCGACCGGATCGAAGTCGGCAAGGGTCGTTTGCAGCTCTACGGCACCCAGGGCGGATGCGAAGGCGCGCGGTGGACAGCGCTGCCAAGCGTCGAACCCGAAGGTTTGGACGAACGCCGGCGCTCGCTTGGCATGGAGCGGCACGCGGACTATGAGGCCATGGGCTCGATCATGCTTTGCGCGCGTGCCGCGGAGTGAGTCTCGAGGCGGGTGTCTGCGGTGGCTTGACCACCGTCCGGAGTGGGATCGCATGCAACACGGCCTGCAGGATTCGCTTCGCCTATCCTGCCTGAACGCGCAAGGTCGGCTCTTGCCTTAGGTGCCCAGATCGCCCCTGGGCGAATGCAACTCCTATCTTTGAGGGCCGGCTTCTGTGGGTCAGACGCGTGCAGTGCAAGGCCAGGCTCATCTTCCGGGGCGCTGGCGAGGCCGCGAGCGCTGCGCCGGCCTCGTTCAGAGCGCAGGCGGAGTGCTTTACCCACGCCGTGGATCGACGGGTAGCGACGCTCGTTGCGGCGAACACGCCGGGTTTGCACAGTCCGGCGCGGCAGGCTGTAAGGCTGACATCCATGCCTGATGTGGCGGCTCGCTGCTCGATAGTCACGGTGGCGTGGTCGCAGCCGTCGCTGGGTGTCTCGGAGCGCTGGCTTGCTCCTTTCGCAACTGGAGTGCCCCATGCATCGCGCTGACCGTCGTCGCTCTGAGCGCACTCAACGCAAATCCGAAAAGCAGGCCGCTGCACGCGCGCGCGAGGAGCGCCGAAACCGTCGGCTGCATGCGCGGCAGGCCGCACGCGATCAGGCAAGCGCTACTGACACGTCCCTCACCGGGATGCTCGGCGACTTCCTCAAACACCTGTGGATCACTGAAACCTCGCCACTGTTCTGGGTGCTCGCTCGGATCGCGCGTCTGATGGGCATCGACACCGAGGAACGGGGGCCGCTGGCCCGGCGTCCCGCCTGGATGCCTGACCCGCCCGGAGCGCCGCCACAGCGAAGCAAGCGCTGATGCCGTCGCGCGACAGCGGAGTCTGGCCTCGCTAGCGGTAGGCGGATCGCGGCAGGACGGGTTGATCGTGGATACTGCAACGGACGTGGCAAGGTCAGGCCATGTCTTGGTGGTGAAGCCCCGTGCTCGGCAAAACCGGGCCCAACGCATCGGAGGTTGCCGTGCCGGATCTGAGCCCCGTGTTTTCGCAGCTGCGCGCGCTGATGCTGCCTTTTGGTGAACGCCTGTCGATCAAGCAGGACGACGCGACACAGCTCTACATCAACACCCTGCACATGCAGAAGAACAAGCAGCCGCTGTTCTTCGGCGCGGTGCAGGTGAAGAAGGCCTTCGTCAGCTACCACCTGATGCCCGTGTATGTCCAACCCGGACTGCTCGATCGGCTGTCTCCGCCGCTGAAAGCGCGCATGCAGGGCAAGTCCTGCTTCAACTTCAAGTCGGTGGAGCCGGCGCTCTTCGAAGAGCTGGCTGCGTTGACGGCAGCGGGCTTCGAGAGCTACCAGCAGCAGGGTTTCGTCGACTAGCCCCGCACCTTCATGGAAGGCACAGCATGTTCAAGAACCTGATCCCGAAGATCTTCTACAGCCGTCTCGACGACGGGCTGGCGTTTTTTGTCGATGTGCTGGGCTTCGAGCTGGCCTGGCGCGATGCGACGCTCGCCGTGGTCGAGCGCGACGGCGCCAAGGCGTATCTCATGGAGAGCGTCGAGCTGGCGGCGCTGGACCGGCCCGAGCTCGCCATCGAGACTGACGCCATCGACGCTATCCATGCGGAACTGTCAGCGCGTGCACCCGAGCGGCTGCACCCCAATCTGCCGAACGTGCAGCTTCGCCCCTGGGGCGCCCGCGAGTTCGCGATGCTCGACAAGACCACGGTCTGCGTGGTGTTCCGGGAGTGGCCCGAAGAGGACGCTGAGACTCCTTGACCGCGGCGACGCCGGAGGTGCATTTGCGCGCTGGCAAGGCGAGCGCGGCATGTCTACCCGACCTGAGCGTCAGTGCGGACGCAAGGTTACCGCGGCGGGCTGCTCACCGTGAGCAAGGCGCGCCCGGACGCTGCGGTCGTGTCTTCTTGTGCTAGTCGGATGCCGGCCTCGGTGTGTCTCCGCCGGATCTCTAGAGGCCCTCAGCCGAGGCCGTCGGCGAGCGCGCTGGGCCAGGCCTGCGAATCCGCCGACTCCGGTACCGCAAGCGGGCGCCATCCCAGCGCTTCGGAGCAGTCACCGCTGGCTTCGAACCGGGCGATTCCGCGCTCGGCGAGCGTGTCCGGCACCGTCCACAAGAACGGTAGCTGCACCAGCATGCCGTTTCGGCAGACGAAGGGGTGAGTGAGCGCGCGCGGGTTGCGGACGCCTCCCTCAGTGCGCTGCGCTGAACTCGCATCGGCGGCAATCCAGAGCAGCACGGCGCGGCCATCATTGAACAGCGCTCCAAGCCGAGCGCCGTTCGCATGACGATGCCAACGCTCGCCTCGCCGCGAAGCCTTCTCGGGCGACTTGGGAATAGAGCCCGCTTGCATGCGCGCAGCTACTTGGGCCTTGCTGGGCCGCAGCAGCAGGATCGCGAAGACCAGGGCGACCAATGCGACCAATGGCGCCATCAGGAGGACCACGAAGATCGCGGCTCCTGCGGGGGAGCCCTCGGTTCGAAAGTGACCGGTGTCGAACAAAAGGGTCGTCAACCAGCCCGCGTAGGCAGCCACCAGAAGCAACAGAACGCCAGCGATAGCGCGCATGGCACGGACGAGCTGGCCCAGAGTCATCGTTCACCTCCAGTGTTCGCCTGCTGCCAGAGCAGCGAGCGAGCTGCGTCATGCACGCCAGCCCTGCGAAGACACCCGCGCGCCGCAACGCTCGGACGTCTCCCGCCCCCAAAGCGCGCTCAGGCGGCGCATGCCGAAACCACGGTCGGTTGCGGCGGAGTGTTCCTCCTGTTCCGGGCTGACGCCCCCGAAGGCGCTTCTGCTCGCGGTATCCGGCAACCGGGGCTGAGATCAGAGCCCGCGACCGTCTTTGGCTCGAAGGCGGGCGCGCAGCTCGCGCTGCACGCCCGATTGACCCATCGGCTGAATCGATATGTGTAGGGAATCGTCAGACGGACCTCAGAGGTCCGCGACCGTCGCTCCCGGCTCAGACCGCTTCGAAGATGCCGGCCGCACCCATGCCCGTGCCGATGCACATCGTGACCATGCCGTACTTCTGCTGGCGGCGCTTCAGGCCGTGCACCAGGGTGGCTGTACGGATGGCGCCAGTGGCGCCCAGCGGATGGCCGAGCGCGATGGCGCCGCCCAGCGGGTTGATCTTGTCGGGGTTCAGGCCGAGGTCCTTGATGACCGCCAGGGCCTGCGCCGCGAAGGCCTCGTTGAGCTCGATCCAGTCCATCTGATCGGCGGTGAGGCCGGCCTGGCGCAGGACCTTCGGAATGGCTTCCTTGGGCCCGATGCCCATCACGTCGGGCTTGACGCCGGCGACGGCGAAGCCGACGAAGCGGGCCAGCGGGGTCAGGCCGTACTGCTTGATGGCCTTCTCGGACGCGAGCATCACGGCACCGGCGCCGTCCGACATCTGCGAACTGTTGCCGGCGGTGACCGAGCCGCCGGCGCGGAACACCGGGCGCAGCTTGCCGAGCACTTCGACCGTGGTATCGGCACGCGGACCTTCATCGTTCTCGACCAGAAGTTTCTTGATGCGCACCGTGTTGCCGGCGAGGTCGGGCAGACGCGCGATCACTTCGTAGGGGCTGATCTCGGACTTGAACTCGCCGCTGGCGATCGCGGCCATCGCCTTCTGGTGCGAGGCATAGGCGAAGGCGTCCTGCTCGTCGCGGCTGACCTGCCACTGGCTGGCGACGTTCTCGGCGGTAATGCCCATGCCGTAAGCGATGGCGATGTTCTCGTCCTGGAAGATCGCCGGGTTCATGGCGACCTTGTGGCCCATCATCGGGACCATGCTCATGGTCTCGGTGCCGGCACCGATCATCAGATCGGCCTCTCCGAGCCGGATGCGGTCGGCCGCCAGGGCCACGGCCTGCAGGCCGGAGGAGCAGAAGCGGTTGATGGTCTGGGCGGAGACGCCGACCGGGAATCCGGCCAGCAGGGTGGCAATACGGCCGACGTTCATGCCCTGCTCGGCCTCGGGCATCGCGCAGCCGACGACCACGTCGTCGATCTGGTTCAGATCGATCGAGGGGGTCTGGGCAACAAGGTGGCGAAGCGCGTGGGCGAGCAGGTCATCGGGACGGGTGTTGCGGAAGACGCCCTTCGGGGCCTTGCCGACCGGCGTGCGGGTGGCGGCGACGATGTAGGCGTCCTGGATCTGGCGGTGGGACATGGTCTTGATCCTTTGCGTGATGGGGCGCGGTGGAAAGCGGGGATTGGGGATTCGGGAATGGGGATTCAGAGACGGAGGCTTGGGGACTGAGGCGAGCTGTTCCCCCTCTCCCCAACCCCTCTCTCACGAGGGGAGAGGGTCTCGGGCTGCGGGTCGGTTCGCGCGCTGCTCTATCCCGCGGTCATCGGGATCGGGGATGCGCAGAGCGGGGATGCTGTGAGCCCGGTTGCCGTAAGCCTGAGGCTTGCCGGCGGTTGCTCTTGCGAATCCCCAATCTCGAATCCCCAATCCCGGCTCCAATCAATTCCTCAATGGCTTTCCGGTGGTGAGGGTGTGGCCGATGCGGGCCTGGGTCTTTTCCATCTGGGCCAGCGCGAAGAAGTGCTCGCGCTCCAGCTTCAGCAGCCAGCTCTCGTCAACCACGCTGCCGCGGTCGACTTCGCCGCCGCACAGCACAGTGGCGATGCGGGTGGAGACTTCGAGGTCGTGCTCGCTGATGAAGCGGCCGGACAGCATGTTCACGAGGTTCGCCTTGAAGGTGGCGATGCCGATATCGCCGGCCACCGGCACCTTGGCGGGCAGGGCAGGGCGATAGCCGCTCTCGGACAGGGCGGTGACCTGGGCCTTGGCGACGTGCAGCAGCTCGAAGGCGTTGAACACGACGATGTCGTCCTGGCGCAGCAGGCCCATGGCCTTGGCTTCCAGCGCCGAGGTCGAGGTCTTGCCCATGGCGGTGATCTCGAAGGCCTTCTTCAGATTGTCGAAGACATCGCCACTGGCCTGGCCGGCGCGCACCGCCAGCTCCTTCAGGCCGCCGCCGGCGGGCAGCAGGCCGACGCCGGCTTCGACGAGACCGATGTAGCTCTCAAGCGCCGCCACGGTGCGGGCGGAATGCATCTGGAACTCGCAGCCGCCGCCCAGCGCCATGCCGCGGACGGCAGCCACCACCGGCACCAGCGCGCATTTGATGCGCATGCTGGTCGCCTGGAAGTTGGCGATCATCGACTCCAGCGCATTGATGTTGCCGGCCTGAACGAATCCTGCCATGCCCTTGAGATCAGCGCCGTAGGAGAAGGGCTCGCTGTACTGCCAGATCACCAGACCCTTGTGCTCGCGCTCGGCGCGGGCGATGGCCTCCTGCACGCCGGCCAGCACGGCGTCGCTGACCGTGTTGCCCTTGGTCAGGAAGCTGAGCACGGCGACGTCGTCGCCGCCGTCCCACATGCGCACGGCGCCGTTCTCGAAGATCGTGGTGCCCGGCTTGGCAGTCTCGCCCAGAAGCGGGTCCGGGAAGGCCTGGCGCGCGTAGACCGGATGCTTGGAGCGCGGGCTGATGCTGTTGGCGGAGGCCGAGTACGAACCCTCGTTGCCGTGCACGCCGTCGCGGCCGTCGAAGACCCAGGCCGGCAGCGGCGCGCTGCTCATGGTCTTGCCGGCGGCGATGTCCTCGCGGATCCACTCGGCGACCTGCTTCCAGCCGGCGGCCTGCCAGGTTTCGAACGGACCCTGCTTCCAGCCGTAGCCCCAGCGCATCGCGAAATCGATCTCGCGTGCACTGTTGGAGATCTCGGCCAGGTGGTAAGCGCTGTAGTGGAACAGATCGCACAGGATCGACCACACGAACTGCGCCTGCGGCTCATCGCTGGCGCGCAGCGCTGCCAGCTTCTCGCCGGGGTTCTTGATGGCGAGGATGGCTTGCACGGCATCGGACGGCTTCTCGCCGCTGGGGCGGTAGTCGCCTTTGGCGATGTCCAGCACCAGGATGTCCTTGCCCTGCTTGCGGTAGAAGCCGGCGCCCGACTTCTGGCCCAGCGCGCCCGCTTCGACCAGCTTGGCCAACGGTGCCGGCACCACGTAGTGCGCGTGCCAGGGGTCGTCCTTGAGGCTCTCGGTCAAGGTGCGGACCACGTGGCCCAGAGTATCGAGGCCGACGACGTCGGCCAGGCGGTAGGTGCCGCTCTTCGGACGACCGATGCCGGGGCCGGTCAGCGCGTCGACCACATCCAGACCGAGGCCCAGTCGCGCGGTGTGATGGAAGGTGGAGATCATCGCCATGGTTCCGACGCGGTTGGCGATGAAGTTCGGAGTGTCCTTCGCGAACACCACGCCCTTGCCGAGCGTGGTGGTGAGGAAACCTTCCAGGCCATCCAGCACGGACTGATCTGTGTGCGCGCTCGGAATCAGCTCCGCCAGATGCATGTAGCGCGGCGGATTGAAGAAGTGCACGCCGCAGAAGCGGTGGCGCAGTTGCTCGGGCAGCACTTCGGACAGCGCATTCACCGACAGGCCCGAGGTGTTGGTGGCGAAGATCGCGTGCGCCGCCACGTGCGGGGCGACCTTGGCGTAGAGGTCCTTCTTCCAGTCGATGCGTTCGGCGATTGCCTCGATGATCAGATCGCAGTCGGCCAGCAGCGGCAGGTGCTGGTCGTAGTTGGCGGCGATCAGTGCGCCGGCCAGCTGTGGCAGCGCCAGCGGAGCAGGGGAGAGCTTGCCGAGGTTGGCGATGGCCTTGTTGGCGATGGCGCTTGGGTCACCCTCCTTCGAGGGCAGGTCGAACAGCAGGGTTTCGACCTGGGCGTTGACGAGGTGGGCGGCGATCTGCGCGCCCATGACGCCGGCGCCGAGAACGGCCACCTTGCGGATGCGGAGGGGTTGCGACATGGAAGAACCTCGTGGGGCGGGGGTGGTGAGGGAATCAGCCGAGCGCGGGCGGAGCCCGCAATCCGGCGACGGCGAAACGCAGCAGGTTGTCGGCCGCCAGCGCGCAGTGCTCGTGCTCGCTGACGCCGGGCTGGCGACGGATCAGGCCGAAGTCGGCCATGGCATAGGTCAGGGCACCGGCGATGTAGTCGAGGCGCCAGTACAGGTCCTGCTTCGGCAGGGCGGGCAGACAGTGCTGGATGGCGCGCGCGAACTCGCGCAGCACATGGCCGTAGTGGTCGGAGAGAAACTGGCGCAGGCGCTCGTTCTTTTCCGCGTAGGCGCGTGCGACAACGCGCACGAAGGCGGCGCCTTCGCCCTCCATGCCGATCTGCATGGCCGGCACGATGAAGGCGGCGAGAATGCCCTGCAGATCGTGCGGATCCAGACTGATTGCTTCGTGCAGGAGCTTCAGACGACGCTCGCTGAGTTCGTCGAAGCGGCGACGGAAGACCTCGGTGATGAGGTTTTCCTTGCTGCCGAAGTGATAGTTCACCGCAGCGATGTTGACATCGGCACAGGCCGTGAGCTGGCGCAGCGAGGTGGCGGCGAAGCCGTGCTCGGCGAACAGTTGTTCGGCCGTGCTCAGCAGGCGTTCCTTCGTTGAGAACTGGCTCAGATTCAAGCGGCGGCCTCGCTGCATGATTCAAACAAACGTTTGAGAGACTAGGCCGAATCGGCTCGTCCGGTCAATGCGCACTGCCGCAGAAGCGGCGTTCCACGGGGTCGGTCATACAACGCTCGGCAATCAAGAACGGCAGTGCACGCATGTGCGCTTGTCGCGAGCTTCGGCTACACTACTTGACCATTCCGCCGTAAGCCCTCGTTTTCAGCCGGAAATCTCTTCGTGCTCAGGCGTTCGCGGCGCGTCTCGTTTTCACCACATTCCACCCTTCAACCGGAGTTGCAGCATGGCGCTCGAGCGCACCATTTCCATCATCAAGCCCGATGCGGTCGCCAAGAACGTCATCGGTGAGATCTACAGCCGCTTCGAGAAGGCGGGCCTGAAGGTCGTTGCCGCCAAGATGAAGCATCTGTCGCGCAAGGAAGCGGAAGGCTTTTATGCGGTGCACCGTGAGCGTCCGTTCTTCAACGCGCTCGTCGAGTTCATGATCTCGGGCCCGGTGATGATCCAGGTCCTCGAGGGCGAGAACGCCGTTCTGAAGAATCGCGACCTGATGGGGGCCACGAATCCCAAGGATGCCGCGTCCGGAACGATCCGCGCGGATTTCGCCGAAAGCATTGATGCCAACGCCGTGCACGGTTCGGACAGCCTTGAGAATGCGGCGATCGAGACCGCGTACTTCTTTGCCGCCACTGAGCTGTGCCCGCGCTGAGCGGCCGGATATAGAAGAACCAGATCATGAGCGAAATCCCCGTCCGCCTCGAAACCACGACGCCTGCCGTCGCGGCGCCCGTGGCTGCGCGGGAGCGCATGAATCTGTTCGATCTGGATCGCGCGGGTCTGGAGCGCTTCTTCGTCGATGTCCTCGGCGAGAAGCGCTTCCGCGCACATCAGATCATGAAGTGGATGTACCACCAGCACGTCACCGACATCGCCGAAATGACCGATGTCGGCAAGGTGCTGCGCGCCAAGCTGGATGAGCACTGTGTGATTCGCCCGCCGGGCGTTGTGCTCGACAAGGCGTCCGCCGACGGCACCCACAAGTGGCTGCTTGGGATGGATACCTCGAATTCGATCGAGGCTGTCTTCATCCCTGACAAGGGGCGCGGCACGTTGTGCGTGTCCAGCCAGGTGGGCTGTGGCCTCAACTGCCGGTTCTGCAGCACTGCGACCCAGGGCTTCAACCGCAATCTTTCCACCGCCGAAATCATCGGTCAGGTTTGGACTGCGTCCAGGCATCTCGGAAACAAGGCGCACCAGCACCGCAAGCTCACCAACGTGGTGATGATGGGCATGGGCGAGCCGCTGCTGAACTTCGACAACGTCGTGCGTGCCATGTCGATCATGCGCGACGACAACGGCTTCGGGCTGGCGAACAAGCGCGTCACCCTGTCGACGGCCGGCCTCGTGCCGATGATGGACCGTCTCGCCGAAGAGTCTGACGTGTCGCTTGCGGTATCGCTGCATGCGCCGATCGATGAGCTTCGGACCGAATTGGTCCCGCTCAACAAGAAGTATCCGATCGCCGAGCTGATGGACGCCTGTGTGCGCTATGCGCTGCGCAAGAAGCGTGAGTCCATCACTTTCGAGTACACCCTCATGCGGGGTGTCAACGACCGGCCGGAGCACGCGCGCGAGCTGGTACGGCTGATGCGGCGATTCGCGAATGCTGTCCAGTACGGCGACGCTGCCAAGGTCAATCTGATTCCGTTCAATCCGTTCCCCGGCACGCGCTTCGAACGCAGCACCGAAGATGACATTCGGGCCTTCCAGAAGATTCTCCTCGATGGCCAGATCCTCACCATGGTCCGGCGCACCCGAGGTGATGACATCGACGCTGCCTGCGGCCAGCTCAAGGGGCAGGTTCTCGATCGGACCCGGCGGCAAGCCGACTTCAAGCGCTCACTCGACGCGGCAAAGGTGAACGATGCTGCGGCCTGAGCTACGAGTGCTCCTGATCGGTCTCACCCTCGCATTGGTGGGCTGCGAGTCCACGGGCGGCGCCCGTCGCGATGCGGATTCTCCCAATGCCATAGCCGCCGCCAACCAGGTGCAGATGGGGCGGGCCTACATGCAGCGGGGCCAGCTGCAGATTGCACTCGAACGTCTGACCAAGGCGCTGGAGCTGGATCCACGATCGACGGATGCGCACACCGTAATCGCTGTTCTGTACGAAGAGATTCGTCGCCCGGAACGCGCCGAGACGCACTACCTCCGCGCTGTTGAGTTGAAGCCGGATGATGGCTCAGTCAACAACAATTATGGGCAGTTCCTGTGTCGCTCAGGCCGCTTCGCTGATGCCGATGCGCGCTTCGCCAAGGCGATCGACGATCCCTTCTATCAGACGCCCGTGGTGGCCTATACCAACGGCGGGGTCTGCGCGATGAAGTCCGGCGACCTGGTCGCTGCCGAGCGGTATCTGCGCGGCGCGCTCGAGATCGAACCAGCCAGTCCCGAGGTGCTGCTGGATCTTGCGCGTCTGCAACACAGCAAGGGAGAGCTGCTGCGCGCGCGCGCTTTCCTGCAGCGACACGAAGCAGTCTCCGCTGCAAGGCCGGATGCCTTGGAGCTGGGGATTGCCATCGAAACCGGGCTGGGCAATGCGGAAGCGACGGATCGCTACCGCGCACGCCTGCGCTCGGAATTTCCCGACCATGAAGCCGCACCGACGCTCCAGGGGGAGCCAGCGATCCAATGAGCGGATACACGCAAGAGGGCGCCGGCGCGCCCGAGAGCGCAGCAGTAGATCCGGGCGCCTTGAACCGCGGTAGTTTGGGTGCGCGATTGAAGCAGAAGCGCGAGTCACTGGGTCTTGATGTTTCCCAGCTTGCCGCGCGCCTCAAGCTGCGCGTCCAGATCATCGAGGCGATCGAGGCGGATCGTCTCGACTCACTCGGGCCGGGCGTGTTCGCGCGCGGCTACCTGAGCGCGTATGCCAAAGCGGTGGGAATGCCGCTGGTTGTACTGGACGCCGAGCCGGCGGCGCGTACGACTGCGCCCAATCTGGTTACTCACGTGAAGCCGCGCTACGGTTCGATCCTCGGGCGCTACACGAGCCGCATAGGACACGTCCTGCTCACCGCGGCTATCGTCGTGCCGTTCATCTGGATGGCGACCTCCAACCAGCTGCCGTCGCAGCGCGCAACGCTCACCTCCCTAGACGTCCCTGCGGTGGACACCGCGCCTCCAGCGGAAAGTGTCAAGGCGGCGCCTGCGAGCGTTCCGGATGTTCCTGTGATGGCGTCGTTGGCGCCGATGTTTCCGCCCCAGTCATCCTCGGCGGATCTTGAAGCTGGCCTGCTCCCTCCCGTTAGCATGGAACCGCTCGATCAGCAGGCGGCGCGCGAGTCCGACTCACCCGCCGGTCTCCGCTTGAGCCTTTCGGCGGACAGCTGGGTGGAAGTCAGCAGCGCCGATGGACGTGTGCTGGAGTCCTCGCTGCTGCGAGCGGGAGCCATCCGCGATTTTCCGCTGGAGTCGGGCCTTCGCGTTTCCCTGGGCAATGCGGGAGGCGTCGAGCTTCGCCTGAATGGCGAACCAATCGACGTTTCGAGCTTCCAGCGCGCCAACGTCGCCCGCTTTAGACTCGGGCCCGACGGCGTCCTGGCGCCTTCCAGTCCCGCTGGCTGAGCTCACCCCCGATGCGTGTTCGCCCTGATCGGGCGACTGTTCACTTTGTACGGAATCTGCAATGTCGATCGAACTGATGGATGAACACGAGCGCGGCGAACGCGTCCGCAGCTGGCTCAAGGACAACGGCAATGCGCTGCTCGGCGGTATCGCCGTCGGCTTGCTCGCATTCTTTGGTTGGCAATGGCACCAAGGTTCGCAGCTGCAGGCGAGTTACGATGCGGCCAATCAGTTCGAATCGCTGCGCAAGGCTGTGACGGACAATCAGCCCGAAACCATCGGCGAGGTGGCGACCGGCATCAGCGAGCGTTTCAAGGACTCGTCCTACGTCGCAATGGCCAGCCTGCAGGTCGCGCAGACGAAGCTGCAGGCGGGTGATCTGGACGCGGCAGCAGCCTCGCTTGAGGCCACGCGCGCCGCCGCCAAGGATCCCCTGCTGGCTCACCTGGCCGAACTTCGGCTTGCGCGCATTCGCCAGGCTCAAGGTCAGCTCGACAGCGCCTTGGCGCTGGCCGGATCCGCATCGGCGAGTTTTCCCGGTCTGGCAGCCGAGATCCGTGGCGATGTCCTGAGTGCGCAGGGGCTTACCGAGGAAGCGATCAGCGCGTATCAGGACGCCTTGACCCACCTCGAACAGGGCGCTCCGATCCGCGGCCTGGTGGAACTGAAGCTCGCTGATCTCGGCGCTGACGCGCCGCAGGAGTCTTGAGCATGCGGGCGGCCTTGCAGGTCCTTGGTCTGGCTGTGTTCGCGCTCGCCCTGACGGCGTGCAGCGGCTCCAGGGTAAGCAAGCGTGAGAACGTTCAGCCGCCTGCTGAACTGACCAAGTTCGACGCGACTGTCGACATCGAACGCGTCTGGAAGCGCTCGGCGGGCAAGGGCGAAGGTCGGATGGGGCTGCGTCAGCGTCCTGTTGCCGGCGACGGCAAATTGTTCTTCGGCACGATCAAGGGCGACGTCGTGGCGCTGGATGCCATGACGGGTCAGGAGGTGTGGAAGCAGCGCTTCGACGGCCTCCGCTTTGCCGGCGCGCCAGGTTTTGGCGAGGGCACCCTGGTCATGTCGACCTTGGACGGCGTGGTGTTGGCGCTAAACCCCGACAACGGCAACGAACGCTGGCGCGCCACCGTGACCTCCGAAGTGATTGCGGCGCCGGCCGTGGGCCGCGGACTTGCCGTCGTTCGCTCCAACGATGGCCGCCTTTTCGCGTACTCGATTATCGACGGCAGTCGGCGATGGGTCTTCGATCGCGCCCAGCCCAGCCTGACCCTGCGCGGCAACAGCCCGCCCCTTATCGTCGACACCGCGGTCTTCCTGGGCTACGACGACGGAAGTGTCGTGGCCCTGCGCCTCGAGAACGGGTCTCCGGTCTGGGAACAGCCGGTTTCCGTAGGCGAAGGCCGTACCGACCTCGATCGCATGAGTGATGTTGACGGAGAGCTTGCATTTCGCGATGGCGTCCTGTTTGCCGGCAGCTACCGCGGCCAAGTCGTCGGCTTCGAAGCTCTGAACGCTCGCCCCCTCTGGAACCGCGAGATGTCGGTGGTCACCGGGCTGGTTCTTGCGGGAGATGCCGTGCTCGCCAGCGATGATCGCGGAAACGTCTGGTCACTGGATCAGCGCACGGGCTCGGCGACCTGGAAGCAGGACGCTCTGGGGTACCGCTGGTTGAGTACGCCGGCGGTTCATGGCGGCTATGTGGCGGTCGGTGATGTCGAGGGCTACGTGCACTGGATGAGCACCGAGGACGGACGTTTCGTGGCGCGCGAGCGGATGGGCAAGAAGTCCATCAAGGGTAGCCCCGTCGTGGTCAACGATCTTCTGGTTGTCACCAGTACGGACGGCGAGATCGCCGCTTACCGGATCCGCTGATCCGCCCCGGCCTGGGCTGGCTTGACGCGCCGTGGCGACACGGCGCGTTCTGCGTTTCTGTGAACCCCACGGGCGCTGTGTTTGCCCTTCGGCGCTGTGCCGCCGCATGATGCGCGCGCGATGCGCGAGATTTTGAGGATCCACCGTGCTGCCTCTCGTCGCCCTGGTCGGCCGCCCCAACGTGGGCAAATCGACCCTCTTCAATGTACTGACCCGCTCCCGCGATGCGCTGGTGGCCGATCAGCCCGGCCTTACGCGTGATCGTCAGTACGGCGTCTGCCGTCTCGGCGATCGACCCTTCATGGTTGTGGATACCGGCGGTATCGGGTCCGAGGAAGGCAGCCTCGGCGAACGTGCCGAGGTGCAGAGCTGGGCCGCCGTCGACGAAGCGAACGTGCTGCTGTTCATCGTCGATGCGCGAGCCGGCATCACGCCGGACGACAGCGAAATCCTGCGCCGACTCAGGCGCCAGTCGAAGCCTGTGATTCTGGCCGTCAACAAGACTGACGGTCTTGATGAAAGCAGTGCGCTTGCGGAGTTCTCTAGGTTCGGCATCGACACGCTGCTGCCACTTGCCGCTTCGCATGGTCGCGGCGTGCTGGCCCTGATCGATAGCCTCTACGCGCGCCTGCCGGCGGCAGAAGAGGGCGATGCCGATCCCGCCCTTGAGGATCCAACGCAGCGTTTGAAGCTGGCGATCGTAGGCCGGCCCAACGTTGGCAAGTCCACGCTCGTCAACCGCATTTGTGGCGAGGAGCGCGTTCTCGCCTCCGAGGTCGCCGGCACCACCCGTGATTCGATCGCGGTGGATCTCGAACGGGAGGGTCGCAAGTACCGGCTCGTCGATACTGCCGGCATCCGCCGCAAGGCGCGTGTCGAAGAAGCGATCGAGAAGTTCAGCGTTCTCAAGGCGTTGCAGGCGATAGAGCACAGCGAGGTCGTGGTGTTCATGCTCGACGCGAGCGAAGGCGTGACCGAGCAGGACGCGAGCGTGCTGGGTCATGTTCTGCAGGCTCAGCGCGCGCTGGTGATTGCCGTCAACAAGTGGGACGGTCTCTCCCAGTACCAGAAGGATCAATGCAAGGCCGACCTCGAGCGCCGACTGGCTTTCGTCAGCTATGCCCAGATCGTGACGATCTCTGCCAAGCACGGCACCGGCCTGCGCGAACTGTTCCGCGCCGTGCACCGTGCCAACGAGGCGGCGACCCGCACGATCGCCACACCCGAGATCAACCGCGCGCTGGAGGCCGCATTCGAGGCGTTTCAGCCGCCGATGGTGCGCGGCCACACCGCAAAGCTGCGCTATGCGCACATGGCTGGCCACAATCCGCCCACCATCGTGGTGCATGGGACGCGACTGAAGACCCTGCCTGACAGCTACAAGCGTTATCTGGAGAACTTCTTCCGCAAGCGCTTCAAGCTGGTGGGCACACCCGTGGCCCTGTTGTTCCGCGAAGGCGAGAACCCCTACAAGGACAAGCCGAAGGCCGAGTTGAGCGATCGTCAGAAGGCAAAGCGCAAGCGTCTGATGCAATTCGTCAAGCGCAAGTCCTGACCGGCCTCGCAAGCAGAAGCCCGGGACCATGGATGTTTTGCTGCAAGCCCTGATCGAATCGGTGCCGATGCACGCCCTGCGCGT
>JBIJCA010000280.1:0-5940 GCA_044344935.1 Aquimonas sp. | reverse complement strand
CATCCGGACCCGTCGATCTTCCTCGTGCTGCACTCGCCGGGCGAGGCGGAGGGGGTGAGCAACCTCGACTTCGTGATCTTCCCGCCGCGCTGGCTGGTGGCGCAGGACACCTTCCGACCGCCCTGGTTCCACCGCAATGTGGCCAGCGAGTTCATGGGTCTGGTGCACGGCGCCTACGATGCCAAGGCCGAGGGCTTCGTGCCCGGCGGCGCTTCGCTGCACAACGGCATGAGCGGCCACGGCCCGGATGCGGCGACCTTCGAGAAGGCCTCTAGGGCCGACCTGTCCAAGCCCGACGTGATCACCGATACCATGGCCTTCATGTTCGAGGCACCGCGGGTGATCCGCCCGACTCGACAAGCGGTCGAGGCCTTGCACAGACAGCGCGACTACCCGGACTGCTGGTCTGGCCTGCAGGCGAACTTCGACGCAGCCAAACCCTGATTTCCCTGGCTCGCGCACCGCGCGGGCTGATACCACGCATTGATTCGCGCATCGCGCGCGCCGAACACCAAGGACACTCCATGAAACTCGCAAGCCTCAAGGAAGGCGGCCGCGACGGCAGCCTGATCGTCGTCAACCGCGAACTGAGCCGCGCCGTGCGCGTGCCGCAGATCGCCCCGACCCTGCAGCGTGCGATCGAGGACTGGGGCGTCAGCGCGCCGCGTTTGAATGCGGTGTACGAGCAGCTGCAGTCCGGCGCCGAGACGGTCGAAGGCCAGGCCGTGTTCGCGTTCGACACCGCCGCACTGGCCGCACCGCTGCCGCGCGCCTATGAATTTGTCGACGGCTCGGCCTACCTGCCGCACGTCGAGCGCGTGCGTCGCGCCCGCGGCGCCACGGTGCCGGAGAGCTTCTATACCGATCCGCTGATGTACCACGCGGTCGGTGCCGGCTTTTACGGCCCGAACGATCCGGTGCGCGTGCCGGACGAAGCCTTCGGCATCGACCTCGAAGCCGAAGTCGTGGTGGTCACCGACGACGTGCCGATGGGCGTGTCGGCCGAGGACGCCGCCGGCCACATCCAGCTGATCGGCCTGATCAACGACGTCAGCTTGCGCAACCTGATTCCGGACGAGCTGGCCAAGGGCTTCGGCTTCCTGCAGTCCAAGCCGCGCTCGACCCTGTCGCCGGTCTTCGTCACTCCCGATGAGCTGGGCGACGCCTGGCAGGACAACAAGGTCCACCGGCCGCTGCTCAGTCACATCAACGGCGAATGGTTCGGCGCGCCGGAAGCCGGCGTCGACATGCAGTTCAGCTTCGCCCAGCTGATCGCGCATGCCGCGAGAACCCGCC
Source organism: Aquimonas sp. (assembly GCA_044344935.1). GTDB lineage: Bacteria > Pseudomonadota > Gammaproteobacteria > Xanthomonadales > Xanthomonadaceae > Aquimonas. The sequence goes on along the minus strand of JBIJCA010000280.1, from coordinate 4,644 downwards.
CGCTGGTGGCCGGCAGCATCGTCGGCTCCGGCACGGTCGCCAACGAGGATGAGGGCAAGGGCGCCTCGTGTCTGGCCGAGAAGCGCATGCTGGAGATCATCCGCGAGGGTAAGCCGAGCACGCCCTTCATGAAGTTCGGCGATCGCGTGCGTATCGAGATGCTCGACGCCCAGGGCCGGAGCGTGTTCGGCGCCATCGATCAGGTCATGCAGAAGGGCTGATCGCCCGCGGTGTCGCCCGGACGTCGGCGCGGTGGCCTGGCGACACATCGTTCTCCGGGCCGTCCCCGCAGGCACCGCGCCCGGGAGGTTGCTCTTGACCCGGCGGCTCGCGTAGATTTCCGTGACGGCGATCACATCCATCCAGGGGGCGGGGCGATGAGCGAGATGCTGAGTCTCTACGGCTATTGGCGTTCAAGCGCCGCCTATCGGGTGCGAATCGCCCTGCATCTCAAGGGCTTGGCCTACGCGCAGAAGCCCATCCACCTGTTGAACGACGGCGGGGAACAACGTGCGCCGGCGTTTCGCGAGATCAACCCGCAGGCGCTCATCCCGGTACTGATGGACGGCGAGCGCGCCATCCGGCAGTCGTTGGCGATCATCGAGTACCTCGACGAGAGTTTTCCGACAACACCCCTGCTGCCGGCGATGGCGCGAGATCGCGCACGGGTGCGCGGGCTGGCCCAGCTCATCGCCTGCGACGTGCATCCGCTGGCCAACCTGCGGGTGCAGCAGTACCTGGAGCGCGAACTGGGCGTCGATCAGCCGCAGCGAGAGGCCTGGTCGAGACACTGGATCAGCCAGGGCCTGGCGGCCTACGAAGCTCTGGTCCACGACAACCCCTCGACCGGCGAATTCAGCGAAGGAGAGATGCCCACGCTCGCCGACTGCTGTCTGATTCCCCAGCTCTACAACGCGCGCCGGATGCAGATGGACCTGAGCGTCTATCCCACGCTGTTGCGCATCGAGGCCAGTTGCCTCGCCCTGCCCGGCTTCCAGCAGGCGGCTCCCGAGCGGCAGCCGGACGCGCCGGGAGCGCTTGCGTAGGGAACGAGCCCACACAGCGGATTTCGGTCTGCGCCGGAGTCATGGGGGCGGCGGTGTGCGTCTCGTGGACTCCGAGGCCGGGACTGCGCCTCGTCCGCACTCCGGCCGACCGCCTTCGCTGCGATCCGCTTGGCCCAAGGGCGCTTCGACCCGCCAGACTCGTTGCGATCTCAGACGCCGCTGCGGCGCGGTGACTGCGAGGAAACGGGCTTCGAGAAACCTATGGCTTCGTTCCGGAGGGCCATCGGCTGCCCCTGCCGCTGCGCGCGTATCGCAGGGCGGAGCGCCGGTGCCCTGATGAAGGTCGTTTTTGTGCCTTTGCCCCCAGGCAGCAGGGCCGGCAGCCGCGCGCGGGTTGCCTCTGCTGTGGCTGAAATAAAGCCTATATAAATCAGCACTCTAGATGGAATCAGCAAGGTGAGTGCCGGGCTCGCCGCACGGCTCGCTGGGGTGGTGCCGGAATCCATGCGCTCAGCCATGTTCCCCCCAAGGCCAATCGCTGTTATGTTTCCATTAAGCCCGTGCCCTGGGGGTCATCCACGACCGGCGCGCGGCGACCATCGGTCCCACCTCAAACGAGACGCCAACTATGAAGATGATGAAGGTTCCGGCGCGGCATCCCTTGGCCTTGGCCTTGGGGGCCATCTTCGCCGCATCGCTAGTGCAGCCCGTACTGGCCCAGGAAGAAACCGACGAAGAGAGCACCGAGCAGACTGACGAGACCACCCTTGATCGCATCCAGGTCACTGGCTCGCTGATCGGTCGCCTCGGCTTCAACTCGATTTCGCCGGTGCAGGTCATTACGGCCGACACCAGCATCAATGCCGGCAAGCTGGACACCGCTGCCATCCTGCAGACCTCGAACGTCGCTGCTGGCTCGACCCAGATCAGCAACCAGTTCTCCGGCTTCGTGATCGAAGGCGGCAACGGCGTGCAGACCCTGTCGCTGCGCGGCCTCGGCGCGAACCGCACGCTGGTTCTGCTCGACGGTCGTCGTCCGGGCCCGGCCGGTACCCGTGGCCAGGTCGGCGCGTTCGACCTGAACGTCATTCCCAGCGTGATCCTGCAGCGCGTCGAGCTGCTGAAGGACGGCGCGGGTTCGATCTACGGTTCCGATGCGGTGGCCGGCGTGGCCAACCTGATCACCCGCAAGTCGATCGATCGCCCCGAGCTGATCGTCGACACCAACCTGCCGGAAGAGTCCGGCGGTTCGCGTTTCAACATCTCCGGCGGCACCGGCTGGAACTTCGAGAACGGCAGCATTGTTGCCGCGTTCCAGTACTACAAGCAGGAGCCCCTGCTGGTGGGCGACCGTGATTTCTTCCGCTGCAACTTCGACCTGGTCAATGACGCCAGCGGCAATCCGATCGTCTTTCAAGACCGTTCGACCACCCGCGGCACCGCCAACGAAGGCTGCATCAACTTCGGCATCTACAACGCGGTCGACGATCTGGGCCTGCCGGTCAACGCCGCCAACCCGTCGCGTCGCTACGGCCCCTCGCCGGACGGCGTGAGCAACGGTCCGATCCCGGGCTACCGTCTGGTGCGCAACTCCAATGCCGTGCCTGCCGCCGGGACCCCCGCCTTCTACGAGCAGCCGGCTTACGCGGAGTTCGCCAACGCAGCGCATATCTTCTCGGCGCAGGAGCGCAAGAGCCTGTACTTCTCCGGCGACTTCACCTTCGGTGATATCGGCTGGAACGGCCAGTTCCTGTACACCGGCCGTGACACGGCATCGCGTCGTTTCCGCCAGTTCTTCCCGGTGGTGGACGGCCGCCCGGCCGGCTTCCGTGGCCAGGCGAACACCGGCAACGTCCAGGTGATCATGCCGTTCAAGTCGGACGCGGACATCAACGTCGACTTCCTGTACCTGTCCTCGTCCTTCAACGGCGGCTTCGGTGCGGACAGCAGCTGGTCCTGGCGCTTCGACACCACCTTCTCGCGCTCGGACGGTGACTACACCGTGCTCAGCATCGACCGCGACCTGACCGGTGACCGCGTCAACAGCCCCGACCGCAACGGCGGCGGCATCCCGATCAACTACTTCGACCCGCGCATCCTGAGCGGCGAAGCCATGGAGTCGCTGATCAACGCGGTGGGCGTGACCCACACCGGCAACACCATCTATGACCAGCTGGTGGCGCAGGCGGTGGCTTCGGGCGACCTGTTCGAGACCCCGGCGGGCTATGCCGCGGCGGCGATCGGCACCGAGTTCCGCCGCATCGAGATCAACGACGCGCCCAGCGACATCGAGCGCAGCGGCGGTCTGTGGGGACAGAGCTCGGCGACCGGCACGGTCGGTTCGGACTACATCTCGGAAGTGTTCGGCGAACTCGAGCTGCCCCTGCTGGCCGGCCTGCCCGCCGTCGAGGAGCTGACCGTCAACGCTTCGTCGCGCTTCTTCAAGTACGACAGCGTGGCCGACTCCGACTACGTGTGGAAGATCGGCATGGGCTGGCAGATCATCCCGTCGCTGCGTCTCCGCGCCACCAACGGCACGTCCTACCGTGCGCCGGGCCTGTACGAGCTGTACCTGGGCAACCAGAGCAGCTTCGTGGGTCAGGCCGGCATCGATCCCTGCATCAACTGGGGCGTCGACGCCACCGATCCGCGCGTCCGCGCGAACTGCGCTGCTGCGGGTATTCCCGACAACTACGACGGCGTCGGCTCGTCGGCGACCGTGATCGGCGGCGGCGGCTTCGGCGTGGTGGATCCGGAAACTTCCAAGGCGAAGACCGCCGGTATCGTGTTCACGCCCGAGTTCGCCAACCTGAGCGCCTCGGTCGACTACTTCGAGATCCAGGTCAACGATCAGATCACCCGTCTGGGTGCTGGCGCTATCGTCGGCGGCTGCTACTTCGGCGATATCTTCCCCAACTCGTTCTGCGATCTGTTCACCCGCAACCCGGGCAACGCTCCTGTCGGCGCCTACAACATCAGCGAAGTCCGCGACGCCTACCTGAACATCAACAAGCAGCTGGTCCGTGGCTATGACCTGAACCTGCGTTGGGACCAGGAGTTCGGCTTCGGCAAGCTGGAAGTCGAGACCCAGTTCACCTACACCATGGAAGACGTCGAGCTGCTGTTCGACTCGGCCGAGGAAAGCGGCTTCGTCAACGAAGACCAGAATGGCCTGGTCACCCGTCCGAAGCTCGTGGGTAACCTGCGCACCGCGCTGAACCGCGGTGACTGGACCTACACCTGGACCATGGACTACATCGACGGCACCGAGAACTTCACGGTCAACCCGGTGGGCACCTTCCGCGGCAACCTGAACGCGCAGTTCGATATCGCCGCCGAATCGCGCCTCTACCACGGTTTGTCCGTGCGCTATCAGGCCGACAAGTGGAGCACGGTGGTCGGTGTGACCAACGTGTTCGACAAGACGCCGCCCACCATCTCCAACGGTGGTGGCTCGACCCGCTACGGCGTGATCCCGGCGTTCGCCACCCAGTACGACTGGTACGGCCGCTCGCTGTTCGCGCGTTTCGCCTACGAGTTCTGAGGGAGCTGAAGGGCAAGTCCGACGGCCGGGATTTCCCGGCCGTCGGCATTTGTGGACCACCGCAGTCCGCAGCGACGGCCTCGACGTAGCACC
>JBIJCA010000279.1:0-5965 GCA_044344935.1 Aquimonas sp. | reverse complement strand
AGAGGGCGTGGGGAGAGGGGGACAACACCCGCGACAAGCGTCCCACCCCTCTCCCCCAACCCCTCTCCCTCAAGGGGAGAGGGGAGCACGTTTCGCAAGCTCCGATAGCGCGGACTTGATCAGCGCTTCGGAGCCACACACCACCCCACGACGCGCCGCGCGCGCTGGAGTCCGCAATGAGTTCGAACAAATCCTTCCATCTGCCTGACCTCGGCGAAGGTCTGCCCGACGCCACGATCGTCGAGTGGTTCGCCAAGGTCGGCGATGTCGTCAAGCTCGACGAGCCGCTGGTCTCCATGGAAACGGCCAAAGCCGTCGTCGAAGTGCCATCGCCGTTCTCCGGTACCGTGATCAGGCTGGCCGGCGGCCCAGGCGATGTCGTCAATACCGGTGCGGTTCTTGCGGAGTTCGAGCTCGACCCGAACCTGCCGCAGCGCGCCGATGCTGAAGACACCGGCCACGGCCACCACAACGCGCCGGCGCCGCAGACGACCGCGCCCGTCGCCAGCAGCCCGGCGGCAGCAGTAGCGTCGGCGGACGTCGCCGAGCCCGAACCCGCCAAGCCCGAGCGTGCTGATGCCGGCACCGTGGTCGGCGCCATGCAGAGCAGCGATCAGGTGCGCAGCGAAGCGGCCGTCAGCGTCGGCGGTGTCCGCGCGATGCCGGCGGTGCGGGCGTTGGCCAAGAAGCTGGGCGTGGATCTCTCACGTCTCGCCAGCAGCGCCACGGGCGGCGTGGTCTCGATGGACGACGTCAAGCGCGCGGCTGCCGCAGGCAGTGCGCCGCTACAGTCGCGCAGCAGCACTCCCGCTTCTGTCCCCTTGGGGTCCGTGGGAAAGGGCCCGGGCATCGCCCAGCCGTCGGCAACCCCGCAAGCGCAAGCGCACCCGACGCGCACATCCCTTTCCGCTTCCGGCAAGCCGATGGCGACGCGCCCGCCTTCGGCCGCGGCTGCCACCGGCCAGCCCGAGCAGCTCAAGGGCGTGCGCCGCAACATGGCGCGGGTGATGGCCACCGCGCACGCGCAGGTGGTGCCGACCACCCTCACTGACGACGCCGACATCCACGCATGGACGCCGGGCAATGACATCACTGTGCGCCTGATCCGGGCGATCGTGCGGGCCTGCAAGGCCGTTCCGGCCCTGAACGCCTGGTTCGACGGCGAGAACCTCACGCGCACCCTGCATCCACAGGTCGATGTCGGTATCGCGGTCGACACCGACGACGGCCTGTTCGTGCCGGCCCTGCGCAACGCTGACGTGCTGGATGCCGCCGGCATCCGCCAGTCGGTGGACCGTCTGCGCGCACAGGTCAGCGACCGCAGCATTCCGTCCTCGGAGCTTTCCGGCTACACGATTTCCTTGAGCAACTTCGGCATGTTTGCCGGCAGGTATGCGACGCCGGTGATCGTGCCGCCCTGCGTGGCGATCCTTGCCGCCGGTCGCGGCCGCCACCAGCTCGTGCCGGTCATGGGCGGCATCGAAACCCACCGGATCATTCCACTGAGCCTGACCTTCGACCATCGCGCCGCCACCGGCGGCGAGGCCGCTCGCTTCCTGCGCGCGGTGCTGGATGATCTGGCCCTGCCGGGCTGAGCCACAGGGCCTCCCTGCAGGGGGCCTGGGAGAGCCTGTGCCTAGGGGTGGGTGTCCGCCTCAAGCAGCCCGCGCAGGAATGGCACGGTGATGCGCCGCCAGACTCTCGCGATCCAGGCGGTCCAGCAGCCGCGTCAGCGCCTGAAGGTCGCGCGAGTGGCGGCGGAACAGGTAGTCGAGCACCGCCTCGTCAAGCTCCAGGCCGCGCGCGCGCGCGCGGCGCTTGAGTACGCGTCGACGACCCTCATCATCGAGCGCACCGAGCGAGAAGCGACTGCACTGCTGCAGGCGTGAACGCAGGTCGGGCAGTGCCAGCGCGAGCCCTTGCGGCGCGGCATCGGCGGCGTAAACGAGCGAGCCGCCGCGATCGTGCACGCGGTTGTGCAGGGCGAACAGAGCGAGCTCCCGCGTGCGCGCACCCGCTACCACCTGCAGATCATCGATCGCCACCAGACCGGTACCCGCCACCGCGCTCAAGCTGTCCTCGGCGCGCTCGCCCAGCAGGGCCAACGGAACGTAGTCGACCTCGCGTCCTGCACGTCGAGCTTCGGCCACGCTCGCCAGCAGCAGATGGGTGCGTCCGCTGCCTGCGGGCCCGTCAAGGAACACGCGCTCGCAGGCCGTGGCTTGCGCTGCCGCACGCAGCGCGGCAATAGCCTCGGCGCTGCCTTCGAAATCCTCGAACCCCGCTGACACTGCAGTGCGCAGGTTCAGCGGCAGTTGCGGCACGCTCACGCCGGGCGTTCTCCACCGCCGCGCGGGCCGCGACGCCGACGGCGACGTTTGGCGCCCGCTTCGGTCGCCGGGCCGCTCGGCGTTTCGGAATGATCGCTTTCGGTGTCGCGGGTGTTTGTCCGCGGCGCGGGGCTGGCGGCGAGCGCAGCGTTCGAGCCCGCAGCCGCGCGGCCGCGCTTGCCCGCGCCGGGTCCGTCACCACCGTACAGCGAGCTCTCGGTGTAGCGCGCGTGCAGCCAGCGCAGCACCACCATCACCACTGCGGCCACCGGCAGCGCAAGCAGCACGCCGAGGAACCCGAACAGCTGGCCGCCGGCCATGATCGCGAAGATCACCGCCACCGGGTGCATGCCGATCTTGTCGCCTACCAGCCACGGCGTGAGCAGGAAGCTTTCCAGCATCTGGCCGGCGCCAAACACCGCGCAGACCAGCACGATGTGGAACAGATCGCCGTGCTGGACCAGGGTCGCGATCAGCGCGGCACCCAGGCCGATGATCATGCCGAGATACGGGACGAAGCTGACAAGGCCCGCCAGCATGCCGATCAGCAGGGCCAGATCGACGCCGACCAGCCAGAGACCGATCGAGTAGATGACGCCCAGCGAGAGCATCACGCTCATCTGTCCGCGCAGGAAACTGCCAAGCACGACATCGGCCTCTTTGCCGAGCTGGGCGACCGTAGGCTCGACCGTGCGCGGCAGCAGCGCGCGGACGCGTGCCATCAGTACGTCCCAGTCGCGCAGCAGGTAGAAGGTCACCACCGGAATCAACGCGAGATTGGCGAGAAAGCCCAGCACGGCGAGGCTCGATTTCGACAGGTGTGCGAACACCTGCCCAGCCGCCTGGCCCGCCTCCTGCCAGTAGTCCGTGGCCAGCGCCACCAGGTTCTCGGTCTTGAGATGATCCAGGCCGAAGCCGGTCTGCGCTTCCACCCAGGGCAGCGCCGTCACCTGCACCCACTCGGCGAACATCGGCAGCTTTTCGCCAAAGGCCTCGATCTGGTTGCGCAGCATCGGAATCAGCAGCAGCACCGCACCGACCGCAACCAGGGTCATCAGCAGGAAAACGATGCTCACCGCGGCACTGCGCGACAGTTTGCGTGCTTCCAGACGGTCGACCAGGGGGTCACCGAGATAGGCGAACAGCGCGGCAGCGGCAAAGGGCGTGAGCACCGGTGCGAGCAGGTACAGCACGCCGCCGAGCAGCACGGTCAGGGCCAACAGCTGCCACTTGTGGGTATCAGTCATGCGGTGCTCCAAGCGAAGCGCGGGCGCGAAGGCCATAGCGCCATATGTAGTCGAAGCCGCTGAGCAGGGTCAGCGCTCCGGTGAGCAGGGCCAGCGACGGCAGGACGCTACCCAACTCGGCGCGTGACCCGACGTGGATGAGGCAGGCCAGCAGGAAGATCAGCTGCAGGAAGGTGGTGAGCTTGCCCAGCACGCTGGGTTCCGGTTGCAGTCGCTCGATTCGGCGGTGCCACAGCGTCGCGCCGATCACAATGACCAGATCGCGCAGCGCCACCAGCATCGCCAGCCAGTCCGGAATGATGTCCTGCCACCACAGGCAGGCGTAGCCGGTCACCAGCAGCAGCTTGTCAGCCAGCGGATCCAGCACTCCGCCGAGCCAGCTCTGCCATCCGAAAACCCGCGCCAGCGCGCCGTCGAGCGCATCGGTGAACCCCGCGACCGCCGCCACCCACAACGCCGTCGAGTAGTCGCCGCGCAGCAGCAGCACCGCCAGCGGCGGCACCAGCAGCAGGCGCAGGATGGTCAACGCATTCGGCAGGTGTCGGAGGACCGTCATCGGGCGGACCACATGCTCAGGGCTCCAGCTGGAACTCGGCAACGCCACCCGGACTGCCACCGAGGGGGCGCAGCACCTGCCCGAAACCGGCCAACCGCTGCAGCGCCTCGACACCGGCGCCCAAGTCCAGCATGACGACCAGGGACTCGCCGGCAGCCGAGCGCACCTCCAGACCACGCACCAGACTCAGTGAACGCAGGTAGGCGACCGCACGCGCATAGTCAGCACCCGAGCGCACGCCCTGGATGCGCACCGCATAGCGTCCCGGATCGCCGAGTGCGGCAAGCCCGGCGTAGCGCTGGGTGAGGCTCGCTACCGCCTGGCTGGCGCCATTCGCCAACAGCGCCTGCGCATCCGCACCGGCGTCGCTCCAGCGCCGCAGCACTTCGCCGCCGTCGACGACCAGCCAGCTCACCCGCCAGCCGCTGCCGGCGCGCTCCAACCGCCCTGAGAGCACGCTCTGACTCGCGTAGCGCGCGCTGCCCGCCACCAGGGCCGCGATGTTCTCGGCCCATACCGCCTGCGCGTCAACGGCCGCCTGGTCCTCAAGATCCAGCAGCGGGAAGATCAGCCCCACGCCCTCGGCCGCAGCGCGATTACTCAAGGCCGCGACCGCCTGCGCCTGCGCCTCGCTGACCAGACGCGGGCCGCGACCGTCATCAATCCCAAGCCAAAGCATCAGCGGCGGCCGCGGTCCAGGCCAGAAAGCCAGGCCCGCGGCCGACAGCATGGCGTCGACCTTGCTGCGTTCGAAGCGCGCGACCAGCACTGCCCGCTGCTGGGGCAGGCCGTCGACCACCACCACGTCGCTGCGATAGCGGTAGTGCTGCAGCAGGTCAGCCGCGCCGTCCAGCTGCGCGCGGAGGCCGGGATCGGTGGGCGCGTCGGCATTGCCGGTCAACTTGATCAGCACCTGCGCCAATGCCTGCGGCAGCGCCGCCACGCGGGCCTCGTCCGACTGATCGGGCACCGGCGCTTCGCCCTCATACAGGGCGGCGGGATCGATGACCTGCGCCAGCGCCGCAGGCAGCGCGGCCAACCAGAGCAGGACAACCAGAAGCGGACGAAAGGCGGAAGACGGACGCACGGAGGAGCCCCGGAGGTCGACAGGTGAACAGGCGTGCATGGTAACCGAGGGCCGCCGCAGCACCCGCGCGGCCGGCAGCGGGAACGCCCCTGCTATCATGCGCGGCTTTCCTGCCTGCCCCAGGACACCCTTCGTGAGCACCCCCCAGCAGCCCCTCACCTACCGCGATGCGGGCGTCGACATCGATGCCGGCAACACTGTTGTCGAGCGCATCAAGCCGCTGGTCAAGCGCACTTTCCGGCCGGAAGTGATGGGCGGGCTGGGCGGCTTCGGCGCGCTGTTCAACCTCTCCGGCAAGTACCGCGAGCCGGTGCTGGTGTCGGGCACCGACGGTGTCGGCACCAAATTGAAGCTGGCCCAGCAGTTGAACCGCCACGACACGATCGGCATCGATCTGGTCGGCATGTGCGTCAACGACGTGCTGGTGCAGGGGGCTGAGTCGCTGTTCTTCCTGGACTACTTCGCCACCGGCAAGCTCGATGTCGACACCACCGTCAGCGTGGTATCCGGCATCGCCCGCGGCTGCGAACTGGCGGGCTGTGCGCTGATCGGTGGCGAAACCGCCGAAATGCCTGACATGTACCCGCCCGGCGAGTACGACCTCGCCGGCTTCTGCGTCGGCGCGGTCGAGAAATCCGCCCTGCTCGACGGCGCGGCGGTCAAGGCCGGCGACCTCATCATCGGCATCGCATCGAGCGGCGCCCATTCCAACGGCTATTCGCTGATCCGCCGCATCGTCGATCGC
>JBIJCA010000277.1:0-5996 GCA_044344935.1 Aquimonas sp. | reverse complement strand
CACGCTGCCAGCATTTCTGCAGCCGCATGCCGAAGCTGTGGAGAAGCTGCTGCAGAATCGACCAGGCTTCGCTCACTACCTGGACGGCAGTTACGACGATGACGCAATCCATGCAGCTTACGAAACGCTCTCTGCGGAGGCGGTTCACGCAAAGGCCGACGCGACGCCGCTGCGACAGCTGGCGGAACGCTACCGTCCGATCTACCGCTTCTCACAGACGTTCACCCGCTACTGCACTCCGCTGACCTGGTCCGAGGCCAACCGCGAGACCTGCTTAAGCCAGATGCCGGCGAAAGTGCCGGTATATGTCAGCTACTCGTTCCGCCGCGCCGAGAACGGCGGCGGCAGTGACAGCGTGTGGATCAACTACCACGTCTTCTACGGCCGCCAGCGCGGCTTTGCCGGCATCGGTGCCCATGGCGACGACTGGGAAGTCACCAGCATACTGTTCGTCAACGGCACGCCATCGGCGGTGCGCTATCGCGTCCATGGCTCAGCCTTGAACACCATGCCGTTCAAATCCGCACGCCGCAGCGGTGACCAGATCTGGGTCTATCCGGGCTACTACTTCCATGGCGGCTATCCCAATGGCGGCTGCCCGGCCCTACCATTTCTGACGTGGAACGACTGCCGTGGCGAAACCCATGTGATCGACAGTCAGGTGCTCGACTGCAGCTTCAATGCCCCAGGGGGCGATTCCTGCACCCACTTCACGGCCAATCGCAATCTGTGGACCGAGGACACCTACGCGTCCAAAGACTCCAGCACGCCTACCCGCTTCGACTGGCAGATCGAGTCTGATGTCAGGCCCACCGCTTCGCAGCTGTGCTACGCCACCGAAGCGGGCTGGAGAGGCATCGTTGACTGCATCGACAGCGCCCCTGGCGGCGTCCGTGACCTCGGCCGAACCTTCAACGACCGCATCAGCAGTTACTGGTATGCAGGCCCTGCGCCGGCCGGCACGCTTGGATTCCGCGTGTTCGAGCATGCCGACTTCGGCGGTCGCAGTATCGACGCGCAGTCAGGCAGCAGCTGGCGCAACCTGCCCTCGGACTTCAACGACCGCCCGACCAGCCTGCGCCCGATTCCGGCGAACTAGCCTGGAACATGCGTTCGCCATGAATTGACTGACACGGTAAGCGCTCGGGCGCTTGCCGTGTCCTCAAACAGGCGGGAAAGTGCTGATCCATTCGCGGGGGGATTGCAATCGGTCCGCAGCGGACTGATGGGCCCGCGCCGCGGCCAGCGGCGGCCACTGCAGGCGGGCGCGCTGTCAGCCCTGTTCGAGCGCCGGCAGCAGCACGATCCGCTCGGCCTCGCGCCGCACGCGAAGACCGTAGGCACGTCCGAGCATGGCCAGCACACGCTCGGGCTCAGCCACGCGGATCCGGCCGCTCAGACGGATGTGCTCCAGTACCGGATCGCCGAGTTCCAGCGGCAGCTTCGAAAAGCGCGTGGCTTCCTGCAGCACACGGGCGAGACCTTCGTCGCGCGCCACGAACCAGCCCTCGCGCCAGTCGGGCCCCGTTTCGTTCAGCGCACTTTTCCTGGGCTTAGCATTCGCCTCGATGTGCGCCATTTCGCCGACGCCGAGCTCGACCTTCTGCGTACCGGAGTCGACCTGGACGCTGCCCTCGTAGACCGTGACCTCGGCCACCTCTGCGGCCAACAGGTCGATGTTGAAGGCGGTCCCCAGCACGCGCACCGTGCCCGCATGGGTCCGCACCTGCAGCGGACGTCCATCGCGCGCGATGTCGAAGTACGCCTCGCCCTGCAGCAGCTCCAGGTCGCGCTGGTGCTCATCGAGGCGATAGGCCAGCCTGGTGTCACCGCTGAGGCTGATGCGGCTGCCGTCGGGCAGATCCAGGTCGAACAGCTCGCTTGGCGCAGTGGCAATCACCGTGCGTTCCGGCGATTGCTCCGGCAAGCCTGCCAGCAGGGCGAGCGCCGCCAGCCCAGCCGCCACCGCCATACCCAAGGCCCTGCGCAGTCCGAAGCGTGCGCGCCGGGCATTCTGAAGATGGCCTGCGGACGCCAGGCCCGGCTGCGGCACACTTGTCGGAACCTCCCGCAATCTCGGCGCATTCAACACCGCGACAGTTCCCGGGTCCTTCGACCAGTGCCACGTCGCGGCCAGTTCGGCAAAACGCAGGCGGTTTGCAGCGCTTGCCTCCATCCACTGCTGGAAGCGGCGCTCATCGCCGGCAGCAAGATGACCGTCCGCCAAGGCCATCACCCAAGCCGCAGCCTCGGCGTCGACCGCCGCGATGGGCGCATCGTCGGCTTGTCGCTGGGAACACCGCGGAGAGCTCTCGTCCAGGCGCATCAGCGGGCTCCCGAATCGGTCACGCGCGCGCGCAGGTGTTGCAGATCCAGTAGGGCGCGGGTGATGTGCTTCTCGACCGCCTTTGGACTCAGGCCGAGCGCCGCGCCGATATCCGCACAGCTTTCGCCCTCGACGCGTCGCCTCAGGAACACCTCCCGTCGGAGCGGCGGCATCGCCTGGATCAATTCCAGCGCCGCCCGCATCTCGCTGCGCTGCTCGTGCAGCTGCTCAGGCCGAGGGGCCTCGCACTGCACGTCGAAGCTATCGATCGACTCGGTCGGACGCGCCCGGCGTGCGTGCTCGCAGAGCAGGTTCTGGGCAATTCGAAAGCTCAGGGCATAGGCGCTGCCAACGATGTTCTCGCGCTGGAACGCCAGAGCGCGCAGCAGGCTTTCCTGGGCGATGTCTTCCGCCAGCTGGGGGTGACGAGTCCGCGCCAGCAGAAAGCTGCGCAGGGCGGCGCCGACTTCGGCCCAGTCCACACTGCCGTGCGCCGGTGTGGGCTTCAGCGCATCGACTTCGCGTTCCACGGGATAGCCCATCGGGCTCGACATGCCTAATCCACGCATTCCGGTGTCGTTGCCGACCTTCTGCGGGAGCCTAGCGAAGACATGTTGCAGGACGAACGCATTCATGGCTTGCGGGAACCTTCCGCTGGAGCCAGCCCGAGCGCGTTGGTGATGCCGTGAAACACCGCGGTGTTGTCGATGTAGCGCCCGTCCCACGCCAGGGGTGGACCCCAGATCGACTGCGCCCGCCGGTCGCGACGGGCGTCGATCGCAAGCTCCCGCGCGCCTCGTCCGAGAGCCCACAGTGGGACCAGCTCGGAGCTGTGCTTGTCCGTGCCGTAGACAAGGTCCGGCAGAACGCCGCGTGCGGTGGGGCGCGGTGCGCGATGCCCGATCACGGTGTCGACTGCGGGCGTGTAGCGCCCATCGCCGTCAACATCCTCCCAACTTCCGCGCGGCCAGAGACCACCGGTTTCGTGGTCGGCAGTGACGATCAGAAGGGTGTCCTGCCAGCACGAGTTCTGCTCGACCCACTCGACGACCGCGTCAACACTGCGTTCGAAGTCGCCCATTTCTTCGACAAACCGGGGCAGATCGTTGGCGTGGTTGGCCCAGTCGGTGGCTCCCCCCTCGATGGTCAACACGAACCCACCTGGCCTGCTGGAGAGAACCCGCAGGGCCGCCTGCGCCAACAGCGGCAGTCCGGGCACCGCCGGGTTGGGCACCTGGCCCTGGGGACGGGCCTGCTGCAAGGTCTGGCGCACGGGCGCCAGCCCGAACACGCGTGCGGGCAACACCTGGCCCGCAGCCAGCGCCTCGAACCCGGCAAGGCTGTCGACGAAGGCATATCCATGCAAACCCTTCGAGCTGCGCAAACGCTCGAAGTGCGTCCGACCTCCGACCACCTCGAAGGCCGCGTCGAGCGGCGACTCGACGGGCGCGCCGGCATCGTCGAAATACGGATGACCCGCACCGATCATGAGATCCAGTGCGCCATCGCTCATCTGCCGAATGATCGCGGCGAACTCATCGCGATCACCCTGCCGGGCCCACGCCGCAGCAGGCGTCGCGTGGGACACGGGCACGCTGCTGACCACGCCCGTGCGCAAGCCGGTGCGGGCAGCCATCCTGTGCAGGCTGTCCAGAGGCTGGCCGCCGGCATCAAGGCCGACGTAGCGTCGCAGGGTTTTGCGGCCCGTGTGCAGCGCAGTGCTGGCGGCCGCAGAGTCGGTCGTCGCGGCTGCATCGACCTGAAACAGCCCGCTGGCCCAGCGATGCCGTGGCGAATAGCCTGCATCGCGCGGCTCGGATCCCTCATGCAGGGCCTGCGTAGCGACGCCCAGCAGCACCTGGTCCACGTCCTCGCCCAAAGACTGCTGATAGCGGAAGCCGCGGGCTTGCCCGTGGTGGTAGTAGCCGGAACCCAGCCATGCATTGAAGCCGACCCCGTCGGCGATCATCAGGATCGCCTGCTGTGCCCGATCTGGCGCATTGACGCAGTGGGGAGGATTGCCCAGCGCGCTGCCGGCAAGCGCGAGGCTTGCCAGCAGCGCGAAGCGCAGGCGCAGACCGAAACTCACTGGCGACCGCATCAGAAGCTGTAGCGCAGGCCGAGCAGCAGTTGACGGCCGCTCTTGGCGTAAGAGTTCACGCGATCACTGGTGTCGACGTACTGATCCTCGGCCTCATTGCTGAGGTTCAGCGCTTCCAGGGTCAGCTTGAGGCGATCGTCGAGGTTCCAGAACGCGCTGAAGTCGACATACGTGGCAGCGTTGTCGCCCGCGCTGTCGTTGCCATTGGCGCCCGGCACCGCGGTCAGGTAGCGGTCACGGTAGTTACCGGACAGACGCACGCCGAAACGCTCGTTCTCGTAGTACACGGTCAGGTTGGCCGAGTGCCGCGAAACGCCAGGCAGGGCGAAGGTGCGAACGCTGCCGTCCGGAAAAGTGAAAGGCGCCTTGCTGTCGACGAAGGTGTAGTTGGCCGCCACGCCGGTGCCGGCGAGCCACCCCGGCAGGAAGGCAAAGCCCTGCTGGACCATCAGCTCGATGCCGCGAACCCGTGCGTCGCCACCGTTCACCGGGCGGCGCACCGTGAACACATCGGTCGGCGTCGCCTGCGACTGGTCGCCGAGCAGCTCGATCGGCAGGCCTGTCTCCAGATAGGTCTGCTGGCTGTTCTGGCTGACCACGAATACGTCGACGTCCTTGAAGAAGGGTGACATCGCCAAGTGGCCGCTCTCGCTGTAGTACCACTCGAGCGAAAGGTCGTAGGAGTCCGCCGAGAAGGGTGCGAGATCTGGATTGCCATAGGCGATCGTGCGCGTGGTCAGACTGACCGTACCGTTCGGAGTCAGCGACGTCAGGGTCGGGCGGGTGAAATTGCGGTTGGCGGCGAAACGCAGCAGCAGGTCTTCCTGCAGCTCCCAGGTCAGATTGAGCGAGGGCAGATAGCGCGCGTAGTCGCGCTGCAAGCTCACCGGCAGATTGCCCAGCGTGCCTGTCGCAGTGAGGTCGGTGGCGGCGCGGCGCACGCCGGCATTGCCGCGCAGCAGGGTGTTGCCGATGCCGAAGTCGAAGTCGAAATCGGCCTGCAGATAGGCGGCAAAGGATTCTTCCCGCACATCCCGGTTGCTGGCCGCCTGCAGCTGCGTTCGCGCAGCCGCGAACTGATCAAGATTCAGCACTTGGGAAGCACGGTTCAGATCAACCACCAGCCAGGTGCTCGGCGCACCAGGCGGCAGGTTGAAGTTGTTTCCGAACCCGTAGGGCAGCGCGATGGTGAGATCGTTTATGCGGCGGCCGCGGATCAGGCCGCTGGTGGTCACATCGATGCCGAAGTCGCGCTGGCGAAAGTCGTAGCGGGTCTGGGCCACGCCGCCGCGAAGCAGCAGCGATCCGAGGTCGTAGTCGAAGTCCAGCTTGGCACTGCGGTAGCTGTTCTCCACCTCGTTGCGACGCGGTCGGTACAGGTCCAGGCGCCACGGCTCGGCGCTGTTCAGATCGACGCCCCAGTCCCACAGAGGCACGCGGTCATTGCCACGAAAATCCCACGCGAAATCGCTGTTGTCCGAGATCGCCTGCAGGGTCAGCGTGTCGTTCTCGAAGTCCGACTCGTTGGAACCGAGCAGGCCGCGAACGTCGAGACGGTCGGTGGCGGCC
>JBIJCA010000059.1:0-18642 GCA_044344935.1 Aquimonas sp. | reverse complement strand
GACCGCCGGCGAGATCGGCCCAGGCCAAGCCAATCGCCTTCTTGCCGCGCGCGACCGCCATCAGCAGGGTGTCGCGGCGCTCCTGCAGGAGTGCCTCGTCGGTGACCGTGCCGGGCGTGACGATGCGCACCACCTTGCGTTCGACCAGACCTTTCGCCAGCGCCGGATCGCCGATCTGCTCGCAGATCGCCACCGATTCGCCCAGCGCCACCAGCCGCGCCAGATAGCCCTCGTAGGCGTGCACCGGCACGCCCGCCATCGGGATCGGTGCGCCGCCCGAGCTGCCGCGCTGGGTAAGCGTGATGTCGAGCAGGCGCGCGGCCTTGCGGGCGTCGTCGTAGAACAGCTCGTAGAAATCGCCCATGCGGAAGAACAGCAGCACGTCCGGGTGCTCCGCCTTGGCGGCGAAGAACTGGCGCATCAGCGGAGTGTGCTGGGAGAGATCGACGTTCGACATCCGTGGCGAGCTTCGCGGGGCAGCGGGGGCCGCGAAGTCTAGCAAGGCAGGGGATCCGCCCTGCCGCTTCCGGGATCAGCGGCTCGACTTCTCCTTGACCGCATCACCCCGCGCCAACGCGCAGTGCGGGGCAGTGACCCCGATCCAGCCCTTCGGCAGCGCGCACAGGGTTGATGGGCACTTCCGCGCGCCCAGGTTTGCAGCGGTGTATCGAGAGAACGTACTGCAAGTGCAGCACCTGCCGCGCCTGCATCGCATCCCTCTGCCCACGGCCCCGCCGCTGTCGACCTCGCCCGGGCGATTGCGGATGTCGATGGGCGCGAGCGCTCGACGGTGAGGCATCGCTCCGGCAGGGCGCTGCTTGCTCAGCCGCTCGCGCCTACGCCTGCATCGCGCGCTCGGCTACTGCAGCGAATACAGCCCTTCCAGCGTCTCCACAAGGGCCGTCAGCGGTCGCGGGTCGTCGAACAGCGCTGCGTCGGGATCGAGCAGTCGCTGTCGCAGTTCGGCCGCGTAGGCGGGCTCGTTCGCCACGCGCAGCGCGCGATCGACATAGTCCTCCGCCGAATCCGCGATCAGCTCGGCACACCCGCAGGCTCGCAGCATGGCCGCCGACTGGCGACTGCGCATGCTCGCGCCGGGCAGGGTGACCAAGGGCAACCCCTGGGCAATCGCGTCAAGGCTGGTATTGCCGCCGGAGAACCCGGGGCTGTCGAGCAGCACATCGCAGGCCCGGCTCACCGCGCGGAAATGCTCGGGTGTCGCCCGCGGCAACCAGCGGACGCGGCGGTCGGGATCGACGCCGGCCTGCGCCATGCGCTGACGCAGTCGTTGGGTGAGTGCCGGTGCGTTGTCCTCGAACATCACCACCGTCGCGGCAGGATCGGCGGCGATGATGCGCGCGACCAGATCGTCGAACGCGGGGTGCAGCTTCACCGGCGAATGCGGCGCCAGGTAGAGTCGCCCGGACTCGGGCAAACCGAGCTCGGCGCGCGGCCGGGTCGCCGCTGCGGGTGGGCGTGCGTAGGCGGTGCCAAGGCCCGGCAGCAGATGCAGCGGCTCGCGATAGTGCTCGGCGCCATCGGCTGGCTCCATGTCTGCGCAACTCAGCCAGACGTCGATGGTGGCGAGTCCGCTGCTGACCGGGTGGCCCCAGGCGGCAAGCTGCAGGGGTGCCAGTCGCAGCGCCGCCAGCGGATAGATGTTCGGGCTGAGGCCAATCTCCGGATACAGGATCATCGCGGGTGCGCTCTCGCGCAGGTGTTTCAGGACGCCGGCCAACGGTCCGGGCAGGTGAAGAAAACGGCTGGCGCTGGCGGCGATGGTCTGGGTGACGGCATCGACCATGGTGCCGATATGGTAGACGTCGACCCGCCAGCCAGCGGCCCGCAGCGCGCCGATCCAGGGGGCGAAATAGGCGCTGATCGTGCCCAGGTTCCAGCGCGCCGACACCAGCGCGATGTGCCGCGAGCGCGGCTTCGAAGCGGCCGGTTCCGTTGCATCGGCGCGCCCGTGGAGGGCTGCCGCGGCCGCGTTGTACCAGTCGCCAAAAGTTCGCGCCAAGGCGCTGTCGTCCAAGCCGTAATAGGCGAGCGGGTAGTGACTGTGGGCCAGGTCGTCGAGCGTTGCGCTGCTGCCGTGCAGTCTTTCGCTGGGCCATTCGGCAGCCAGTTGCTCGATTCCCGAGGCAAAGCGCTGCCGCGCCCCGTCGATCTCGGCGACATCGACCACCACGGTCGGCAAGCCCAGTGCAGCAACCAGCCCAGCGCGCAGACGCGTGCCGTCGTCACTCGCAGTCACCACTGCGCGGCGCGCGTTGGCGCGGCCAGCCGCGTCATCGCCGCTGCCGACTTGAGCCTGGGCGACGCGCAGCAGCAGGCTGGCATCGCCGTGCGCAAGGGCATGTGCGTAAGCGCGCGCGGCCGCGGCCGGTTCGCCCAGCAGATCCCACTCGGCGCCCACCCGAGCGGCGATCTCGGGTGCCAAGGCAGTCGGTTCGAGTGGCGCAAGGGCCGCGCGCGCAGCTGCCGGCATGCCGCGCACGCGCTCGCACTGTGCCCACTGCAGACGCGCGTCGACACGCGCAGGATCGAGACCGGCTGCACGCGCATAGGCACCTGCGGCGGCTTCGAAGTCGTTTCGCGCCTGGGCGCAGGCACCCCGGTTGAACCAGGCCAGCGCGTTGCGTTCGTCGGCGGCCAAGGCTTCGGCGTACAGGGTTTCAGCCGACGCCGCGTCGCCGCGTTGCAGCGCGCTCGATCCCAGATTGTTCAGCGCCATGGACAGCGCCGCGCGAATGCCGGCGTGGCCGGGCAGCGCCTCGCGCAGCTTGCGAAACTGCGCTGCGGCTTCGCTGTAGTCGCCGGATTGCATGGCAGCGTTGGCGATCACGGCGCGCGCGCGGATGGCGACCTCGGCGCGCTGGACCAGTGGCTGCGCTGACTCTCTCGCCGCGGCCCATTGGCCGGCATGCAACAGTTGTTCGGCGATCGCAATCGCCGCGGTGTCCGATCGGCTCACGCAAGCAGGTCCAGCATCCGGCTCGCTAGGATAGCGCGCTGTCTGATTCGCGCGGGACGTGCACCCCGTCCACGCGAAGCGTGCCTGCCAACCCTCTGCACGCCTCGTCGCTCAAGGCCCGGTGCGGCTTGGGCAACGCTGAAGAGTTCAGCGTTGGCCCAGCGAGGCGGAACCCGCGTCCCGCCTCGCTCGTCGCAGGCTGACTACCAGACCGCGGCCTCGAAGCCGTTGCGGAAGATCCGCTCCTCGCGCGGTGAACGGCAGCGTTCCGCCTGGGCGCCGTCGACGATCAGGTTGAAGGCGACATTGGGCGCAAACACGGGCGCACCGCTGCCCTCGGCGACGATGAACCAGCGACCGGACGCGCCGGGCCCGCTGGCCGCCCGGTACTCCAGGCTGTAGCGCTGCGGGTTGTTGACGGTGAGGCCGTTCAGCGGATCGTCGACGCGGCCGACCACGGGTGCCGCGCAGGGGTTGTCATCCAGCAGCGGATGCTCGATCCGCAGCTCGCGCACGCTCTGGCCGCCCGGGCTCAGCTGCGCGGCATTCGGCGAAAGCAGGGGGGCCACCAGCAGATGGAACTTGAGGGCGACGGGCATGGCGCTGCCGTCCTCGTTGCGCACCTGCCAGCGGCCGCCGCCAGCATTGGTCCAGGCCAGCCCGATCGGCACGTCGTGGTAGGCGCCCTCCCAGCGGTGCAGGGCAATGGCGATAGCGAAGTTCAGGCCATTCAGCGAGGCGTGTTCGATGCGCGAGAGCGCGCCGCTGCTGTTGGCGACGCTCGTCAGGTGGGTGAAGCCGGTCTTGCTGGCAACCGGGGCGATCACGTGGAAGCGCTGGCCGATCCCCATGTTGACGCTGCTGTCCTGGTGGAAGATCGACCAGCCGCTCGCGCTCTGCGGGTTGAGATAGACGCCGAGATGCTCGCCGCTGGCGGACGTGCCGGGCAGCGTGCGCTGCGGGCTGACGGCGACGCTGTCGGTCTCGTTGAGCAAGGTCGGAAACGGCTGGAGAAAGGTCTCGTTGAAGAAGCGGGTCTCCGCCGTCGCGGTGATCACCGCCGCGCCTTCGCCATTGGCCTCTAGCGCGCCGATGTCGATGGTGCCGAGCGCCACTCGACGTTCGCCGTCGGCGTCGAAGCTGAGTCCAGAGGCATCCGCGGCGCTGCCGGCATCGATCGCCGGCGAGCTTGAGCGCAGGCGCGGATGCTCCATTGACTCGACCAGCGGGTCGACAGTCAGCGTTCCCGGGCCGGGCGTCCAGCTGTCGCCGAACGTGGCGAACACCAGGTTGTTGGCGTTGGTGGTGTTGCTGGCCTCCAGCACCACGCCGCTCACGCTCTGCCAGGCGATCAGGTTGTTGGCCACGCGCAGGCTGGTCGGTGGTGTGCCGCCCAGCCCGGCGGCGGCCACGCCGCGCTCCCCCTGCAGCAGGCTGTTGTTGACGATCACGCCCGAGCCGCCGGGCACGTTCATGACCAGCGCGGACTGCTCCCCACTGGTGCCGACGATCAGGTTGTTCTCCGCGCGCAGGGTGCTGCCCGCGCCGCGGGTATGCAGATACAGCGCGGTGTCCTCGCGCGGGCCGAACACGCGGTTGGCGCTGGCGCGCGCGCTGCTGCCTCCGACCAGGTTGTAGGCGGTGATGCCGAAGCTGCTGCGGCCGCTGCCCGGCAGCACACGGTTGCGGAACAGATTCACGTTCAGCGCACCAGTCCCGTTCTGATTGACGCAGAGGCTGCCGAAGGCGTCCGCGGCGCGCGCGGCGCCGCGTGCGACCACGCTGTCGCCGATGTTGATCTGGCGCGCCGAGCTTCCGCCCAGGTTGACCTGCAGTCCGCATTGGCCGGATTGCTGGTCGCTCGCCCCTAGTTCGAGCACGCGCAGGCGCTGCAGGTCGATCAGGCCGCCGTCCACGGTGCTGAGGTCGGTCACCACCACGCCGCCGCGGCGGAAGCTGAGATCAGAGAGGCGAACGGTGTGGCTGCCTGCACCGAGGTTCACGCGCAGGCTGCGCTCGGGGGCGAACACCGCGTCGATGCCGGGTGCGGACCGCAGGCTGAGCGAGCGCGTGATCTCGACGCTGTCGTTGATGAGCGTGTAGCGGTCGGGGTTGTTCACTTCGTCACCGACGATGCGGATGGTGTCGCCGGCAGCGGCATTGTCGATGCAGGCCTGCAGACTGCCCGCGCAAGGGCCGCCGAACACGGTGTCGGGCCAGAGCCAGTCGGCGGCCCGACTGGACGCGGGCAGGGCACAGAGCAGGGCGAGCAGCGGCGCGATCGCGCGGGGCGGGGCAGGGTGGTTGGGCAGCATGGCGGGCTCCGGGGATGTCCTGAAGCCCTATGCGTAGCGCGGGGCCGATTCCGTGCATCCACCCCTGCAGGGCGCCGGCTGCTGGCCCTATAGTTTCGCCCTGGACACAGCCCAAGCCGGATTTCATGCGCCTATTCCCCGCTTTCGACGGTTGCATCGGCGTCGCCAGCCCCGCGGGCGGGCGCGCGTGAGCGAGGGTCTGAAGGCAGCCGAGGCGCTCTCGCGGGAGCTGGGCGAGAGCCTGAGCGCGGGCCTGATCGGCCTGCTGGCGCGGCTTGATCCGGCCCAGCCGGGCGCGCTCGATGGGCTCATTACCGCCGCCCAGCACGACCTGCGTCGCATTGCCCGCCGTGAGCGGCTGTCGATGGGCGCGGGCGACACCCTGTCCACCACCGCCCTGGTCAACGAGGCCTACCTCAAGCTGGCTGGCGCGCGCCTGCCCGAGCACGTCGACCGAAGGCTGTTCTTCGGCATTGCCGCGCGCTGCATGCGCCAGGTGCTGGTCGATCACTTCCGCGCGGCGCGCGCGGACAAGCGAGGCGGCGGCGCCCTGGCCCTGTCGCTGTCGGCGGCCGAGGATCTGCCGGCCGAGGCCGGGGTCGATCTGGTCGAACTCGATGCCGCGCTGGTCGCGCTGGAGAAGGTCAGCGCGCGCGCGGCCGAGGTGGTGCAGCTGCGCTACTTCGCCGGGCTCACCGATCGCGAGATTGCCGAGCTGCTGCAGGTCAATGAGGTCACGGTGCGCCGCGACTGGCTCAAGGCGCGCGGCTGGCTGTTCGGCTTTCTCGGCGGTGGGCCGGCATGAACCCGGCCAGCGGCGGCCAGGCCGGCGTGGACGCTGAGCGCTGGGCGGCGCTGTCCGAGCGGCTGGACGCGCTGCTCGATGTTCCGGTCGACGCACGCGAGTCGCTGCTGGTCGATCTCGCCGCCGACGAGGCCGAAGCTCTGCGCGGCTGGCTGCGCGCGATCGAGCAGTCGGCGGGCCTGATGGAGCGCGAGCCCGAAGCCGCCGCACCGGATCGCATCGGCCCGTGGCGCCTGATCGCCGTGGTCGGGCGCGGCGGCATGGGCGAGGTGTGGCGCGGCGAGCGCGCCGACGACGCCTTCCAGCGCGAGGTCGCGATCAAGTTCCTGCGCCTTGATCGCCCCCAGGCGGCGCGCAGCATCGCCCGCGAGCGCGCCCTGTTGGCGCGCCTGCGGCATCCCGGCATCGCCCAGCTGCTGGACGGCGGCATGAGCGCCGACGGCCGGCCCTGGCTGGTCACCGAATGGGTCGAGGGCCGCGCCTTCGACGCCTGGCTGCGCGAGGCCGCCCCGAGCCTGCGCGAACGGGTCGCACTGCTGCTCGCGCTGGCGCGTGCGGTGGCCTACGCGCACGGCCAGCGCGTGCTGCATCGCGACCTGAAGCCCGCCAACATCCGCGTCGAGGCGGACGGCAGTCCGCGCCTGCTCGACTTCGGCATCGGCGAACTGCTGGAAGCTGAGCCCGGCGTGACTCGCGAGGCCGCGCTGACGCCCGAGTTCGCCGCGCCCGAGCAGCTGCGCGGCGAGCCCGCGGACGTGCGCAGCGATGTGCATGCGCTGGGCTCGCTGCTGTGGTTCGCGCTGTGCGAGCGGCCGCCGCACGGCAGCGACGCGCGTGCGCTGGCCGAGCTGGTCGAGCGCGTCTGCCAGCGCGATCCGGAGCCGCCGAGCCGGCACGCCCGCGTCGACGGCGTCGATGCCGATCTCGATGCCATCGCACTGAAAGCGCTGGCCCGCGCGCCGCTGCAGCGCTACGCCAGCGCCGATGCGCTGGCGCTGGACCTCGAACGCTGGCTGGCCGGCGACAGCGTCGCCGCGCGCCTGCCCGGACGCGTCGAGCGCCTGGTTCGGGCCGTGCGGCGACACCCGCTGGAGTCCGCCCTCGGCCTGGCCCTGCTGCTGGCCTTGGCGGGCGGCGTTCTGGTCGCACGCGAGGAAACGCGCCGTGCCGATGCCGCGCGCCTGCAGGCCGAGCAGGCGCGCGATGCCGCGCTGGCCGAAGCCGACCGCGGCGAGCGTCTGGTCGACACCTTTGCCGGACTGTTCGCCGAAGCCGGCGCCGAGCAGGCGCTCACCGCCAACGCCTGGCTGGACCGCGCCCGCGATGCCGCGCTGCGCCTGGTCGACAGCGACGCCGCTGCGGGTCAGGCCCTGCTGGTGCGCCTGGCTGCGGTCGAGCAGGACCGCGGCGAGCACGCGCGCGCCCTGGCGCTGCTGGAGCGGGTTGTCAGTCAGTCCGAGAATCTCGATCCCGAACTGCGCGTCCGCGCCGGTTGTCGCCGCGGCAGCGCGCTGGCCATGCTGGGCCGCGAGGCCGAGGCCATCGCCGTCTACGACGCCGCCATCGTCGACGCCGATGCGCTGCAGGGGAGCGCGCGGCTGGCGCGCGTCGACTGCCTGCAGGGGCGCGCCAATCTCGCGCTGTTCCGCGGCGAGGCACAGGCGGAGGAGCTTGCGCTGGGCGCGCAGGCGCTGGCCGAACTCGACGCACTGAGCGCCACGGGCGATCTGCGCTGGCGCCGCGCCAGCCTGCTGTACACGCTGGCGGCGCTGCTCGATCTGTCGGGCCGCGACGCCGAGGCTGCGCAGCGCTACGGCGAAGTCATGGCGCTGGATGAAGCGCTGGGCAACACCGACAGCACCGACCACGCCACCCTGATCGCCTCGCGCGCCGGCGCCCTGCAGCGCGCCGGTGACTGGGCCACGGCCGACGCCGACTACACCCGCGCCATCGCCCTGCACGCGCGGCTGGCGCCCGAGCATCCGAACCTGGGCTCGCACCGCGCCAACCTCGCATCGCTGAAGGCCCTGCGCGGCGATGCCGAAGGCGCGGTCGCGCAGTCCGAAGCGGCCCTGGCGATGCCGAACCTGCACGCGGTGGGCCGCGCCAATGCGCTGCACGCGCTGGGCCAGGCGCAGGCGATGCTGGGTGAGCACACGGTCGCCCTCGCAACGCTCGAAGCCGCGGCTCAGGCCTACATCGAGTCGGGCCAGCCGGCGCGCGCGCTGCGTCCACGCATCAAGCAGGTGCGCGTGCACGTGCTCGCGAAGCAGTGGGAGGCGGCCCAGGCGCTGTACGACGCCCTCGACGCCGAATCGCGCGACGCCCCGCCCGCCCAGCGCGCCGAGCTGCTGCGCGAGGGCGTCGCGCTCAAGCGCGCGCGTGGTGACCTCAGCGCGGCGCGCGCGCTGGCCGACGCGCTGGATGAGCTTGTCGTCGCCACCCCAGCCGAACATCCGCTGCGCCAGCTCGTCGCGCTGGAGCAGCTGCAGCTGCGTGCTGACGCCGGCGAACTGGTGGCGGCGGAGATCGAGCGCCGGCAGGCCGCGCTGGCGAAGCAGCTTGCGCCGACGCACCCGGCGCTGATTCCTCGGCGCTGAATCCGGCTCAGCCCTTCGGCACGAGCACAGTGCTGAATGGACGCCGCCAAGACGTCAGTCGACCTGCATGGCCTGTGTTGCCCTCTCGTGGATCACCCTGAGCAGCGGGCACGAGGAACGTGCTGCGGGTTTGCACAAGGGGCCTTGCTTGGAGAGCTCAAACGGAAGACCGGCCAGAGCCGCTCGACCCACCATTACACTCAGCGATTCCGCAGCCGAACTTTGTGCAGGACCCGCCACACGCGCGCCACGCTTGCTGAAAGGCGACCGGCTTCTCGACTGGTGAACCTGAGTCAGTGTCCGGGCATCGAATGTCACCGAGGGGCATTCAGCTCTGGAGAAACGCAGTTCGATCGGGATGCAGTCGTTCTGGGCAATCAAGTGGACGGGGCCGGTAACTCTGCTCGCTGTGAAGCTCGTGTACCCTCTGGCGCCGGCTCGATACGCGAGCGTCCTGCGAGAACTCGAATCTTGGACCCGTTGATTGCGGCCAGATCAAGGCACCAACCCTGTCTTCGTTGGGGTTTGCTGGCGATCGCGCTTGCCGCATGCGGGGTCTCTCCACAGGGCTTTGCGGGTGCCTCACACCTTCTGTTTACGGTCGGCGGACAGGATGGGAACAGTGCGCGCCCGGCCACCCTGCAGATCTTCTTTACTCCCTCGGCTGAGAGCGTTCGCCTTCTCCGTTTCGAGGTCCCGTTCCCCGCGGATCGCTACCAGAGTGTCAGGACGCCAGGTTGCTTCAGCAGTCGTCGATGCCACTTCGACGAAGAGTCGCGCGTTCTGGTTGTCGCAGCGGAAGCGGAGCCCGAGCAGTCTCTTTCGACCGAGCTCTTGTGCGAGGTCGACGTTCGGTTCCAAGCCGGCGTGGCTTCGGGGATCTACCCGCTTTCAATCGAAGGTCTGCAGGTCCAAGCCACCGGCAGTGGTGGTCCTGTGTTGACGTGGTCGGGCAATTCCATCCAGGCATTGGATGCCTCGCAGGGGAGCACGGCACTCGTTTTCTCTCCTGGTCCGGATCTCGACTGTGATGGAACGACGGCAGCCCTGCGCGCTGACGCGGAGGGTCGTGTGACTGTCAGCCTCGAAGCTCTGGAGCCGTCGGCGCGCGAACCCTTGGCTCTGAGTTGCGGCGTCAGCGGCGGCCTCATCGCACGCTCCGGCGTGGAGCAGTCGTTTCCAGCCCAGCCGCTGCAGCCCATTGAGATTCAATGTGCCGCAGGGGACCCTGGCGCGGTGCAGGAGCTGATCTGTCTGGAGGGCAGCAGCGGCGGCGAGCGCGGTTTCCGTTGGGCCATCCACTGCGCCAGGGCTGTGTTCAACAACGGGTTCGAATCGCCGTAGCACCTGCCGAGATGCGCCGACAGCTGCTCAGCCCCCAAAACGGGCATAAGCGGTGAGTGACGGGCAGTAACGGGTTGTAGCAAAGCCGTCGTGCGGTGCGGCGGGATGGAGGATCGGCGGCATCCTGAGGGAGGTCGAGGGGGCTTCTGATCGCCGCTCTGGGCTCCCATCGCGACTGCTTCAGCGCACAGTGGATGGTGGATGGGAAACAGCTCCCGCAGCGGCCCAGCGGCGACCATGCGTCGCTCGGGCGCGTCGGCGCTGTGTATCGTAGCCAGCCCATCGACTTGGCCACGGCGACACCATGTACCCACGCGCCGACCGGCTGCAGCGCAGAGCGCGAAGCTATCTCGCCAGCGGCCAGTGGAGTGCCGCGCGCGCGAGCCTCAGCGCAGCGCTGGAGATCGCTGCCGACGATGACGAGTGTCGGCTGGAGCTGGCGCTCGTGGAGTCCCGTCTCGGCCACTACGCCTCGGCGCGCGCCCATACCCTCGCCGCCTGTGCTTCGACGCCTGCAGCCGCTGCGCTCGCGCTGCCGCGACTGCAGGCGCTGCGCACCTTCCACGCGCACGGAGAGATGCGGCGGCTGGCGATGTCCATCGACCTCCGCACGGTCGAATCCGCGCAGCAGTCCGCGGACATCGCCCTGTGCCTGCAGTCTGCCGGACATGTCCCGCTGGCTCAGCAGTTCATGCGCCGCGCGCTCAGCGCGGCCGACGCAGGCCCGGTGCTGCGGACCCAGGCGGCCTTGATCGATCTCGCGGCAGGCGATGTCGCCGCCGCGCAGCAGGTCGCAGTCGCGGTGTGTGCGGGGGATACCGTGGTGCCGATGGCGCACTGGCTGCTGGCGCGCCTGCATGCGGATGACGCGGATCGGCGTGCGCATGCGCGTCAGCTGGATCGTCTTCTGAAGCACTGCGGCCAGGACGCGGAGGCCGAAGCCTTCCTCGCCTTCGCACTGCACACCCTGCTGGATCGGCTGGGGGAGGTGGAGCCGGCCTGGACCGCGCTCGAGCGCGGCTGCGCGGCAAAGCGCAGCCTTCTCCAGTACGACGAAGCGGCAGACCTCGCGCTGCACCAGGCGCTGATGTCCGAGCCGGATTCGGCGTCGGCAAACATCGATGGCGCCGCAGAAGCGCCGACGCCGATCTTCATCGTCGGCATGCATCGCTCCGGCACCTCGCTTCTCGAACGCATCCTTGAGGGTCATCCGTCCGTGGCGGCCGGCGGCGAGTCCTTCCGCTTGAGTGCCGCCCTGTTCGCCGCCACCGATCACGCCTGCCGTGGCGTGGCCGATCTCGAACTGCTGCGGCGCGCGCGGACGATCGATGCGGAGCGCGTCGGCCGCGACTATCTCGACGCGCACGACTGGCTGCTCGATGGTCGCAGCCACTTCACCGAGAAGCTGCCCGGCAACTATCGACTGGCCGGGCTGATCCGCCGGCTGCTGCCGCAGGCGCGGGTGCTGCATCTGGTTCGCGACCCCGCCGACACCTGCTGGTCGAATCTCCGCGAGCTGTTCGCGCTCGACAATGCGGCCTACAGCTATCGCCAGGATGAGCTGGGTCGTGCCTACCGTCGCTGCCAGCAGCTGATGACGCGTTGGAAGGCGCAAGCACCCGAGCGGCTGCTGGAGGTGAGCTACGCGGAACTGGTGCAGCGCCCCGAAGCGACGGCGCGCGCCGTGCTGGCGTTCTGCGGGCTTGCCTGGCATCCGGAGTGCGTGCGGATCGAGTCGCGCGAGGGGCCGGTGCGCAGCGCCAGCGCGCTGCAGGTGCGGGAGCCGATTCATGCGCGCAGCCTGGGTCGGGCGGCGGCCTATGCGCGCCATCTCGGGCGCTTGCGCGCGGCGCTGGCCGGCGATCCGGGCGTGGCCGAAGGCGACTGATTCGGTCTGCCTCGGGAGGCGCTGGGGCCGCTTCCCCACGTAGCAGCAGCGGCAGTCGGCGGCAACTTCAGACTAGTATTTCTGCCCTGCGCGACATCAATCACGGTGCCGGCACCCCGGGGGAGCGGACATGCAAGTCAAGATCGAACGCGTGATGTGGTCGGGCGCCTTGCTCGGAGTGTTCGTCCCGCAGCTGGCGGGCGCACAGGTGCTGTTCCGCGAGAATTTCAATGTTCTCGCCGATGGCACCACGATTCGCTGCGCAGGGCCGGGCGGCGCAGGCACCTACGCCTTTCCGGCGGACTTCCTGCTGCGCAACGTCGACAACGGCACCCCGGCCGCCAACGTGTCCTACGTCAACGATGCATGGGAGGTGCGCGAGGACTTCAGACTCAGCGCCGGCAACCCGGGCGCCTGTGCGGCCTTCAGCACCTCCTGGTATACGCCGGCGGGTGTGGCGAACGACTGGATGTGGACGCCACCGGTGGCGCTGCCAGTCGGCGGCAGCGCCTCGCTGCGCTGGCGCGCCGTGGCCTATGACGCCTCCTACCCCGACGGCTATGAGGTGCGGGTCATGGCCGCACCCAGCGAGCCCACCGGCGGAGCAGGAGCCATCGGCAACCAGATCACCAACAGCAGCACCGTGTTCGCCATTGCCGCAGAGAACACCGCCTGGACTGCCCGCAGCGCGTCCTTGTCCGCCTTTGCGGGTCAGACGGTGCGCGTGGGCTTTCGCAACAACTCCAACAATCAGTTCCTGCTGCTGATCGACGACATCGAGGTGATCAACCGCGTCACCGACCTGGAGGCCGTCGCGGTCAACCGTTTCGCCTCGCCCTATAGCCTGACGCCGTCGGGCCTGGTCTATCCGGCCACGCTTGGGGTAACGGCGAACAACTCCGGTACAGAGGCGCTTACCCAGGTGTCCGCGAGCGCGCAGCTGCTGGTGGGCGCGACGCCCGTGGGGCCCCCGCTTGTTTCGAACACGCTTGCGGGCCTGGCGCCCATCGCCAGCGCGCCGCTGCAGTTCTCCGGTAGTGCGGTCTACGAGGGCCTTGGCGCCTGGAGCATCGAGTACCGATTGAGCGCTGCTGAAGCGGCCAACGAACTGAACACCCAGAACAACATCGTCCGTGCCCTCGGCCCGGTGACCGGCGGCTTGGAGCTGGCGCGCTACGAGGCCGAAAGCGCATTGACGAGTCTCGGGATTGGCGCCGGCAACGGCGGCGAGCTCGGCGTCCGCATCGATCTGCCTCAGGCCTACACCTTCAGGGCCCTGCGTTTTCTGATGAGCCCTCCTCCCAATGCGAGCAACTGGCTGCAGCTCACTCTGACGGCCCATCTGCGCAGCTTCGACACCGCCACCGGCAGGCCCGGCGCGATCATCGCCAGCGCGACGCAGATTCCGACGCCGGCCGAGCCCAGCGTCATCGATGCGGCGTTCGACCAGGGTGAGATTGCTCTGCCCGCAGGCAGCTATGTCGTCAGCGTGACGGAGCCGGTCGGGCTGGTCGCCGACGACGGAACGGGTTCGGCGATGCAGCTCGGCATGCGCGTCGACCGCTTCCAGCCCAGCCATGTCTTCGTCAACTGGCCGACCAGTCCGAGTGGGGGCTGGGCGCCCGTCGAGAGCTTCGGCGGAAACTTCGCGCGGATGCCGCAGATCGGTCTGCTCAGCGCCGAGGGCCTGTTCGCCCATGGTTTCGAGGGGTCCGCGGCTCCGCCGATGGGCCGGCACGTGGTGCGTCCGTATACGTCGAGCGGCGAGGCGACGCAGGCGGGCGTCCTGAGCGAGATTTCCGAGCGGGAACGCCCGGCCGCAACTCGACGCTCGGACTGATGGGTCTCCCCGCGCTGAGCCTGCCGTGGTGGCGGGCGGCGAGGGCGTGAGTGAAACCGGACGCGGCGGCAAGCGCGTCGCTCAGCCTTCATGGCGAGCCGCGCGGCGCGGATTCAAGGGAGTTGCCGAGTCAGTGACCACAGACTCCGCGCAGCGCGCGGCCGCCGTTGGCAGCCCGCGTCGGCGGCAGGAGGCAGGGCGTTCTCGAGCAGGCATCCAGCGTTTCGAGTGCACGCGATGCACCGAGGGGTACCCGGCAGGAATGCACTCCTGACAGCCGGGCAGGCGGATGTCGTCGACCTCCGAGCGGTCAGATCCGGGCGCCGACGGGTGGTCGTCAGCGGTGGGAACCGCATGCGGAGGGTCTCGCCACCGTAGCCTTCGAGGTGTATCGCCAAGCGGCGAGCGGCGCCGACCGACAGGCATCGGTCCCGTACACCGCCGCCGATCGGATGGGTGCAACCGAAAAATTCGAGGTCGCAGGGCTCCGTCAGTGCGTGGCGTTCAGCGACTGCCGCGTGCAGTCCCGGGCTGTGCGATGTCCACCACTGCGACGCCCCGGTATCCGCCAGTTCCTCCAATCGCACGCGCGACACGCGGCCCGGCGAGCGCGCCAAGCGGCTGCGCGAGGGGGTAGCGCTGAAACATGCGCGCGGCGATCTCGACGCCGCCCGCACGCTCGCCGATGCCCTGAACCCCCGGATCCTGACAACCCCGGCTGAGCGCCCCTGCGGCAACGCGTGGCAGCCTCGCCGGATGTCAGGCGGCAGCATCGTTTGGCGTGTTGTGTGTACCGGCAGAGATTCGGCCGGGCGCTGCGAGGCGCGGCAGCGCGCACCAGCACCGGCCGCGGGGGCACGCTGTGACTTTCAATTCGCTGACCTTCCTCGTTTTCTTCGCGGTGGTGGTGTTCGCCCATCGCCTGCCGCTGCCGTGGGCGGTGAAGAAGACCAACCTGCTGCTGGCGAGCTACGTCTTCTACGCCGCCTGGAACCCGCCCTTCGTGATCCTGCTCTGGATCTCGACCGCCCTCGACTGGTGGGCCGCGCGCCGCGTGCACGAGGCGCGCAGCGAGTCGGCGCGACGCGCGTTCCTGCTGATCTCGGTGCTGACCAACCTCGGCCTGCTCGCCTACTTCAAGTACGGCGGCTTCGTGCTGGAGAACTTCGCTGCCGCCATGAACAGCGCCGGCGTCCCGTGGCAGGCGCCGGCCTGGGACATCATCCTGCCGGTCGGCATCTCGTTCTATACGTTCCAGACCCTGTCCTACACCCTGGACGTCTACCTGCGGCGCGCCAAGCCGGCCGATTCCTTGCTCGACTTCTCGCTGTTCGTGACCTTCTTCCCGCAGTTGGTGGCCGGGCCCATCGTGCGCCCGACCGATCTCTTGCCGCAGTTCGCCAAGCCGCGCACCGCCACCTCGCCACAGGTGCTGTGGGGCCTCATGCTGATGACTCTGGGCCTGTTCCAGAAGATGGTCATCGCCGACGGGCTGCTAGCGCCAACTGCGGACGAGGTGTTCGGCGCCAAGGAGTTGCTCGCGCCGGCTGATGCCTGGCTCGGCACGCTGGCTTTCTCGGGGCAGATCTTCAGCGACTTCGCCGGCTACACCACCATCGCGATCGGTTGCTCGCTGGTGCTTGGCTTCTCGCTCGTCGACAACTTCCGCTACCCCTATGCCGCGATCGGCTTTTCCGACTTCTGGCGACGATGGCACATCTCGCTGTCGACCTGGCTGCGCGATTACCTCTACGTGCCACTCGGCGGCAACCGCAAGGGCCCGGCGCGTACCTACGCCAACCTGATGATCACCATGCTGCTTGGCGGCCTGTGGCACGGCGCGGCGTGGACATTCGTGGTCTGGGGCGGGCTGCACGGTGCCTACCTGTGCGCCGAGCGCTTCCTCAAGGCCCGCGTGGGGCACTGGGACGTCTGGGACCGCTGGCTGCCGCGGGTCGGATTGGCGCTGCTCACCTATGCGCTGGTGAACCTGACCTGGGTGTTTTTCCGCGCGCAGGACTTCGACACCGCCCGGCGCGTGATTTCCGCGATGCTGCTGTTCGATACGGGCGGCAAGCCCCTGCTTGACACCTGGCCGATGTATTCCACGCTCGCCACCATCGGGCTGCTGCTCGCGGTGCATTGGACGATGCGCACGCGCGAGTTGCACACCGAAGTGCAGCGCTTGCCGGCCATGCTGGTCGGCTTGGCCTGGGGTGGGATGCTTTTCCTGATAGCGATCACTCAGAGCGACAGCGATGCCTTCATCTACTTCCAGTTCTGAGCGGGCGCCGATTGGACCGGGGCGGATCGACGAAGCGCCGTTCGAGCGCGCACTGCCGCATCTTCCCGCCTGGCCGGTCGCGTTGTTGGCAGGACTGTCCTTCCTGCTGGCGATGGCCGCCTGGGAAACGTACTGGCGCACGCAGGGCGCTGAGCCGTCCTATCGCAACAGCGACGGCCTGTGGGCCATCCAGCGCCGACGCATCGACCACGGCGAGGGCAGCGCAGTCGTCGCGATCGGCTCATCGCGCCTGATGTTCGACCTGCAGCTCGATGTCTGGCAGCGGCTGTCCGGCGTGCGGCCGATTCAGTTGTCGCTGCAGGGCACCTCGGCGATGCCGGTGCTGGAGGACCTCGCCGACGACCCGGACTTCACCGGCACCCTTCTGGTCGGCGTCACGCCGGGGCTGTTCTTCTCGGGTTTCGGCCTGCGCAAGGAGGTCGTCGAGTACGCGCGCCGCGAAACGCCGGCGCAGCGTGCCTCGCAGTGGCTTTCAATGCACGGGCTGGAGAACCGCTTCGCCTGGTACGAGCCGGACTTCGCGCTGTTCACCGTGATCGAGCGTCAGGACTGGCCGCGTCGCCACGGCGTGGAGCGCTTCCCCGAGGTGCCGAAGATCTCGAATACCACCACCGCCGACCGCAACCACCGCATGTGGACGCGCGTGGAGCACGATGTGGGCTACGCGCGCAGCGTGCAGCAGATCTGGGTCCAGCGCCGGCCGACCCGCCCGCCCACGCAGGAACAGCAACAGAAGCACGCCGCCGAGATCGAGCGCGAGATCGCGCGAGCGGTCGCCGCGGTGGCCAAGCTGCGCGCGCGCGGCGTGCGCGTGGTGTTTGTGCGCGCGCCCAGCAGCGGCGAAGTCCTGGAAGGCGAGCGCCGCCGCTACCCGCGCGAGAAAACCTGGGACCTGCTGCTCGCGCGCACCGGTGCGCCGGGCATCCACTTCGAGGACCATCCGGACATGCAGGATTTGCGTCTTCCGGAGTGGTCGCACCTCGCCGGTGCCGATGCCGACCGCTGGACCGCCGCTCTTCACCGTGCCTACGCTGCCCTGCCGGACGTCCAGCGCTGAGGGAGAGCCGTATGCGCCTCGCGCGGGAAGCCGCCCCTGGTGTTCCCAGCAGTGGCGCTTTCTCACGCCGAACCTGCGCCGCGCGGGGGATCGGATTGCGGAGTGCTGCGCTGCTCAGACGCCTGAGGCGTCGAACGCGCGGCGCGACTGCAACGCTGACAGCAAGCGAAGCGCCGAAGCAGCGCGCGTGTTCGTGTGGACTCCGGGGCACACCCGATGCGTGGCGCAAGTGCAGCGCCGAAGCGTCGGCGATGCCTCAGCCGGCCTGCATTGCCTGCGCCGCCCGTTGCCGGATCACCCCCAGCAGCGCCGCGAGCCCGTTGCTGCGGGTCGGCGACAGGTGTTTGGCGAGGCCGATGTCGGCGACGTAGGTGGGCTCGGTGGCGGCGATTTCGGCGGCGCTGCGGCCGGAGTAGACGCGCAGGGCCAGATAGATCAGGCCGGAAACAATCGTCGAGTCGCTGGTCGCGTGGAACACAAGCTTGTCGGCGTCGCCCTCGGGCACCACCCAGACCATCGACTGACAGGCCGTGAGCCGGTTGGCCTCGGTTTTCCATTCCTCGGGAAAGGCCGGCAGCTTCTTGCCGAGGTCGATGAGGTACTGGTAGCGCTCGGACCAGTCGCCGAAGAAGGCGAACTCCGCGGCGATCTCGGACTGGGCTTCGGCTGCGCTGGCTTCAAGCGGAAACGGGCTGTCGCGGGTGATGGCCGTCATCGGATCGCCCTCATCCGGCCCGCTTCCAGCGGCAGCCCTGCGGCGTGTCTTCCAGCGCGATGCCCTCGTCAGCGAGCTGCTTGCGGATGGCGTCGGCGCGGGCGAAGTCGCGGGCTGCCTTGGCGGCGACGCGCTCCTCGACCAGCGCCTGGATGCGGGCGTCGTCATCGGCGCTGACGCCGCGCGCGAACCAGGCCTCGGGCGCCTGCTGCAGCAGGCCCAGCGCGCGGCCGGCGGCCAGCAGCTGGGATTTCAACGCGCTGCGCACCTCGCCTTCGGCTTTGCGTGCTTCGCCGGCGATCTGCTGCAGCGCGGCCAGGGCCAGCGGCGTGTTGAGGTCATCGGCCAGGGCCTGTTCGACGGCATCCGGAATTGCGACTTCAGCCGCATCCACGTCGCCAAGGTCACGCAGGGTGCCGTAGAGCCGATCCAGCGTGCGCACGCTCTGCTCGATCACGCCTTCCGACCAGTCGAGCGGCTGCCGGTAGTGGGCCGACATCAGCGCCAGGCGCAGGGCCTCGGGCGGATGCTCCTTGATCAGGTCATGCACGCGGCGGATGTTGCCAACCGACTTCGACATCTTGCTGCCGTCGAAGGTCAGCATGCCGTTGTGCAGCCAGAACCGCGCAAAGGTCTTGCCGCCATGCGCGCAGGCGCTCTGCGCGATTTCGTTTTCGTGGTGCGGGAACTGCAGGTCGACGCCGCCGGCATGGATGTCGATGGTCTCGCCCAGATGCGCCTCGCACATCGCCGAGCATTCGATGTGCCAGCCCGGGCGGCCGCGGCCCCAGGGACT
>JBIJCA010000344.1:0-4224 GCA_044344935.1 Aquimonas sp. | reverse complement strand
GCGCATCGAACGAGGCAAGCATCAAGCCCGCGACGTTGGGGTGCGCCTTCGGCTTACCCCAACCTACCAGAGCCCGCGAGCGTCGAGTGCATCTGCTCGGAGTCCCGCGCGCGTCGAGTGCATGCGTTATTCGTAGGTTGGCGCCAAACGCAGCGCGGCCCAACGTCGTGCTGGCACGATGCATCGAACGAGGCAAGCATCAAGCCCGCGACTACTCCGCGGAAGTCACCGGCTCACCGTGAACGAACCACGGCGTCGGCACACCCGTGCCGCTCATGTCGCCCGGGTCGAAGACGTAGCGGCCGTCGGCGTAGGTCAGAAAGACGTGGTAGCTAGCGGCACATCACCCGATACGGATGCCTCTGCGTCGGGTCGCCGTTGCGCTGGTCGGTCAGGCTGCCTTCGCCGTCGTCGATCTCACCGGTGATGTCCAGCCCGTCGATGCCGGTGATCGCGCGGAGCGCTGATTCGGCTTCCTTGATCGGCGCACATGCAGGGTCGGCGCCGCCGAGGTCGACGACCTTCCAGTCGCTGCCGTCGACCTGCACCAGAGCGTCGGCGTGGAAGTCCGCAATCGTGCTGGCGATGGCGTGTGCGCTGGGTGGGCTGGTGTTGATCACGCGGCGCAGAGCAACAACCGGGGCGCCGAGAGTCAGCGGCTGAGTAGGGAACGCAGCGGCGGATCAGATCCTGTTTTCCGCAGGCCCGGCGCGTCGGCATCGACACTGCGTCCCATCCACTTCTTGAGCCCGTCGCAACCACGTCCCCACGCCAACTGCCGAGCCCATTGCTCGTCGAGCATCCGCACCGGCGACAACTGTGCGTCCAGTTGTCGACGCGCCTGCGCTGTCGCGTCGGGTCTTTCGCTACGCCGTGGCCCACTTCAACAAACACTGGCCAATTGGGCCACGGCCCGCAACGCGGCCGAAGCTGGCTACACGGCAGAAGCTTGAGGGATGTCCGGATTCGAATCCTTTATCCGTAACCCGGTTAGCGCCACCCAGAAGGGCTTCCGCCATCGACCAGCCTGCTGCCCCGGAACCGCGCCATGAGGGCGTTCAATCGATGCGCTCCGGCGCACGCGCTGCGTTCATGCACCCGTGCACTCGCCCGTCGGAGGACAGACGACGCGTGCGCAGCAATCGGATCGGGTGGCCCGCGGTGTCGTCGACGTGGCCGGGGTCGCATTCGAAGTCGGCGCGAGCGCAGCCGCCAGCGACCTCGTGCATTCTTCCCCAGTCGCTTGGGCTGACCCGAACGGCAGATCATCTGATCGCGTGTCCCGATCGAGGCGTACCGCGAATGGGTGGCGTGGCCGCTTGTCGTGGCGATACCACGCTGGGCCTCAAGTCGGGCCCTTCGCAGCTGTTCAATCCTTTTCCACGCAGCAGGGAGACTTCGATGCGTTTCTGGACCGCTCTACTCGGCCTGTTGCTGTGCCTGCTTGCCTCACAGGGACTGCATGCGCAGGCCACGCTGGTCGCCAATCCCGGGCCATCCAACAACGGCGGCAACGTCGGAAGCGCCCTGCTCTTCGATCTGGAGGCGCAGACGTCCGTGGTGGTGACGGGCCTGACCACGGCCTCAACGGCAGCGCCGGGTACGACGTTCACCGTCCGCATCAGCACGCGCAATGGCACGGCATTGGGGGGGTCAGCCACTTCTGGGCCGGGGAGTTCGGCCGCAGGCTGGCGCGTGCTGGGCACCGCCGTAGCGACGCAAGGCAGTGGTGAGGTCTCCTTGCCGATCAGCATTCCCGAGATACCGATCGCCGCCGGACAGGTGATCGGTGTTGCGGTCGAGTTCCTCGACGCCATGCCAAGCTACTTCGGTTCGGGGGCGGCTCCGATCGAGACCTACAGCAATGCCAATCTGAGGCTGCGCACGGGCGACGCCCGCGGAGCTCCGTTCACCGCAGCCGGCAGCTACTTCAGCTCGCGCGCGCTGGTGGGTTCGATTGTGTATCGGTCAGCGAATGCTGCGCTGCCGGCCAACCCGGGGCCTTCAAACAACGGTGGCGGCGTGGGCAGCGCGCTCTTGTTTGATCTGGAAGCCAGCACCGGCGTCGTCGTCACAGGGCTGACTGCCGCCACGGATGCACTGCCGGGCGCGACGTTCAACATCCGGATAAGCACACGCGCTGGCACGGCGCTGGGCGGCCCCGTGGACAGCGGGCCCGGCAGTTCGCCGGCCGGCTGGACTGTTCTGGGAACGGTGACAGGAATGCAGGGCAGCAACGGCGAAGTGTCTCTGCCGATCACGATTCCCGAGATCAAGATCGCTGCCGGCCAAGTGGTGGGGGTGGCTGTCGAGTTTCTGGACATCACTCAGAACTATTTCGGGTTGGCGTCGCCACCGTTGGAAACCTACCTCAACCCGAACCTGACGCTGCGAACAGGTGACGTCCGCACGCTTCCCTTCACTACCGGCGGCAACTATTTCAGCTCACGCGCGCTCGTTGGCACCGTGTTGTACCGCCTGGATGATGCGGTGCTGCCGGCCCATCCCGGGCCCAGCGACAATTCCGGTGGAATCGGCTCAGGCATGTTCTTCAATCTGCAGTCCGCCACAGGCGCAATAGTCAACGGCATGACGATCGCGAGCCAGGCGCTACCGGGGGAGAGCTTCCAGATCCAGGTCTACACCCGCGCAGGCACCGCACTGGGTAACGTGGTGGGCAGCGGTCCGGCGACGTCGACGGCCGGCTGGACCTTGATGGGCACAGTCAGCGCGCGACAAGGGCCCGGTCAGGTTTCGCTGCCAATCGCGCTGACGGATCTGGTGGTGATTCCAGGCCAGACCCTGGGCGTGGGGCTGCGCTTTCTGGGCGTGGGGCCGCGATACTTCGGGATCGGCGACGCTCCGCTGGAGAGCTACACCAGCCCCGGCCTCAGCCTGATCACCGGCCAGGCGATGACGACACCCTTCAGCACCGCCAGCAGCGTGTTCGGCTCGCGCGCGCTGATCGGCTCGCTCAGCTGGCGTCTGCCGGGTGAGCGCCTGCCCGCAGCGCCCGGCCCGAGCGACAACGGCGGGGCACCTGGCTTTGGCATGTTCATGGATCTGCAGGCCCAGAGCGATCTGGTGGTGACCGGACTGAACACCGCCACGCTTGCAGCCGCGAACACGGATTTCCAGGTGCGGGTCTACACCCGCAACGGCAGCACACTCGGCGGCACCGCCAGCACCGGACCGACCAGCAGCAGCGCGGGCTGGACCTTGCACGCCACCGTCGATGCACGCCAGGGGGCAACGGGGCAGGTCTCCCTGCCGATTGCGATCCCCGACCTGCCGATGATCGCAGGTGAAACCATCGGCATCGGCCTGGTGTTCGTGAACACGGCACCGGCCTACCTCAGCTCGGGACTCACCCCCCTCACCACCTACGGCAATGGCAACCTGCAGCTGACCACCGGTGAGGCGAAGCAGGCGCCGTTCACCACAGGCGGCAGCTTCTTCGTTTCGCGGCGCCTGATTGGCAACGTCTTCTACGAGCGGCCCGACGCCATCTTCCGCAACGGCTTCGAGTAATGCAGAGCACCCCCACGTCGCGCCGTTCCGGCGTTGACGTGGGGTGTTCAAGGCTGGGTGGCTGCCTGATGGGTGAGCAAAATCCGGGGGCAAGTCTTGTTCTGCCGCCTGCACCGCGGCAACGACGCTGCACATGGCTAGCGCGCAGGACCGGACCGCGTGCAAAACCCATCCCACGCGAAGCTCAAGCCTTCGGGCCGGCAGACTCCTCCCAGCGGCACGTTCCGCGGCCACGCTCGATCTGCAGCAGCAGGTGACCCTTATTGCGCGACGCGAAGCCGGCAAGGCCAGCAGATCGAGGTGTGCGAAGCGCAGGTCAGCGCAAGGCTGTCCAAGGGCCGGCCGTTCGCTGTTCGGCTTCGCTCAGGGCTGGCCAGATGCCCTGCGTGGGCGCGGCAGCCTGGCGAGGAGCCCGGCCACCAGCGCAGCGACCAGCGTGCCGAGGCCGAGCTTGAGCGCTGCCCACGCGATCGACATGAGCCCGACCGGGTTTCCCGCGATGAGCTGAAGGGCGATCCATAGCACGCCCAGCAGGCCCCAGAACAGCATGAACCGGTACGGTGAAGCGAGCCGATGCTTCGTGCCCGGCCCGCGCGTCAGCAGCAGCGTGAGCCCCCATACCGCAAGGAAGCCCAGGGCAATCACCCCGAAACTCAAGGTCGAGAACACCACAACCGACTCGCCTGCGGGCAG
>JBIJCA010000276.1:0-6012 GCA_044344935.1 Aquimonas sp. | reverse complement strand
CCTTCATCTGCCGGGTTTTCTCGACGATCTGCATGATCGCGCTGGGCTTGGCGCGCCCCATGCGCTGGGCAAGCTTGGGCATGTGCACCCTCTGGAGTTGGGCTTCGCATGAGCCGCGCCGACACGGCCACACGGCAGTCCGGGCACGGGCGAAAAACCGGCGAAGTCTAACATGCGACAGACACACTCCCGACCGCGGAGACTGCGGCCAAAGTCGAGTAAAACTAGGTGCTGCAGGTCCCGCCGGGGGGCCAAGCAGAGACCGCTCAACGGCCGCGAAGCAGCTCTCTACCCAAGCGCGAAGCGACGCTAACCCGCAGTGACGACGGCGAGTCAGTGCGCCGGTAGACGCCCGGCCAAGGCCAGAGCGCTGGCGCCCTGCGGGCCCTCGCTACGCCGCTGATGCAGCGGCACCGCCCAGAATCCAAGCGCGCAAGAACCCCGAAAGCCGCAGCGAAGGCGTCTCGGCGCGCTCGCGGCGAAGCGCAGCGCGTTGATTCAAGGGGCTGCAGCGTGCCGCCCGTGACCGCAAAATTCGCATAGCGCGCTGTCTCCAAGGGCGTCCCGAGGTGGCCGCAGTAGGCAGATGGCTCTCATCTGCTCTCAGACGCGAATCGACAGCGTCAACGCCGCCTGCAGGCTCGCCGGACCGTTGCTCGTGTAGGCCTCACGCGCCCTGGTCAGCGCGATCTCGACCCGCGCCTGTCCGGCCATCTGCTGGGCCTGCCCGGCCACCCGGTAGTCCTGCGCGGACGGCTGCGCGGGTGCCAGCGCCGCGGCGACGATGCGGGCCGCCTTGTCCAGGGTCGCTTCCGGGTCACCGCGCACCGGCGAGGTGTCGATGCCTACCTCACCGCCGACGGCATAGCGGCGACGATCCGGGCCGGTCTGGTAGGTGTAGCTGGGCCCCGAGGTGATCAGCGCGCCGCCGGCGGCCACGTGCGCCTGCTCATGCGCGCGCACTTCGCTATCGCGGGCCGAAAGCTCGGCAAGCAGCCGCTGGATCGCCGGGTCCTGCAGCGGATCCGGCGCAGGCTCCGGGGGCGCCTGCGGCGATCGAGCACGCGCCCCGCTGTCAGCCTGGGCCGACGCCGTCTGCAACCTGCCGGATTCGCCCGCGGAGCGCTCACGCGTCGACGACGGGGCCGTCGCGGTCGGCACGAAACGGGTCGGGCTGGTCGGCAGTACCTGCATGGGGCAAGCTCACAGCGGCGTAACTGCGGCGAAAGGATCGCGCTGCCCTGCAGCCAACGCAAGCGACTTCAGGCCCTTCCGGTTGGCCCTGCGCAACCGCCGCTGCCATGCAAGCGCATGCGCGCGCCCGCGCGCACTCCCACACACTTCGAACGCTCAAAACATGTCCATGCCTTCCGACGACGTCACCGCTGGCACCGCACTGCCGCATCCCTGCCTGCGCTGCGGCGCCTGCTGCGCCTGCTACCGGGTCGCGTTCTACTGGGCCGAAACTGCACCACACACGCCTGACGGCATTCCCGAAGCGCTCACCGCAAAGCTCGATCCGCTGCGCGTCGCCATGCGCGGCACCGATCAACCCACACCGCGCTGCGTGGTGCTGCGCGGCACCGTGGGCGTCGACGCGCACTGCGGCGACTATCAGCGACGCCCCTCGCCCTGCCACGAGCTGCAGCCGGCCTGGGAAACCGGACAGCCCAGCCCACAGTGCGACCGCGCCCGCCTGCGCCACGGAATGACCCCGCTGCAGCCAAGGGACTGGGAGGCATGGCGTTCGCAGCTGACATCGGCAGACCCGGAACCGTCCGCCTGAGCCTCAGCGACAGGGCTCAAGTCGCGGCCCAGGCTGCGCATCCGTTGGAGTTCCGCCACCCCCGCTGGCCGGCGCTTCTGAGACCGATCAGAGTCAGCCATTTACGCGTCCACCGATGTTGGGAACGACTGCGTCCAAGCTGCACCAAGCTCCACGGACCGCGCCTTGCTGACTGGCAAGGCGAGGATCGGTGTGCATCAGCACACCCCGACTGGGTCGCCCCACCCGCACACAGCTGTCGGTGGGCGCGCTGCGCATGGCGTACTGTTCAGAACTCGACGCACCATCGTCGTCACCCTGCCGCACGGGCGGCAGATCGATGATGGTGGAAGTCGATTCTGAGTCCACAAAGCGCCAGCCGCAGAGACACACATCGAACCCACCTGCGCGATCACCGCATCGAAGCGGCCCGCGGGGCGCGGCCAGTCTGCGGTCACCGCGCTTTCACGATGTCTGACCTACGCCGCAACGCAGCGCGGCCCTCACTGGCCAGCATTGTGCTTGAGCGTGAGATTCAAGGTGCCTGTGCGTCCACTCTGCTCCTGCTCGTATGCCCCCGCGTTGATGTTGATGACCTGCCCGCCCGTCTGCGACAAGTCGCCGTTGCGGTGGTAGTTCCGGATCAGGCTGCCCTGAACGTCCTGGGAGTCGCGCAGCGTGAAGCCTGCCGAGACGAGATCGCCTTCCAACTTCGCGAGCGCATCGGGCAGCGGCAGCCCCACCGACTCCAGCATCAAGGTCCGCTGCTTTATCTCTGCGATCTGCTGCTCGTTGTCCATCAAGACATTGTGTTCGAACCCCAGTCCCACATCCCCGAACAGCGGCTCCGCCAGTGACCTGTTCGGCTCGGCGACCGCCTCCACTTTCTTCTCCTCCGCGACTGGGCTCACGGCGGCACCGCTCGCCGGGTTCTTGGTCGTTGTCTCATCACACCCCGTAACCAGCAGGGCACAGAACAGCAATCCCAACGTCCTCTTCATCTCAACTCCTCCACGTTTCGTTGATGATCCTTGGTCCTTCAACGGGAGTCGAACCGACCTGCCCCGTTGGCCACCCCGCCGGCGACCGAGAGAGTCCACGCATGAACGAGTCCCGGCAGAGCTGCTGGTTTGCCCGGTGGTGTTCTCCGAATTCCGCGCCTGGCATGTCTCCGAAGCTGCAGCGGAGTCTGCCTCCGATGCGGTCCATCCGCCACCGGGCGATGACCGGACGGCCCGAGGCCGGTGATGGACCCGTGATCATTCAAGCGGTGGTCGCGGAACGATTTGATGGAACGCCCGATGGAGGAATTCTGCACGTGTTTGCTTAGCCCGATGTACGGATGCGCGATACGGATCAGCGAGCTTCTGCTTGTCGACGTGCGTGGCGACGAAAGTCAGGGCGCCTTCTGCGAATGCACGAACGTCATCGGGCGAGCTCAAGGCTGGGCCTACTGTTGCCTGGCAGCACGCCCTGTCACTTGGTCCTCAACGAGTTGACCCTGGGCGCTGGGCCTCGTGATCACTGCCGGGGTTCCGATGTGCAGAAATCAAGGGTGTCCAAACCGGCTCACCTGCTCGGCAAATGGCGGTCGCGCAATCGCGCCGCTCCCGCCTGCGCCACGAAGTGACCCCGCTGTATGGACAGGACTGAGCGCTCGCAGCTGACACCCGCAGACGCGGAATCCTCAGCCTGAGCCTCATCGACACGGCTCAAACCGCCGCAGACTCACCTGCCCCTGCAGACCCGCAAACGCATCGCCCGCCAGCCCGGGCGCATCGAAGCTGTACTCCAGCACCGCGCGATCGCAGGCGGTGAAGCGCAGGCGGCCGCTGCCGATGATGGTGGTGTTGCGGGTCGCTTCCCTGTCGAAGGCACCTCCGAGTGTGCGCATCCACTCCAGATCGAGCACACCGGGCTGACCGCTAGCGCTGCGGCCGATAACCGTGAGCCAGTGCTGCGCCTGCGGATCATCGGGCTGGCCTGCGTCGAAGCCGAACCATGCACCCCACACCGCGCCAGGTTGACCGGCAAGACCGGGGTCGACCTGCATCAAGACGCCCTGGTTGCGCCGCCCCTCCAGCACCCAGCTGCCGGTGGAGGCCGAGCGCAGTCCGGATTGCTCAACGAGCGACGCACCACCGCATGCCGCAGGCGGCGGGCCCAGGCGCAGCAGCCGGCGTGCTCCCGTCAGCACCGGAGCCGAAGCGCCGGCCGGATCCGGCATCGAATACGCGAACTCCAGCGTGTTGCAGTCGATCGCGCGCAGGAAAGCCTGGCCTCGCTCCACGGTCTGCGGGTTGCCGCCATCGAAGCGGCCACCGGCGGTCGAGTACAGGGTGCCGGCGATCGGCAGGCCCGAAGCGCTGCTCCCTTGGCCCAACATCGAATACCAGCTGAGGCGCGAGCGCAGCGCGCCACGCGCTGTCGAAGACGCTTCCTCGGCTGGCGCATAGGTGAACCAGGCCGCGAACCAGCGGTTCGTGCTGCCTTCGACATCCAGATACAAGCCCTGCCCAGTGGCCTGCGGGTCATACCACTGGCCGCTGTGCTCTTCGCCAACGGTCCGCTCAGGCGCGAGCGGCAAGTCATCAAGGGCACGAAATTCGATGACCTCGGCGGAGTCCGCGGATTCGGCTCGAAGTTCCAGGCGATCGCCAACAACGGTGGCGAGCTGCAACTCGTCGAAAAACTGCGCTC
Organism: Aquimonas sp.; assembly: GCA_044344935.1. GTDB lineage: Bacteria > Pseudomonadota > Gammaproteobacteria > Xanthomonadales > Xanthomonadaceae > Aquimonas. The sequence continues at coordinate 1,547 of JBIJCA010000276.1, read as the reverse complement.
GCAGTTCGCGAACAGGCCCCAAGCGACCACTCCCGAGGTCGAGTCGACGACTCAGGGCCTGCTCCAGGCCGAGATCGAACAGAGTGACCTGGTTGTCGGTTGCCATGGAAGAGAACACCCGATTCGCCAATTCCCCGGACGCAGGCGGGGTCTGCAGCCAAGCCCTGCTGGTACCCGACCCGGCATCGAGCACGCGCAGGCTGCTGCGCAAGGATGGAGTGATCCCCGGGGTGAAGGTTTGCAGCTCCACAAGCCACGCGTCCGCGCCCTCCGGGTGGAACCAGCGCATGTCGCGGACTTCGGCGCCCGACGATGCAAAGGACCCACCAAGCACATCCGCCTGGGAGAGGTTCCAGGCAACAGCTCCGAGGGCATCGAACGCCAGAAACTCGCTGGGCGAACCCCTGGCATCGAGCTCCGCCACCACGACTCCGCCTGAAGGTGAAAGTCCGAAAACCTGAGGACACCGCCACGCACCGGGCAGGGGCTTGCTCCAGACCTCACGGCCATCCACTGCGATCCGAAGCAGGCTCGGCTGCCCCCCGCGGCGCTCCACGATCGCGCCGCCGATGCCACTGCGCAAGCGCAGAGTCGGCAGCGCCGAACCTCGCGGGCAGCTCGTCGGCGAAGCAGCATCCCGACTGCTCACGCTCAGCAGCTGTTGGCCAGCAGGATCCCTCGCGACGCGCCACTCACGCAGCCGCCGCGCGCGATCGGGCGCGGATTCTTCCACCTCGGCGAACAGGCTGATGTTGCCGGCACCATCGAACAGCGCCTGAACCGAGCCGATCACGCTGGCCGACTCCGGCCAGGACAGCACGGGCAGTGCAGCGCCATCGGCGCGCGCATGGCAACGCAGATCGACGCTGGAAGTCGCGCGCCAGAAGACCGCGCAGACTCGCGCGCTCGAAGGCTCCACGACGAGGCCGACAAACGCGACGTGCGCCTCGGATCCTGACAGCAGCGGCTGGCTCCAGATCAAGCGTTCGCCCATATGCAGACCAAGTCTCGTCGTCCCTCCCTGCATCCGGACACTCGCGACGGACCCGTCTGTCAGGGCGGCACTGGCTAGGTTGGATGCGGCGGATCCGAGCGGCCGCATCGCGGGTGACTCCTGCACGCGCATGCGTCCGTCGGCGGATCGGCGCACGAGTTCGCTGCTGCCGCCACTCTGGCCCGAAATCAGCAGATCGCCACCCGCGAGTTGCATGCGCGGGCGCTCCGCGCCCATCGGCAGAACCCACTCAAGCTGTAGGCCCTGCTGCACGCGCGCCGCACCGTAGCGCGGGCCTTCAACAGTCTGCACATCGGCCGCAGGAAGAGCGCCTGAGCGATCCGTCAACAGCCAGACCTCCGAACGAAGACCTTCATCGGCGCTGTTGAGAACGCCATGTACCCGAACAGACTCAAGCGATGTCCGGCGGCGCTCGGCGAGATCCGGGCCGAGCTCGACCAGCCGGTCCGCACCCGTCGACAGACCGTCAGTGACTACCGCGAGAATGAGGCTGTCGCCGACCTGACGAAGAGCCGGCACGAGAGATCCATCG
>JBIJCA010000287.1:0-5691 GCA_044344935.1 Aquimonas sp. | reverse complement strand
GGACCGTGCGGAGCTTTCGGCTACCTTTCGCTTGTCAGGCGCCAGCCCCGCCCTCACGTGGCTGCGTGAGCAGGAGCTGGACGAGGAAGACGCCTGTGAAGTGCGCCGGATCGTGCGCGCCGACGGCGGCTCGAAAGCCTGGATCAACGGCCGGCCTGCCACCGTCAGCCAGATCGGCGAGCTGACCGCACACCTTGTCGAGATCCACGGACAGCACGAACACCAGGCCCTGCTCGACCGCACGCAGCAGCTCGGCCTGTTGGACGGCTTCGCGCGTGCGGGCGAAGCGCTTCTGCCCGTGCGGGCGTTGGCGCTCGAGTACGCGCAGCTCAAGCGAAGGCGCGACCAGCTGGCCGGCGCCGCCACTGATCCCGGCCCCCGGCTAGAACTGCTGCGGCATCAGCTCGGCGAACTCGAAGCCGAAGGGCTGACACCACAAGCCTATGCCGAGCTGCTCCAGACCCATCGCCGGCTGTCCGGCGCGAGCAGCCTGATCGAGGCCTGCGCCCGCGCGATCGCGCGTATCGACGGCGACGATGGCTTCGACCTCACCCGCAGCCTGCGCCAGACCGGCGCCGACCTCGCCCGCTTCGGCGAGGATGAGCCCCGCTTGCGCGAAGCCGCGGAGCTGCTGGAGTCTGCGGCGATCCAGGCAAGCGAAGCCGCCGCCCTGATCCTGCAGGTGCAGGACAACCTCGAACTGGATCCCACTCGCCTGCAGGCGATTGAAAGCACGCTGACCCGGCTGCATGAGTTGGGCCGCCGCCATCGCGTTGGCCCGGGTGACCTCAAGGACTGCGCAGCCGACATTGCGCGCGAGATCGAAGAGCTCGAAGAGGCCGGCGGAGCGCTGGCCAAGGTCGAAACGAGAATGCGCGCGCTGGCGAGCCAATGGTCGCAGTTGGCAAGCAGACTCACCGCCCTGCGTACTGATGCCGCCCAGCGGCTTGGCAGGGACGTATCGGCACTGATGGCCGAACTCGGCATGGCCGGCGGCCGACTCGAGATCCAGATCGAAACGCTGTCAGAGGCCGAACCTTCGCCCCTCGGAGCAGAGCGTGTGGAGTTCCTGGTCGCGGCCAATGCCGGACAGCCGGCGAAACCGCTGCGCAGGACCGCATCCGGCGGAGAGCTCTCGCGGATCAGTCTCGCGATCGAGGTGGCTACGCTCGGCATCGACCCTACCCCAACTATGGTCTTCGACGAAGTCGATACCGGTATCGGTGGCGCCGTCGCTGAAATCGTCGGCCAGAAGCTTCGCGCGCTGGGCGCCGAGCGCCAGGTTCTCTGTGTTACTCACCTGCCCCAGGTCGCCGCGCAAGGGCACCACCACTATTCGGTGCGCAAGGGTGAGCACGAGGGCGTCACCGTGAGTGCGCCGAAGCGCCTCTTCGGCGAAGAACGCGTCGAGGAAGTCGCACGCATGCTGGGTGGCGTCGAAATCACGGAGACCACCCTGGCGCATGCGCGGCAGATGGTTGAGAAGCCGGGATTGGGGAATCGGGATTCGGGATTGGACCGCCGGTAGGAACTGCGCCGGATCATCAAGTCAGCGCCAGGACAGACCGCCGCACCACAACGGGAGCGCGGGAGCTACCGGCACTCCAAAAACTGGTTGTGCGCCTTGAAGCTGACAACACCGCGGACAACCCGAACCTGGGCGCCGGAACTTGCGTGAACACTCGATCTGGCTTTCGGGCACAGCAGAGCGCGAAGTTTGGTGGTTCAAGAGATGACGCTTGCGCCTCAAGAATCCATGCGAGGCGGACCCACAGCGCCGCTGCGCGCACCCGACCAAATCATTCCAAGCTTCGAGCCAATCCCCAATCCCGAATCCCCAATCCCGGCTTCACCGCTTCTTCCGCACATACAGCACGAGGCTGTGATCCTCGATCTCATAGCCATGCTTCGCTGCGATCTCGTGCTGCAGTCGCTCGATCTCCTCGCTCACGAACTCGATGACCTTGCCGGAGTCGACATCGACCATGTGATCGTGGTGGTGACCGCGGTCCAGCTCGAACACCGACTGCCCGCCCTCGAAGTTGTGCTTCATGACCAGGCCGGCCGCCTCGAATTGGGTGAGCACCCGGTAGACCGTTGCCAGGCCGATATCTTCCTCGCGCTCAAGCAGTTTCTTGTAGATGTCTTCTGCCGTCATGTGGCGCGGGCTGGCGCTTTCCAGCACTTCCAGAATGCACATCCGGGGATGAGTGACCTTGAGGCCGGCGCGGCGCAGATCCTGCGATTCCATCGGGGACTCCTGAGCGGGTGGAGAAGCGTTTCCGGGCCTGGAAACGCTGCCTGAATAGGGGTTGCGTGCGCGTGAGAGGCAAGCGCCCCAAGAGGCGCGCCAGTGTATCATCGGGCTTCACTTTGCCCTGGATGTCCGGCCCGATGCGCTCGATCGCCCTGTCTGTTTTGATTGCTCTCACTGCCAGTGGCTGCGGCGTTCTTTACAAGGTCGATGTGTATCAGGGCAATCTGCTGGACGAGCGCAACGTCGTCCAACTGAAGGAAGGGATGAGCAAGCGCCAGGTGATCGCTCTGCTCGGCAGCCCCTCGGTGCGCGATCCTTTCCGCTCGAACCGCTGGGACTACATCGGCTCACAGTCGCTGCGCGGCTCGGAACCCGAGATCAAGAACCTCGTTTTGACCTTCAACGGCGACAGCCTGGCCAGCATTGAGGGCGACTACTTCCCGAAGCAGGACGTCGAGCTTCGCGACCGTCTCAGCGGTCGCTACGGCAACCTGCCGCGAGAAGAGCGCGAAAAGCGCACTCGCGGTGGCGGCGGCAGCGGTGGTTGATGGCTCCTGTACGGAGCACTTTGATTCAGTCGCGTCGGGCGCAGCTCTTTCGACCACCGACGTGATGTTCTTCGGGCTCAGTCGCTGCCCGCCAAGGCAGCTGACAGAGCCGCGATAAGGCCGGGAACGTTCTGGGTCGCGGCCTCCATGTTGGCCATCACCTCGTCCATGGTGATCTCCGCTTCGTCGCCGCAGCCGGCAGCCCAGTTCGCGACCAGGCACAGGCTCGCATAGGCGATGCCCAGTTCGCGCGCGAGCACAGCCTCAGGCATTCCGGTCATGCCGACCAGATCGCAGCCATCGCGTCGCAGCCGTGCGACTTCTGCGATGGTCTCCAGGCGCGGGCCCTGGGTGCATCCATAAGTTCCACCATCGACAAGGCGGGTGCCGACGGAAACGCCGGCACGCAGCAGCGCCGTGCGCAGTGCGGGGGTGTAGGGGTGGGTGAAATCCACGTGCTCGACCTTTGCGCCCTCGACATCGCAGAAGCTCGCGAAACGACCGTGCGTGTAGTCGATGATCTGATCGGGTACAGCCAGAACGCGCGGCCCCATGCGCTCACCGATGCCCCCCACGGCGTTGATCCCGAGCAGGCGACGCACCCCCAGCTGATGCAGGGCATGCAGGTTCGCACGGTAGTTGATTCGATGCGGTGCCACGCTGTGGGCCTCGCCGTGGCGCGCCAGAAACGCCACGCGATAGCCCGCCAGGCGACCGATCCGCACGGGTCCCGAGGGCTTGCCGTAGGGCGTGTCGAGCTCGACGCCTTCAGCGCCTTCCAGAGTGGCGAGGCGATACACGCCGGTGCCGCCGATCACGCCCAGTACGATGTCCGAGTTCTCAACGCTCATGCACGACCCCTCGATTGGTCATTGAGTGGGTCTTGACCCGCAGTGTGGCGCGGCATCGAAGGCGCAGACCCTCTGCATCGCCGCACCCGGGACGATCCGGGCCCGACCCTTGCTTGCCTCTGTCTCAGCCGCGCAGCGCGTAGATCCCCGGCAGGTTGCGGCCTTGCTCGTAGTAGTCCATGCCGAATCCGAACACGTAGCGGTCGGGCACCTCGACGCCGACGTAGTCGCCGACCAGACCCGGCACGCAGCGATCGTGCAGCTTGCGGGCCAGCACGGCCACGCGCACGTCGGCGGCACCCTCGGCCTGGCAGGCGCGGATCACGGCGGTGAGCGTGTGCCCCTCGTCGAGGATGTCGTCGATCAGCAGCACCCGCCGCTTGAGCAGGGGCACGGCGGGCTTGCGCAGCCAGTCGACGCCTCGCCCGGTGGTATCGCCGCGGTAGCGCGTGGCATGCAGGTAGTCGAACTCGACGTCGAAGCCCAGCTCCAGTGCCAGCAGTGCGCCGAACAGCATGCCGCCGTTCATCACGGTCAGGAAAAGCGGAGGGCGCTCGTCCTGTGCGTAGTCGCGATGGATTTCACTGGCGATGCGCTGGATCGCGGACTGGAGCTCCGCCCGATCAAGCAGCAAGTCGGACTTCGGCAGGGCTTCGGCCAGCGGTGGCGGGGTCTTCATGCCCGGCTCCGGTTCAAACGAGGGCGGCGAGGTTAGCACGCGCCTGTGCCAGGGCCTCGGGGTCGAAGCTCGCAGACGGGCGCGGCAGGGAACCGACGAAGCGGACCGCCGCCGGGGTGGGCGTATGCGACTCGACCGCTTCGATCGCCGCATCCACCAATTCGGGGTGACAGGCCAGCACCAAGTCGCAGCCTGCATCGAGATGGGCATGCACGCGCGACTGCACGCCGCCTGCAGCCTGCGCCGCCGCCATGCCAATGTCGTCGCTGAAGATGACGCCACCGAAACCGAGCCTGCCACGCAGGATGTCGGCCAGCCAGCGCCGCGAGTAGCCCGCTGGCTGCTCGCAGACTGCGGGATAGCGCACATGAGCCGCCATCACAGCTGCGGAACCGGCCTCGATGCCGGCGATGAAGGGCTGCAGGTCGGCCGCCAGCAGCGCCTCAAGCGGGCGCGGATCGAGCGCCGCATCATGGTGGGTATCTTCCAGAACGGACCCGTGCCCGGGAAAATGCTTGAGCGTGGCCGGCATTCCCGCCGCCTGCATGGTCTGGACGTAGACGCGCGTCAGCGCGCATACGGCCTCGACCTCGGCAGCGAACGCGCGGTCACCGATGGCGCGATTGCCGCGGCCAAGGTCAACCACGGGCGCGAAGCTCAGGTCGATGTCGTTGGCGCGCAATTCGGCGACCATCAGGCGCGCGTGCTGCTCGGCGAGTCGAAGGCAGCCCTCGGGAGCATCACCCCATCCGGCACCCAGCCGCGCAAGCGCTGGCAGACGGGTGAAGCCATCGACGAAACGCTGCACGCGCCCCCCTTCCTGATCGACCGCGATCACCCGCGGCGAAGCGCTGGCGGAACGGATCTGCCGAACCAGTTCATCAAGCTGCGCGGGCTCGACGTGGTTGCGGCGGAACAGAACCACGCCGGCGACGCCCGGGTGGGCGATCCAGCGCGCTTCGTTCTCGCGCAGCACAGTGCCTTCGATACCGATGAGCAGCACGGTCAGCGCTCGAACAGGGCGATGGATTCGACGTGGGCGGTGTGCGGGAACATATCCATCACGCCGGCCGAAACCAGTCGATAGCCGTGCTCGCGCACGAGCAGCCCGGCATCACGCGCCAGCGAGCCGGGATGACAGGACACGTACACGATCCGGCGCACGCCCTTGAGCGGCAGCTGGGGAATGCAGGCGTCGGCGCCGGTACGCGGTGGATCCAGCAGGAGTTTGTCGAAGCCCTGCTTCACCCAAGCCTCGCCGCGCAGGTCCTGGCTCAAATCAGCGGCGAAGAACTCGGCATTTTCGATGCCGTTGGTCCGCGCATTTTCCCGGGCGCGCGCCACCAGCCCGGCCTC
>JBIJCA010000274.1:0-6085 GCA_044344935.1 Aquimonas sp. | reverse complement strand
CAGGCGATCGCCCTGCGCGCGCATCAAGCCGCGCGAGGTGCCTGCCCAGATCCGGCCGAGCGCGTCTTCAACCAGGGCGCTGACGCTGCCGCCTCCGGTTTCGGGCGACACCGCGAAATGCAGGCGCTGGCCGTCGGGGTCGATGCGCATGAGGCCGCCGTTCTCGGTGCCCGTCCACAGCCGCCCCTGTCGATCGCGCAGCAGCTCGGTCACCAGCGTGGTCGCCGCCGGCAGCTGCTCCCATTCGCCGCCGCGCACGCGCACGATGCTGCCGCGCGCGCCGGCCACCAGCAGGCCACCGTCGGCTTCGACAGCCAGTGCGCGCACGCCCGAGTCGAGCATGCCGGTGCCGGCATTGCGGTCGAAGTTGCGGAAGCCGAGGCCGCTGTAGCGCACCGCACCTTCCCAGGTGCCGAGCCACAGGTAGCCGTCGGCCGTCTGGGTGATCGCGTTGACGGTGTTGTGCGGCAGTCCTTCGCGGGTGGTCCAGACTTCCAGGTAGTACTGGTCAAGCGGCAGGGTGCCGGTCGCGTTGGCTGGCAGCAGCGCCAGCACCCACGCGAACAGCACAGCAGCCACGGCCCAGGCGCGCCGCGGCCCTCTTGAGGCGGTCTTGCAACGACAGCGGCGGAGGGCGGGCATCAAGGTCCATCGCCTTCATACAGGGTGAGACCTGCATGCAAGACCTGAACCGTCAACGAGGGTGACGTCGCGACGGCGTGCGCAGACGCGCAGCGCCGTCGTGCTAGCGCAGCCGGGCTTCAGCCCACGGCTTCCAGCCAGCCGTAGCGATCCGGCGTGCGGCCATCGAACAGCCCGAAGAACAGCGCCTGCATCCGCGCGGTCACCGGGCCGGGCCGTCCGCTGCCGACGGGCTTGCCGTCGACGCTGCGGATCGGGGTGATCTCGGCAGCGGTGCCGCACATGAACAGCTCGTCGCAGAGGTACAGGTACTCGCGCGGCATGTCGCGCTCGACCACCTCGATGCCGTGATCGCGGGCGAGGGTCATCAGGCTGTGACGGGTGATGCCGTTGAGGATCGCGGCCGAGGCCGGCGTGGTGTGCAGCGCGCCGTTGAAGACCAGGAACAGGTTCTCGCCGGCGCCTTCGCTGAGCAGGCCGGTCGAGGCCAGGGCGATGCCTTCGCCGAAGCCGAGCCGCCGCGCCTCGCGGGCGATCAGCTGGCCCGAAAGGTAGTTGCCGCCGGCCTTGGCGCCGGTCGGAATGGTGTTCGGCGCCATCCGCTGCCAGCTCGATACGCAGGCATCGATCCCCTGCTCGAGCACGCCGGCGCCGAGGTAGGCGCCCATGTTCCAGGCGGCGATCGCGACGTCGGTGGGGCAGTCCGCCGACAGCCCGAAGCCGCCGAGACCGCGGTAGACGATGGGCCGCAGATAGCCTTTGCCGAGGCCGTTGCGCTTGAGCACTTCGCGATGCGCCGCCGCCAGGGTCGGCAGGTCGTAGGGCATCGGGATGTCGTAGATCTTGGCCGAATGGAACAGCCGCACCAGATGGTCGGTCAGGCGGAAGATCGCCGGGCCGTTCGGGGTTTCGTAGCTGCGGATGCCCTCGAACACCGAGGAGCCGTAGTGCAGCGCGTGCGCCATGACGTGGGTGGTGGCTTCAGCCCAGGGCTTGATCGCGCCGTTCTGCCAGACGAATTCGGGGTACTGCGGAGTGCTCATGGGCGCGTGCTTCAGGGCGTGAGTAGGGCCCCGGATGATGCGCGAGCGCTGTTGATCACGGCAAGGCGAGCGCCGCGGGCGCGCCGGCTTCGTCCTCCGACTTATGCCCTCAGAGTTCGCCCTCGATCACGTTCTGCAGCCAGTGCAGGCCCTGTTCGCCCTCGATCGCGACCACATCGAAGCGACAGGGCCGCTTGGCGAGGGCGGGATTGGCGGCCAGATAGGCCTGCGCGGCCTGCCAGAGACGCCGCCGCTTGCCGGCACCGATCGAGGCGAGTGCGCCACCGTGGCTTGCGCTGCGCCGGAAGCGCACCTCCACGAACACCAGCACTTCGCCGTGATCCATGACCAGGTCGAGCTCGCCGAACCGATAGCGCACGTTCGCAGCGCGCGGTCGCAGCCCGGCCGACTGCAGATGCGCCAGCGCCTGGGCCTCGCGGCGCTGGCCTTCAGCGGAGGCCGGCGCCGCCATCGAGCTGCAGGCCGGTCTGTTCGCTCGGGATGGGCTGCGCACGCGCGCCCTGGAAGCGTCCCCAGCCCGGCCGCCGCTGGATCTGGCCGAACTCGTCAAGGCTGAGGCTGCCACTGGCGCCGTCGATCGCGCTGCCGGGCAGGCGCGCCAGTGCGGGCAGGGCGGCCAGCACGCGGTAGGCATCCAGGCCGAACGCGAACAGCCGCGCAGACGCACCCTGCGCGGTACCGAGACGACGGCTGTCGTCCTGCGAAGGCAGACCGGGTCCGCTGGCACCCAACAGCCAGGGCAGCTCAGTGAACTCGATCCCGTCGAAATCGCGGTCGGGCCGCGCAGTGCCGTCGACACCGCGGATCTGCGAGCTGGCCAGCAGCGGGCGGTCGAAGATACCCGCCGAGCGCAGCTGCGGCACCAGCAGGCGGGCCTGCTCGAAGCGCACCGCGAGATAGATCGCATCGACGTCGATCAGCACGGCGCCAGAGCGATCGGGGGATTCCGGCACCGTCTCAGGCGTGCGCGTGCCGGCGGCCGCGATGGCGCGGCGAACCTCGGCGGAGTAGTCCGGGCTGCCGGCGGGTGGCTGGATCTCGGTGACCACGCTGCCGCCACCGCGGGCGAAGGTGGGCATCAGCGCGGCCAGCACGCGGCGCGCGTGCTCGTCGCCGCCGTTGGCGACCAGAATGCGTCGATAGCCCAGCCCCAGCATGCGTTCGGCTGCCGCCACGCCTTCATCTTCCGGACTCAGGGCGAAACTCTGGCTGCCGGGTGGCGGCGTTACGGTGCCGCGATTCAGCGCCAGCACGGGCGTTTGCAGGGTGCCCATCTCGAAAAGCGCGGTGATCGCCTCGCGCGACAGCGGCCCGACGATGCGGTCGACGCCGTCGGCGCTGGCATCACGATAGGCCTGCAGGTTGTCCTCGACGCTGTCGCCGGCGTCGTAGAGCACCACCTCGGGTCGTTCGCCGGCGTCCGCGTAGTAGCCGGTCATGAAGCCGTCGCGTACCGCTTCGCCCGCCGCGGCCAGCGCGCCGCTGCGCGGCAAGAGCAGCGCAACCCGGTTGGCCCGACTGCCGGCGCCCGCGCCGGTGCGACCGGCGGCCGAAGGCATGGCGAGACCCAGCGCGCGCAGCTGCGATGCCGCGTGGTCATACAGCGGATCGCCGCGACGCAGCCCGGCGCTGGCGCGCTGCAGTTCGGCCGGACGCACCTGGCCGAGCAGGGAAGCGATCGCCGCGGCGTTTTCAGCGCGCTCCGAGGCCGGCAGCCAAGCCTCCAGCGCGGCGCGCTCGCGCGCGGCCTCGAACGGCTGATCGAGGCCCGCGAAGGCTTGCGCGCGGAGGAAATACACGCGGTCGCGCTGTCCTTCCGGTATCGCTTCGACGGGCTGCCCCAGCACGTCGAGCGCTCGCTGAGGATCGCGATCGAGCAGCGCCAGCTCGGCGCGCAGCAGGTTCAGACGCAGCAGGGCATCGACGTCGAGACGGCGCTCGCCGATCGTTCCGACCAGCGGCCGCGCCTGTTCGATCTGGCCGTCCTCGCGCCAGGCCTCGGCGGCGCGCAGGGTCAACAGATCGCGCTGGGCCCGCGAGCGCCTCGCTGCATCCAGAAAAGCCTGGGCGGCAGCGGGAAAATCCCCTTCGGCGTACAGGCGTTCGGCCGTGTCCTGCTCGGGCGAGGTCGAAGCGCGGGTCGGCAGGCTGTCGCAGCCGCTCAGGGCGAGCGCGAACAGGGCGACGCAGAACAGGGGGCGCAGACGGCGCATGGGCGGGTCTCGGGACATGCGTGGGGGAGGGCAGTTTAGAGCGGGGATCGGGGATTGGGGATTCGGGATTCGCAAAACCGGCCGTTTTCTCTCTCCAATGGATCGCTTTCGAACCGCGCCGGTCGTTGCAGCGGTTAGCATGACGGCGGCGTCGAAGCGCGCCTTCAACGCCGCTGTCGGCGCCCTCGAATCCCCCATCCCGAATCCCCAATCCCGTGCTCCCAACCGGCTGCCTCCATGTCGTCGCCACGCCCATCGGAAATCTCGATGACCTGTCGCCGCGCGCGCTGAAGTGTCTGGCTGAGGCCGATCTCATCTGTGCGGAAGACACCCGCCACACCCAGCAGCTGTTGGCGGCCAAGGGACTCAAGCGCCCGCTGCTCGCGCTCCACGAGCACAACGAAGCGGCGCAGGTCGACAGCGTGCTCTCACGCCTTCGCGCCGGCGAGCAGATCGCTCTGGTCTCTGATGCCGGCACGCCCTTGATCAGTGATCCCGGCTTTCGACTGGTCTGCGCGGCGCGCGCGGCAGGGCTGAAGGTGAGCCCGCTGCCGGGGCCCTGCGCTGCGATCGCGGCGCTGTCGGTGGCCGGCCTGCCCTCGGATCGCTTCGCCTTCGAGGGTTTCCTGCCGAGCAAATCCGGCGCACGTCGCGAGCGACTGCAGGCGTTGCTGGGCGAACCGCGCACCCTGCTGTTCTACGAGTCCAGCCATCGCATCCTCGACTGCCTGGAGGATGCGGCGGCCGTATTCGGCGAGGCCCGCCGCGCGGTCATTGCGCGTGAGCTCACCAAGCTGTTCGAAACCGTACTGGACGGCAGCCTGCCCCAGCTGGTCGAACAGCTGCGCGCCGACCCCAACCAGCAGCGCGGCGAGTTCGTGCTGATGATCGAAGGCGCGCCCGCCGACGCGGATGCGGCGCTGCGTGAGGGCCAGCGCGTTTTCGCTGTTCTCCGAGAGCATCTGCCGGCGTCCAAGGCCGCCAAGCTCGCGGCCGAACTGTCGGGCGCGCCGCGCAAGGCGCTGTACGCAGCCGGGCAGGATTCATCGGGCGCGGATCGATAGCGCGTACACTGCCCGCCGCGAAGTCGGCCGGATCGTCGCGAGGGTGCTTGCCACCTTCGAGGAAAGTCCGGGCTCCACAGGGCGGGATGCCAGGTAACGCCTGGGCGGCGTGAGCCGACGGAAAGTGCAACAGAGAACAGACCGCCGAACGGTGTCTTCGGACACGCGTGGTAAGGGTGAAACGGTGCGGTAAGAGCGCACCGCGGACCTGGCAACAGGGACGGCACGGCAAACCCCATCCGGAGCAAGACCAAATAGGAAGGCTATGGCGCGGCCCGCGTTGCCTTCGGGTAGGTTGCTTGAGCCCTGCGGTGACGCAGGGCCTAGAGGAATGACGGTCCTCGACAGAACCCGGCTTACAGGCTGACTTCGCCCTATCCACGCAGCGCCCGGGTCAGATCGACCCGGGCGCCTTGCGGTTGCGGCAGTACCGGCGCGAGACGAGCACCGGCCGGCATCGCGCAAGGCCGCTGGCAGCCATTGCGCAGGCTTGCGCCTCCGACGTGTCAGCGGGCACGCGGGGCGGACGCAGCGCGCGGCCGCTCTGCGAGGCACCGGATCTGCCATCGGCAGAGCCTGTCGCCAGCGTTCGCAAGCGCGATCGGACTGCAGGGCGCGGGGCGCTTCCCGTGCGAGAACTTCGCGCACGGCAGGCCCTGCCATCGCCAAGACCGCCCGTTTCGCCCTCGTCCATTTCAGCGTGGCCTTCAGCGTCGGCCGTGCGCTCACCGGTGACGAGTGAGTGGGCAGCGCCCCGGCACTGCCCGAGCCCACGCTCAACACGGTGGCTTCTCACTTCCACGAGAAGTTCTCGGCCGGGATCGAGCGTCGGCGCGCGCTCGAGACATCGCCGATCTGCGTGCAGGCGCGGTTCAGTCACTGAATCAAGTGTGATCGGAGAACGCTTCGCCGCAGGCACGTTCAGCGGGCTGTCAATCGCGCGGCGCAAGACTCCGCCGCGCTGTCCGACAACTGTGCCGCGACGTTTCGCGCAGTCCCGGCGGTGCCCGGAATGAATCCGGGCGTGTCCATGCCCCGCATGGACATCAACGACACTCACACGGAGGTTCACCCATGAAGCATTCCCTGATCGCCCTCGGCC
>JBIJCA010000278.1:0-5970 GCA_044344935.1 Aquimonas sp. | reverse complement strand
CAGGATGTCGGACAGCACGGCGAACGCATCACCTTCCTTGATCAGGCCCATGGCGATACCGGCCACCGGCGCCTTGATCGGCACGCCCGCATCCATCAGCGCCAGCGAGGAGCCGCACACCGAGGCCATCGACGAGCTGCCGTTGGATTCGGTGATTTCGGACACGCAGCGGATGGTGTACGGGAAGGACTCCATCGACGGCATCACCGCCAGCACACCGCGCTTGGCCAGACGGCCGTGGCCGATCTCGCGACGCTTCGGGCCCATCATCGGACGGGTTTCGCCGGTGCAGTAGGGCGGGAAGTTGTAGTGGAACAGGAAGTGTTCCTTGTACTCGCCCGAGACCGCATCGATGATCTGGCCATCGCGCGCGGTGCCCAGGGTGGCGACCACGATCGACTGCGTCTCGCCGCGGGTGAACAGGGCCGAGCCGTGGGTCCGCGGCAGCACGCCGGTACGCACGCTGATGCCGCGCACGGTGGTCAGATCACGGCCGTCGATGCGGGTCTTGGTGGCGAGCACCATGGCGCGCATGGTGCTGTACTCCAGCTCGGCGAACTCCGCGACAACCTGCTTGGAGGTCCAACCGTTGGCTTCGAACTGCGGCTCCAGTGCGGCGATGACGTCCTTCCGCAGCGCCGAGATCGCTTCGCGGCGCTCACCCTTGATCCGGATGCTGTAGGCCTGCTCCAGCCGGCTGCCCACCGCCGCCTTGATGGCGTCGATGAGCGCCGTTGCCGGCGCCGGCGCAGTCCACGGGAACGGAGTGACGCCGACTTCGGCCACCAGTTCGTTGATCGCGTTGATCACCGTCTGCAGCTGCTGGTGACCGAACATCACCGCGCCCAGCATCACGTCTTCCGACAGCAGCTTGGCTTCGGACTCGACCATCAGCACCGCGTCCTTGGTGCCGGCCACCACCAGCTCCAGATCGGAGGTGGCGAGTTCGCTGGCGGTCGGATTCAGCAGGTACTGGCCGTCCTTGTAGCCGACCTTGGCCGCACCGATCGGACCCGAGAAGGGCACGCCGGTCAGGCACATGGCGGCGGAGGCACCGATCAGGGCCGGGATGTCGCCGTCGACTTCCGGGTTCATGGACATCACCGTGGCGACGACCTGGACCTCGTGCCGGAACGTCTCCGGGAACAGCGGGCGCAGCGGGCGATCGATCAGACGCGAGGTCAGGGTCTCTTTCTCGGTCAGACGGCCTTCGCGCTTGAAGAAGCCACCGGGAATCTTGCCGCCGGCGTAGAACTTCTCCTGGTAGTCGACCGTCAGCGGGAAGAAGTCGACCCCGTCGCGCAGGCCCTTGTTGGCAACTGCCGTGACCAGCACGACGGTGTCGGCCATCTTGACGAGGACCGCACCGCCAGCCTGGCGGGCGATTTCACCCGTCTCCAGCGTGACCTGGTGGTTTCCGTACTGAAACGTCTTGGTTACTTTCGCCACGTTGTACTTCCCCTTTGGGATTAGCGACGGATGCCGAGGCGCTCGATGAGCGTCTTGTAGCGTTCAACGTCCTTGCCCTTGAGGTAGCTCAGGAGACTGCGACGCTGGTTGACCAGACGGATCAGGCCGCGACGGCCGTGGTGGTCAAGCTTGTGGATCTTGAAGTGGCCGGTCAGCATTTCGATGCGGGCCGACAGCAGGGCGACCTGGACTTCCGGGGAGCCGGTGTCGCCTTCGCCGCGCTTGAATTCTTCGATGATCTTCTGGGTGTCGATGGACATGTGAAACCTCTTGGATGCGGGAACCGCAGGAACACCATTCAACGTGCGCTCTTGCACACGCGGTGCACCGCGAGGACCGCCGTGGTGGGAGTGTGGATGCCGCCCCGCAGGCAGAGTGCACAGGGCACGCCGGGCTGGAGGGGCGCGAAAGTGTAGTCCACACGGGGGTTTGCCCACAACCGAGCGGCGCCGCAGAGGGCCGGAACGACAGCGCCCTACCCGATCGCAACCGCCGCGCATGACCAACGGGCATGGCCTGTTCACGGCCGAAGGCCCAGGCTTCAGGAACCTGAAGAGACAACCCGGTGTCGCAGCGCCGCGCGACGGATCCGATGTCTGACCGCGTTGCACCCCTCCCGATATTCCGTCCCGAAGAGATCCCGGCCGCATGAATTCGCGCTCCGCCCCCGCTTCCCGCTTCCGCATCGCACGGTTCGTCTACCTTGCCGTTTTCCTGACCGCGATCGGCACTGGCGCCTGGTTCTGGTTGGGCGATCGCGACACCGCCGCTGCCAGCTACCGCACCGCCAAGGCCGAGCGGGGGGATCTGCGGGTGGCGATCTCTGCCACCGGCGCACTGAAGGCCCTGTCCACGGTCGATATCGGCTCGCAGGTCTCCGGCCAGATCCTGGAAGTGCTCGCCGACTTCAACGATCGCGTTGAGCGCGATCAGATTCTGGCCCGGATCGACCCGGCGAACTTCGAGGCACGCCTGACCCAGACCCGCGCCGCGCTTGCCAGCGCCCGCGCCAGCCTGCAGGAAGCGCAGGCGGCGCTCAAGAATGCGGAGGCTGACTACAGCCGCAAACAGGAACTCGCCGTCCGCCAGCTGGTTTCGCGCTCGGACATCGATCTGGCGGTGGCTGCGCGTGAACAGGCGATCGCCCGGGTCGCTTCGGCCCGCGCCCAGATCCAGCAGGCGGAAGCGAATGTCGCCAATGCCGAGCTCGACCTCACCTACACCGTGATCCGTTCGCCGGTGGACGGCGTGGTGCTGAGTCGCACCGCCGAGCCCGGCCAGACCGTGGCTGCGAGCTTCCAGTCGCCCGTGCTCTTCCAGATCGCCGAAGACCTGAGCCAGATGCAGATCGAGCTCAGCGTCGACGAGAGCGACGTCGGCCAGATCCGTGCCGGGCAGCCGGTCAAGTTCACGGTTGACGCCTTTGCCGGTCGTGACTTCCGCGGAGAAGTGAAGCAGGTGCGGCTGTCTGCGGTGAACACCCAGAACGTGATCACCTACCCCGTCATCATCGCGGTCGAGAATGCCGATTTCGTGCTGCTGCCCGGCATGACGGCGAACGCAAACATCGAAGTCAGCGAGCGCACCGGCGTGCTGCGGGTTCCGAACGCCGCCCTGCGCTTCAAGCCGGCGGATGCTCCGGCGGAAAACCCGATGGCGCGCATGTTCAGCGGCGGAAATCTGGGCGAGGAACTCTCGCGGATGATCGAACCGCTGGCGCTCAACCCGAGCCAGCGGGCCGCCTTCGACGCAGACGCGGCCGCCGCCCGCGAACGCGCGGAACGGATGCGCCAGCAGATCCAGCAGCGCATGGCCCAGGGCGGCGGCGGCGGAGGCGGAGGCGGCTTCATGATGGGCGGCGGCAGCGCGCCGACCCAAGCGCAGATCGCCGCCGGCATGGCTGCGCGGGTGCGCGAGGGCTATGCGGGCTTCCTCGCGACCCTGGACGCCGGCCAGCGCGAGCGCTTCGACGCGGGACTGAACGAACTCCTGAACGCCCGTTCGGTCACCCTGTACGTGCTGCGCGAGGGCAAACCAGTCGCCGTGCAGACCCGCGCCGGTCTGTCCGACGCCAGCCATACCGAGATCGTCGGCGGCGCGCTGGGCGAGGACGATGTGGTCATCACCGGCAGCGAGGGCGGCGCATGACGGCTGCCGCGCCCGTCATCCAGTGCGAAAACCTGCGCAAGGTCTACTCCGAGGGCACGGCTGCCGAAGTCGTAGCCCTGCGCGGCGTCAGCTTCCGCATCGCCCATGGCGAGTTCGTCGCCATCAT
Organism: Aquimonas sp.; assembly: GCA_044344935.1. Taxonomy (GTDB): domain Bacteria; phylum Pseudomonadota; class Gammaproteobacteria; order Xanthomonadales; family Xanthomonadaceae; genus Aquimonas. The sequence goes on along the minus strand of JBIJCA010000278.1, from coordinate 2,225 downwards.
CGGACCCTCGGGCTCGGGCAAGTCGACCCTGATGAATCTGATCGGCTGCCTCGACTCACCGAGCGCTGGCCGGTATCTCTGCGACGGCGTCGATGTCGCCGAGCTGGATGCGGCCGGCCGCGCGCGCCTGCGCCTTGAGAAGATCGGCTTCGTTTTCCAGGGTTTCCATCTGCTGTCGCGGATGAGCGCGCTCGACAACGTCATGCTGCCGCTGACCTACGCCGGCATCGAGCCGCGCGACCGCCGCGAGCGCGCCCGCGCCGCGCTGGAAGAAGTGGGCCTCGGCGATCGTGCCCGACACCGCCCGAGCGAACTCTCCGGCGGTCAGCAGCAGCGCGTGGCGATCGCACGTGCACTGATCAATCGCGCCCCCGTCCTGCTCGCCGACGAGCCGACGGGCGCCCTCGATTCGCGTACGGGCGAAGAAATCCTGAAGCTGTTCAAGCAGCTGCAGTCGCAGGGACATACGATCGTGCTGATCACCCATGACCCCGAGATCGCCGCGCGCGCCGATCGCGTGCTGTCGATGCACGATGGTGAACTCAAGGAGCTGCCCCGATGAGCCCGAACCCGCCGCAGACTTTCGTGCCGCCGGGGCGCGTGCGCTTCCGCGACATCCTCTACATGGCGCTGTTCGCGCTGCGCGGCAACTGGCTGCGCAGCACGCTGACCGCGCTCGGCGTGATCATCGGCATCGCCGCGGTCATCGTCATGGTGTCGGTGGGCCAAGGCACGCAGGCCCAGCTCGACCAAACCATTTCGCGACTTGGCTCCAACCGCATCGACGTGATGCCGAACTGGGGCCGCCAGGGCGCCGTGCGAATGGGCGCCGGCAGCATCTTCTCGCTGACCATGGACGATGTCGAAGCCATCCGCGAGCGCATCCCCGAAGCGCGCTTCGTCAGCGCCACCGTGCGAGGTGGCGCCCAGGTGATTCACGCGGAGCAGAACTGGAGCACCCAGTGGCAGGGCGTGCAGCCGGACTTTTTCCGCATTCTGGATTGGACCCTGGCGGTGGGTGACGACGCCGAACTGGCCGCTTACGACAGTACCGACACCGTCGTGGTGCTGGGACAGACCGTGCGCGAGAAGCTGTTCGGCGAAGACGACCCGATCGGCGCGAGCATCCGCATCGGTCGCGTGCCCTTTACCGTGGTCGGCGTGGCCAATCCGAAGGGCCAGAGCGGCTGGGGCGGTGATCAGGACGACACCGTGTTCGTGCCGCTTGACACCGCGCGCCGACGCCTGATGGGTCAGATGCAGATGCCGCCGGGCACCGTGCAGGGCATCGTCGTCGGTACAGCGAGCTCGAAGGACATGGTCAAGGTCGAGGCCGACCTCAACAGCGTGCTGAAGGAAACGCACAGCATCGCGCCGGGCGCCGAGGACGACTTCATCGTCCGCAACCTCACCCAGCTGGTCAGCGCGCGCAACGAAACCACGCGCCTCATGTCGATGCTGCTCGGTGCAGTCGCCGGAGTTTCGCTGATCGTGGGCGGCATCGGCATCATGAACATCATGCTGGTCTCGGTGACCGAGCGGATCCGCGAAATCGGCCTGCGCATGGCGGTCGGTGCCGGCCCGAAAGAAATCCAACGACAGTTCCTCGCCGAGGCCATGATGATCTCGCTGGGCGGGGGCATCATCGGCATCGCCATCGGCATCGCCGGTGCCCTTCTGGCGGGGCGCATCGGCGCCCTACCCGTCGAACTCAGCTTCGAAGTGATCGCACTCGCCACCGGCTTCGCCGTCGCCACCGGGCTGTTCTTCGGCTATTACCCCGCGCGCAAGGCGGCCCAGCTCGACCCGATCGAGGCACTGCGGCATCAGGGCTAGACGCGGGAAACGGGAATCGGGAATCGGGAATCGGGAATCGGGAATCGGGAATCGGAATCGGAATCGGAATCGGAATCGGAATCGGAATCGGAATCGGAAAGAGCTTGCCCGCGCTTCCAGCATCCAGCCAGCCGCACGCGACGCTGCTTCGTGCGTCCGCGCGATCAATGCGCTGGACGATTGCCTAACCCGATTCCCGATTCCCAGCGATTCAGGCGAGCGCCCGACCCGCCGCGATGATCTCCTCGTCGCCCGGCAGCACGAGGAAAGCCGCTCCTGCAAGCGGAGTGAAGGTGTCGGCGCCGACCACGCGTTTCAGCGGCGTGGCGCCCAAACCGGCTTCGACGAGGGCGGTGATGATGCCCTCGCCCACGCCGGCCGAGCGGCGG
>JBIJCA010000096.1:0-14744 GCA_044344935.1 Aquimonas sp. | reverse complement strand
GCCTGGCAGTCCGCGCCTGTTCGGCGATGAAACCTTCGTTGAGCGGCTGCAGCCAGCGCAGGTCGATCACGCGCGTGCTCCAGCCCAGCTGTTCCTTCCACGCGCGTTGGGCGCGCAGGCACATCGGCACGGCGTTGCCGAAGGTAAACACGACCAGATCATCGCCATCGCTGCCGTCCTCGGGCGGATACACCTTGCCCTCGCCCAGCGGAATCGCCTGATCGGGCGCGGGGTACTGGGTGAGCCAGCCGCCGTCGCCGGGGGCGTGCAGATCCTTTGCCATGTACAGCGCGATCGGCTCCAGGAACGCACAGACGCGGCCGTCGACCTTGGCCAGCGCCATCAGGGTGCGCAGCATCATCGCCGCGTCATCGCCGCGCGAGGGGCAGGCCACGACCAGACCGGGAATGTCGCGTAGGGCAGTGATCGAGTTGTCGTTGTGGAAATGGCCGCCGAAGCCGCGCTGATAGCCGAGCGAGGCGATGCGCATCACCATCGGGTTGCGGTACTGGCCGTTCGAGAAGAACTGCAGGCTGGCCGCCTCGCCGCGGATCTGATCGCAGGCGTTGTGGAAATAGGCCAGGTACTGGATCTCCGGAATCGGCAGCATGCCCATGTTGGCGTAGCCCTGGGCGAGGCCAAGGATCATGGTCTCGTCGAGCAGGGTGTTGAACACGCGCTTGCCCGAGAAGGTCTTGAACAGGCCCTTGGTCACCGTGTAGACGCCGCCCTTCAGCGCCACGTCTTCGCCGAACAGCAGGCTCTCGGGATACTTGGCCATCAGGTCGTGCAGGGCCTGGTTGATCTGGATGGCCAGATGCTTGGGCGCCTGCTTCTCGGGCAGCTTGTCTTCGCCGCCGAAGACCTTGAGCCGCGCGTCGGCGTAGTCGGCACGCGCGGCTTCCGCCTGCACCTTGTCGGCGGAGTACGGCGCCAGCGGCGCCATGACGTCCGCGAGCGTCGACAGGCGCGGGCGCCGATCGGCGTCTTCGGCGGCGGCGAAGCAGCGCTTGCGCGTGTCTTCGTACAGCGCGAGCAGGCTGTCGGCGGTGTACAGGCCCGAGCGGAGCGCGATGTCGGCCGACTTCAGCAGCGGGTCAGTGGCTTCGACCTGCACCAGCTCCTCGATCGAGCGCCACTCGATCTCGAAGTCGGTGCCGGCGTGACCCATGATGCGGGTGGTGCGCAGGTGCAGGAAGGTCGGGCGGCGCGTGCGCCGGCAGTGCTCGACCGCGCGCTGCACATCGGCCCAGCCGTGAGCGAGATCAAGGCCGTCGGCGTAGAAGTAATCCAGATCGCGGCGGTTCTCGAAACTGGCCCGCACCCAGTCGCGCGGCGTCTTGACCGAGATGCCGATGCCGTTGTCCTCGCAGACGAACAGCACCGGCGCGGGCAGCCCCTGGTAGGCCGTCCAGGCGGCGGCATTGAAGGCCGTCTGCGCGGTGGCGTGGTTGCTGGAGGCATCACCGAAGGAACAGATCGCGATGCTGTCATCCGGAATCGGCAGCGCGTGGCCGATGCGCTTGGCCTGCTCGATCGCGACTGCCGTGCCCAGCGCCTTCGGCAGATGGCTGGCGATGGTCGAGGTCTGCGGCAGCACCCAGAGCGGCTTGGAGCCCCAGACCTTGTGGCGGCCGCCCGAGGCCGGGTCGTCCTTGCTGGCGGCAAAGCTCAGCGCCGAATCCATGATCGGATCCATGCCCGGCAGCTTGCGGAAGCGCTCGGCCATGAAGCCGCCGCTGCGGTAATGCAGAAAGGCCGGATCGGTGTGGCGGGCGGCGCGGGCCACCATCGCATTGCCCTCATGACCGCTGCTGCCGATCGTGTAGAAGACCTTGTTCTGCACGCGCAGCACGCGCGCCATCAGGTCCAGATGGCGGCTGATCAGCTGCGACTTCAGCAGTTCGTCGAATGCGGTCGCTGTCAGCTCACTGCCCGGCATTACCGGCGAGTCGCCGCTGGCTGGTTGCACCCCGCCGCGCCAGTCGCGCACGAATTCGATGAAGTTCTGGTCGCAGATCTCGGCGCGGTTCAAACCACGCATGCGGGCGGGAATGGGGCTGGGTGTGCTCATGGAGTCGGTATCGGGCGCGTGGGCCCGGCGGGGGCGCCGGAAAGCCGCGCATGATACGCGTGAGCGCCGTCGTTCCGCAGGGCGCAGCTGTTTCGCGCTGTACCCGATTAGCCGCGCTGGGCCTCAGGTGTTCACACGGTAGCGGAGCCCAGTCCGCTTTCGACCCCGACATCACGCAGCAAGCGAAGGCAGTCCCGGGATGGCGGGCGCGAGGCGCCGGCCTCAACCCACGACCTGATTGCGTCCCTGCGCCTTTGCCCGGTACAGCGCATCGTCGGCGCGCTGGATCAGTTTCTCGTGGTGGGCGATGCCGGCATGCGAGGCCAGGCCGATGCTCACCGTGACTTTCAGCCCCGGCTGCAGGCTGCCGAAGTCATGCTTCTCGATAGCCGCTCGCAGCCGCTCGCAGACCCGCCGCGCTTCATCGACACCCGCACCCGGAAACAGCAGGGCGAACTCCTCGCCGCCCCAGCGTGAGGCCAGGTCGCTGCTGCGCACCTGCTCGCGGATCAGCATCGCGATTTCGCGCAGGGCCGAGTCGCCTGCGGCGTGCGAGCACTCGTCATTGATGCGCTTGAAGAAATCGATGTCGAGCAGCGCCAGGCAGAGCGGCTCGCCGCTGCGCTGCATGCGCTGGAAGGCTTCTGCCAGACCGGAATCGAAGGCGCGCCGATTGAGCAGGCCAGTCAGATAGTCCTCGTTGGCCTGCCGCTCGAAAGCGCGCGCCTGCAAGTGCAGTCGATCGGCCAGATCGCCACGCTCGCGCGCGAGCCGCTCGAGATCGCCCGCCTTGGTCGCCAGGTCGATCGTCTTCTCGTCCACCAGTGCCCGCAGGCGGAGCTGCGCGCGTCGCAGGCGCGCGATCCGATACTGGACCGTCACAAAAGCCGCCGCCACGAGCGCCAGCAGCGCCAGCACCTGCACGCTTCCGCGCTGCCACCAGAACGGCAGCACCTCCAGCTCGATACGCGCAGACTCACCCCACTGCCCTTCCGGATTCCGCGCCTGCGCCTCGAACTGGTAGCGCCCGGGCCGCAGCGCGGTGAACTGCAGGGTGTCGCGTGCGCCCATTTCGATGAAGTCCTCTTCGAAACCCACGAGGCGATAGCGGAACTGGATACGTTCCGGCATCAGCAGGCTCAGGCCCGCCAGCTCGATCTCGATCCGTCGACTGCCTGCAGGCACCTGGATGGCAGCCAGCAGTGCGGCTTCGGCGTCATCCACCCGCACCGCCTCGATCACCGCAGGGACCCTCGGCACGCGCGAGAGCAGCACTGCAGGAGGATCCACCACGGCGAATCCACTGGCCGTGCCGAACCAGAGCCGACCGTCGGCGCGAACCAGGGCTGCAGGTCCGGCGGCACCATTGCACTGGGCGTTCTCCATACCGTCGCTTTCGTTGAAGTGACGCACATCCAGCTCGGCACGCCGGCCATCCGCCACCACGGCCGCCGCCGCGGCATCGATCCGGTACAGGCCGCGGTTGCTGGTCAGCCACCAGCCGCCAAGTGCATCCGGAACGATCTGGAAGATCGCATCCACCGGCAATCCGGCGGCTCGGCCGACCCTACCCGCGGGGCCCTCGCGCCAGCGCAACAGGCCGAGGTCGGTGGCCATCCACACGCTGCCGTCGGCAGTCTCGTGGAAGTAGAAGATGTCCTTGACCGGATCGGTGCCGAGCGAAAGCACCCGCAGACGGCCGTCTTCGATCAGGGCGGCACCGTTGGAAGTGCCCACGAACAGGCGCCCCTTGGCATCCTCGTGCAGTGCAATCACGAAGTCTCGGGGCAAACCTTCGGCGACCGTCCAGTTGCGGACCCGGCCATCGCGCAGCTCGGACAGACCGAGCGTGGTGCCTACCCAGAGCGTGCCATCGCGGGTCCGCAACAGCGCGCGCACCTGGTCACCCGCGAGCCCGCCGGCGCGGTTGAGCACGCCGACGATACGCTGCCCGTCCCAGCGGGCCAGCCCTGCGGCTGCCGTTCCGATCAGCAGCGCTCCATCGGGCTCGGCGAGCAGGCTCATCACCGAATCGGACGGCAGACCGTCCGCGGCCCAATAGCCCTTGACGCCCTCGGCCGACAGCCGGAACAGGCCGGAGCTGGTGCCAGCCCAGAGCGACCCGTCGGTGGTTTCGGCCACTGCGCGCACATACGGCGTTGCCAACCCCTGCCGCTGCGAAAACACCCGCACCGGCGGCAGGCGCAGGCGGAACAGGCCGCCGTTGGTGCCGACCCAAACGCTGCCTTCGCTGTCCTGCGCCAGCGCGGAGACGCGACTGTTCGGCAGGCCGTCCTGGACATCGATGCGTTCGATCGGCGATGAAGGGCCCAGGGGCGCGGACACGCGCAGCAGTCCGTGGCTGGCGGTGCCCACCCAGAGATCGCCGCGCGCGTCGAGCAGGAGTCGGTTGATCTGATCCTGCGGCATGCGTTCGCTGAAGCGCTCGAAGCCACCATCGCGGGTACCGATGAACAAGCCGCGATCGGTGCCCACCAGCACACGCTCAGCGTCAAGCAACTGCAGACTGAGCACGAGGCCCATGTCCAAGCCGCTGCCGGGTCCGAGGGCGCTCACGCGATCGCCTTCGATCAGCGCCAGCCCTCGGGTGGTGCCGACCCAGAGCCGACCCTGTGTGTCTTCGACCATGGCGTTGACATAGCCGCTGGGCAGCCCGTCGGCGACGCCAAAACTGCGCTGGCCACCATCGGCCTCGAAACGGACGACGCCCGAGTTCTCTCCACCTGCCCAGATCCGGCCATCGGCGCCGGCCGTGATGCTGATGGTAGCGTCGATGACCACCTGGTCCTTCAGGCGCAGGAACTCCCAGCCCTGATCGGTCTTCCGCGCCACGCCGTCGCGGGTGGTGGCCAGCAGCACGCTGCCCCTGGAATCCACCGCCACGGCGCGCACCGCATTGCCGCGCAGGCCCTCGACACTGCCGGCATCGAACACGCGGAACTCGCGACCGCTGTAGCGCACTGCGCCCTCCAGCGTGGCCAGCCAGAGGTAACCGTCAGGCGCCTGCACGAGGCCCGAAACCATGTTGTGCGGCAGCCCGTCGCGAGAACTCCAGCGCTCCGCGTAGTACTCGTTGAGGGGCGCGCGCGGCGCTTCTGCGAATTCGGAGGCAGTGGCGGATACGCACGCTAGGAGCAGCGACAAAAGAAGCAGCGCGCCGGCCTTCAAGCGCGATGGCAGCGCGCCGCAGCGGTTCCTGGAAACGACCGAGCTTCGCACGGACTGACCCGATTCCGACCGATGAGAACGCCGAGAGTATGCGCGTGCATCCCGCGTGGTTCCGCAGCCGGAATGTGAATGTTGCGCGATCGATTGCGACAGTCTGTGCCGCGATGCGAAGACTGTAGGCGTGTTCCCGACAGCGGCACGGGCCGACGCTGTGGCGCGGTCAGCTCCCGCCGGCGCGCAGCGCGCCTACCAGCGCCTGCAGCTGACGGATCAGCTCCGCCTGCTGCGCGGCCGCTTCCGAGCGCGCCTGTCCACTGCCCTGCACCGCATCCACCAGCGGACGGAAGCCCACATCCAGCGCATTGCGCAGGCCGCCCAACCACATCGCCGCATCAGAGGCGGTGTCGCGTGAGAAGGTGCGATTCAACACCTGCTCATCGAGGATGCGCTGCAGCAGCTGGACCAGTTCGGGCGCTGTAGTCGGCGGCGCCGCCTGGCCGGCACGTTCGCCCAGCGACTGCACGCTGGCCACCAGGTCGTGCAGCTGCGCGATCACCCGCGTGCCGGTATCGCTGTCGGCACCACCGAGCGCCTTGTTGCGCTGGAAGCCCTGCTTGATCGCCTGCCAGCGTTCGGCACGCGTGGCATCCAGCGTGCCGCGGATCTCGGCCAGCTTGAGCAGGTTCTCCTCGGCGCCACCGGTCAGCAGCTGCGACTCGCCGAGATAATGGTCGTCCATCAGCTTCTGCAGCTCCTGCGCGTTCATCACCGCCGAGACTTTTTCGGCCAGCTTGTTCATGTTGCGGTAGCTGCCCTGCAGCTTGAACGGCGGCTCGGTGCGGTAGGCCTCGGCCTGGGCAGCGCTGGCGATGTAGGCCTGGTTGACGCGGTAGACGATGTCGCGCACCGCCAGCAGGTTCTTCAGCACCGCGGTGAGCTCGGTAAGTTCCGCGGTCGAGTAGGCGTGGGACAGAGCATTCGCCGAGAACTCGCGGCCCTGCGCTCGCTCGACCAGCCTGTAGAGATCGTTCAGATCGCGCGTCGCCAGCGGCGCCAGCACCGGCTGGGCGCTCAAGCTGTTCTCGATGTAGCTCAGCAGGAACGCCTCTTCCTTGCCGCCCAGCACCTCGCCGAGGTTGTAGACATCGGCGCGGTTGGCGAGCATGTCCGGAATCTTGAAAACTTCGCCGCTCTCGGTGTACGGGTTGCCGGCCATCACCACGCAGAACTTCTTGCCGCGCATGTCGTAGGTGCGACTGCGGCCCTGCCACACGCCCTCGATGCGGCGGGTGCCGTCGCAGAGCGAGATGAACTTCTGCAGGAACTCCGGATGCGTGTGCTGGATGTCGTCGACGTACAGCATCACGTTGTTGCCCATCTCCAGCGCGAGGTTGAGCTTCTCCAGCTCCTGACGCGCACCGGCATCCGGCGCCTGGGTCGGATCGAGCGAACGCACCTCATGGCCCAGCGAAGGCCCGTTGATCTTCATGAAGATGAGGCCCAGCGCATGCGCCACGTACTCCATCAGGGTGGTCTTGCCGTAGCCGGGCGGGCTGATCAGCATCAGCAGGCCCATCAGATCCGAACGCTTGCCCTCGCCCACGGTGCCCATCTGCTTGGCGAGGTTGTCGCCGATGATCGGCAGGTAGACCTCGGTGATCAGCTTGTTGCGCACAAACGCCGTCAAGGGCTTGGGCTTGAACTCCTCCAGCCGCAGACGCGCGCGGCCGGCTTCGATCAGCGCGTGGCGGCGCGCCTGGAAGGCACGCAGTCCCGGCAGATGCTGTTCGCGATGGCGGCGCAGGCGCGCTTCAAAGTCGTCGATGCGCAGCGACATGCGGCCCTGATTGATGCGCGCATGCGTGCTGAGCAGGCCGCTGATCTCGACCGTGAGATCGGCCTCGCTGATCCGGGTCGGCAGATGTCCGTCAACGCGCATCAGTGCGGCTGCCTCGATCGCGTGATCACGCAGGCCGGCGAACTCGCCGTCGACGCACAGCGCCTCGAACCATTGCAGCCAAAGGCCCAATGCCTCGCCCCGCCGCGCGGACAGTGCGTCGGCTGCCGCCTGCAGGTCTTCCCAGCGGTGGCCGGTGTTCAGGCGCTCCTTCAGGCCCTGAACAAGCGCACGGGCTGCGCGTGAGAACACGAACTGCGGATGCTCCTCGCCCAGCACTTCGACCAGATAGCGCGCGGCATCGGCGCTGCTCGACTCGGGCAACTCGATGCCCGCGGCGGCGCGGAAGCGCTCGACCTCGCGGGCCATCTCATCGCCCAGGCGCTCGCTGGCGCCGCGCTGTCCCAAGGCTTCGACCAACTGCCGCGCCTGGCGCGCGCGCAGCGGCCACAGGCTGGCGCTTTCGCTGTTGGCTTGTGCCTGCCAGGCGAGTGCGGCGAGCGCTCTCGCTGCGGGCGGAAAGATCAGGGTTCCGGCGGCCTGCCGCAGCGGCAGCCAGGCGGCGAGAATTCGCGCGGCGTCGGTGTCGTGGATGCCCTTCTCATAGCCCTCGCGATAGCGCGGAGCGGCGAACTCGCGCAGACGCTTCGACAGCGCATCGAGGCTCGTCAGCTCGGTCTGCAGCGCGGCAAGGTCTTGGCCTTCACTGCCGGCGCGGGCAGCCTCGAACAGGCTGGCCGCAAGATACTCGGCGCGACTCACATGGGCGGACTCCGACTCCAGCGTCAGCTCCGCGAACTCGCGCAGCCGCGTCAGTTCCTCATCGCGCGCGGGCTCGTAGTACTCGGTGCCGGTCAGGTGCAGGCAGAGCTCGCCGCCCCTGGGCAGCAGGGTCAGATCCAGCGCCTGGGTGTTCACGCTGAAGCGATGCCGCGGCCCCAGCTTGATGGTGTTGCCGCCGTCCTCGAACAGCTCGGTCCGATCGCGCTGACCGCGCAAGGCGGCATCACGCGCGGCCTTGATGCGGGCCTCGATGTCGTCGGCCTTGACGCTGTCGCGCAGCTCGCGAAGGCGCGAAGCCAACTCGCGCAGCTTGAGGATCAGCGCGTCGCCGGCGAAGAAGGCGTGCAGCGACTCCACGGTTTCCAGTCGCTCGGTCCGCCGTCCAAGGCCTTCGAAGATGCGCAGCGCCGCCTCATGCAGGCCCTGAGCACGGCGCTGGCGTTCATCCAGAAGCGCCTGGCGATGGCTCTCGAAGGTTTCCAGCACCTCTTCGCGCTTGGCCAGGATGTCCTGCAGAAACTGCTCGTGCTCACCGAAACGGCTTTCGAGCTCCTCCAGCTGCAGCAGCACGCGCGACAGCTGCTCTTCGCTGCGCTCCGGGTCCGTCGACAGGCTCAGCGCCGAGGCCAGGCTCTGGCCGAACAGCGCGAACTGCGCGCCGAACTGGGCCACCGCCTCGCGGCTGCCCAGCGACTTGCGCTGCTGCTCGGCACGGGCGCGCGCCTGGTTCAGACGCGCGTACAGCTCGGAGATCGTCTCGACGACCTGGGTGCGCTGCTGCGCATCCTCGATCGGCAGCCCGGCCAGCAGGTTCGACAGCAGATCGAGATCCAACGAGAGCTGGGCCATGCCTTCCAGTGGCGCCTTGAGCGCAGTCACGCCCTGGGCCTTGCCGGCCTCCGCCTCCAGCGCGCGCAGCCGCTGGTCCAGCGGCTTGAGCGCCGTCGCCGATGCGAGGAACTCGCCTGTCGCAGAGGACAGTCTGGCCTGCGCTTCGACCACCTCGGACTCAAGCGCATCGATGGCCGCCACGTCCATGTAGCGCGCCTCGCGCAGGGCCAGCAGGCGCCCGCGCTGGGCCTGCAGACCGGACAGACCTTCGACGAAGTCGTTGACGCTCTCGCAGCGCTCCGGTCGCGCCCGGGCCAGCAGTTCGCCCTGGGCGCTGCGGGCCTCGCGCAGGCTGCGCTCGCTCTGCGCGCGGATGCTTTCGACCTTCTCGAACTCGTCCAGCACGGATTCGGCGGTGCCGGCGATCTCACGCACCAGCGGCGCCACACCCGGACATTCGGCGCTGTCCAGCCAATGATGCAGATCGAACAGGCGCCGACCGTTCTGGCTGAGCAGGCTGTAGCGGGTGGCGCTGACTTCTTCGCTTGCAACCTCGCGCACCAGCGACAGCAAGTCCGAGATGCCACGCACCAGTTCGGCATTGCCAATACGCCCCATGAAACTCGCCGCGGGCGGCCTGGCGGCTGCGAACTCTTCGCTCCAGAAAGGCGTCTGCCACACCTGCATCGGGTGCACGCGAGTGGGTTCGTGGCTGTCCACCGAGAACAGCACGAAGCGGCCGTCCTCCAGCCGCGCATAGCCGTGGCCGAACAGCGGCGTGGCCAGGCGGCGCTCGATCAGGTTGTAGGTGAACAGTGCCTTGGCGCCGCTTTCGGGCTGGTAGAAGATGTACAGCACGTCCTCGCCGTTCGGCGAACGGATGCTGCGCTTGAAGCGCATACCCTCCATGCTGCGCTCAAAGGCGTGCTGCTCACCGTTCTGCAGCACATAGCCACCGGGAAACACGATGCCGTGGTCCTCGGGCAGCTGCACGCAGCTCTGCCCGATCGCATCGATGCGATACACCTTGCGGGCGATCAGACTGTAGACAAAGTGGCGTACCACGTCCTCGCGGTAGGGCTGGACCCGCAGCAGGATCAAGTCACCGACGCGGGCGTAATCGATGCGCGCATCGTCGATGCTCTGCGTTGCATCATCGACCGGCTCGCGGTAGATGCCCAGCCCGTCCTCGGTGTTGTTCTCGATCTTGATCGTGAGGTCAGCACCGATGGTCTCGACAAAGACCTGATCCAGCACGTTCATGTGCGGAAAGCGGCCCTCGACAACATGTTCGCGGCCGCAGCGCGTCCATTCGAAATCGTGGATTGGCGGCAGCGCGATGTCGCGCTCGCCGCGGTTGTCGATATAGCGCACCTCGCCCGACGGCGAGACGCTGAAGCGGAACACGCGCACATCGGTCAGACGCTCGCCGATCTGGAAGCTGGCCAACAGCAGATCGTCGCGACTCACCAGCTGCAGCAGGCGGGTGTTCTTGTAATAGGCGTACAGCTCGCGGAAATCCTGCGCGAATCCCTGGGCGCCAAGAAAGCTGGCGGCCAGATCGACGGGCTCGACGTCAAAGCCGCCTTCGGCCTCGACCAGTCGATACAGGGCGAACACGTCGGCGATCTGGGTCTCGCGCTTGAGGCCCAGGAACACGTTGTAGCCGAACAGAAGGAAGTCGTCGACCCGCACCAGATCGCGCGCCACCGCATTGTGCTCGGTGCGCACGCGCAGGCGGCCAATGATCTTCAGCTCGCTGCTGCCGAACTCCTGCAGCCGCTGACGGTTCAGGCCTTCGGCGAGTTCACGCAGCCGCACGCCCTGCTCCAGCAGGCGCGCCCGCAGAACCTCATAGGCGCCACCTTCGGCGACGGCTTGATCTACCAGGGTTTCGGTTGTGGTCATGGGATCAACCTGTAGGGCGGGGGACGCGCGCTTTGTTCAAGCCCTGAACACGGCGAGCCCGAGCCGCTGAGTCATCCGACAAGAGAATGCGGAAGCGCGATTCAAGCCCCTCTCCCATCGGGAGAGGGGTTGGGGTGAGGGGCTGGGCTGGCCCCAGCTCGCCGCGTGCGTGGGCAACCATATGAATGAGCCAAGCAGCAGCAGAAAGTGCCCGCGCTGAATCGCCCCTCACCCCAACCCCTCTCCCGATGGGAGAGGGGCTCGCACGCTTAGGCCTTTGGCGCCGAACCATCGGCGGAGGTGGCAGCTTCGGAAGACTCTGCCTCCGCCGCCTTCAACGCCGCCACCTTCCCAGCCGGCGCCCCCACACCCAGAAACTTCGACAGCACGTCCTGCACCACCGGGCTCTTGCCGACCGCGCCCTCGATCGCTTTGCCGACGCTGAGCGCCTTGGCGAAGGTCTCGAAGAACTCGCCGCCGCCGCCGACGATGTCGACCTTGGCCTTGGACAGCGCCGCCGCCAGCACGTCCGCTTGCTCGCGTGCGATGTCCTTGTTGGCTTCGATCGCGGCCATCGCCTGCTCGAAGTTCTTCTCCAGCTGCATGCGGAATTCTTCGTGTGCACGCGCGGAATCCGACAGGCCCGACAGCGCCTCGAACTTCTTGACCAGACCCTCGGCCTCCGACTCGTAGCGACGCTTCAACACCTCGGCTTCCGAGAGACCGATCTCGCGGGTGGCGACTGCCTTGGCACCGCCGATCTGCTCTTCGCCGCGCGCCTGAGCGCCGAGCTTCTCTTCCAGAACCTTGGCCTCGGCCAGGCCTTCCTTCTGCTTGGCATCCGCATGCGCCTCGACGACCCGGGCGTGCGCAAAGCCCTTCTCCTGCTCGCCGCGCGCTTCGGCCATCAGCTTCTCGGCCACGACCTTGGCTTCCGCCAGACCTTCCTTCTCGAGCGCCGCCGCATTGACTTCGCGCACGCGCGCATCAGCCAGACCCGGCGCCGCGCGCTCGGCTTCGATGCCCTCGGCCATCTTGCGCTTGGCCTCGGACTGCTTGCCGGCGGCTTCCAGCTCCGCCTGTGCCAGCGTGGTGATCTCGATCGCCTTGTGCTTGGCCTTGCTCTCGTCGGCTTCGGCCTGCTTCACCTGCCTGACCAGCTCTTCCTCGGCACGGGCCTGGGCATCCAGAATCGCAACCTGCTTGGCGCGTTCGGCCTCGGAGATCTCGCGCACTTCCTTGATGCGCTCTTCTTCCTGGGCCACGGTCTTGTCGACCGCGATGCGCTCACGAACCACGTTGGCGATCAGCTTGCGCTGCTCTTCCAGGGCCTTTTCCTTCTCGATCCGCTGCAGCTCGACCTCGCGCTCACGCGAGACCACTTCGAGCGCCCGCGCGCGCTCGACCTTTTCCTTCTCGATGATCACCGCGCGCTGGCGGTTCTGCTCGGCCACCTCGACCTCGCGCATGCGGTTCTGGTCGCGGATGTCGATCTGCTCCTGCGCACTCAGGCGCGCGTTCTCGGATTTCAGGCGCTCTTCCTCCTGCACCTTCAGGGTCTCAGCCTCTTCGCGGGCCTTGATGGTGGCGATCTCACGCGCCTGTCGTGCCTCGGCGTCGGCCTGCTGCCGCTCCAGCGCCAGCAGCGCCTCCTTGGTCTCGACGTTCTTCTTGGTCATCGCCAGCTCTTCATTGCGCTCCAGCTCGTTGGTGATGACGTTCTGGGCGGCGGTGAGCTCGGTGATCTTGCGGATACCTTCCGCGTCGAGAATGTTGTTCGGATCCAGCGAGGACTTGGGCGTCTGCTCCAGGTAATCGATGGCGACGTCTTCGAGCACATAACCATTGAGATCGTTGCCGATCACCTCGACGATGCGGTCACGGAACTCCTGGCGGTTCTCGAACAGATTCACGAAATCGATCTTCTTGCCGACGGTCTTCAGGGCTTCAGAGAACTTCGCATTGAACAGCTCGTTGACCGCGTTCTTCTCCGACGCGCGCTCGACGCCGATGGCCTTGGCTACCTTCAGCACGTCCTGCTGGGTCTCGTTGACGCGCAGGTAGAAGGCCACGGTGATGTCGGCGCGCATGTTGTCGCGACAGATCAGCCCGTCCTTACCGCGCCGATCGACCTCGAGGGTAATCAGCGAGATCCGCATGAACTCCTTCTTGTAGATCACCGGGTAGACCAGGGCGCCAGTGAAGTGCACCTTGGGCGTCGGCGACATGTCGTTGACGATCAGCGCCGTGCCCTGCGGGACCTTGATGTAGAAGGACTTGAACAGGGCGAAGAGGACCACGATAGCGAGGACGACAAGGCCTACACCAATCAGAATCGGAATCAGGGTTTCCATGGGCATGTCAGCTTCCTCGGCTGGATGAAAAAGTGAATTGGTCTTCCGCGGCGGCGCCGCCGCCCTGGGTCTTTCGGGAGGTGCTTGAATCGGCCCCCACCGACATAACGTAATCTGGCAAGCCCGCGGGCCGGGTGACGCGATAGGCGTTGATGTCGACCAGATACTCGACCACGAGTGCGGTGTCGCCCCGCCTGAAATCACCGGCCTTCGCACGCACCTGAAGAATAAGGCCGGCAGCGCCATCGTCGTATTCCGCGACCCCGTGCGCCTCGCTCACATCAGGACTTCGGATGCGCACGTGCTCGCCCAGCAAAGCCTCGGCGCTGCGTCCTTCGACGCGCGCGAACAATCTGCGTAGAGGCTGCAGCGCAAGCCCAGCGAACGGCAGAGCCAGGAACAGCAGCAGTGGTGTGAGCGCAAGACCGAGGCCGATCCGGAGGCTGCTCGACTCGAAGGCCGAGAGCAGCAGATAGTCGATGAAATAGCACGCGATCCAGGCGAAGAAGACCAGCGTTGTGTAGATCAGTGCGAATGGGAGACCCCCGAGCCCGAACTTCAGCATCAGACCGCTGAGCACGCCGCCCCCACCCACGGCCTCTGCGCCATCGGGCAGATCCAGCACATCGAAGTCGAACAGCCCCAGCAGTCCCAGCAGCCAGTAGGCCACCGCCAGCAACAGCAGCATGCTGAGGATCACGGTTGGAAACGACAGCGCGATGTCGAGAAATCGGTCCACGCATACCCCCGGTTCGACTCCACCGCCCCGCGCGGGTGGATCAAGCTGCCAAGACGCGCGATCTCACGGGCTGTGACGCATCCGGCAGAAGCGGAAGGATACGGGGCCAAAGTGATTTTGGAACCCCCGTGCGACCGGTCGGAAACCCCGTAGCGGACGGATGAGGCCCAGAACGAAAACGCGCCGGATCTCTCCGGCGCGCTGTCGGGCGAAACATGCGGCGAAATCGACTCAGCGCACGCCAGTCTCGTTGCGCGCGATAACCAGACGCTGGATCTCGCTGGTGCCCTCGTAGATCTCGGTGATCTTGGCGTCGCGGAAGTAGCGCTCCAGCGGCATTTCCTTGGAATACCCCATGCCGCCGTGGATCTGCAGGGCCTGGTGGGTGATGAACATGGCCGCTTCCGAGGCGTACAGCTTGGCCACCGAGGCTTCGGTCGAGAAGCGCGCCCCGGTCTTCAGGGACTGCTGCTTGGCGAACGCTGCCTTCAGAGTCAGCAGCTCGGCAGCATCCAGCCGGCACTTCATGTCGGCGATCTTGGCCTGGATCATCTGGAAACTGCCGATCGGTTGACCAAAGCTCTTGCGCTCCTGCGCATAACGGACCGCAGCGTCGTACGCCGCACGCGACAGACCCACCGCCTGCGCGGCAATGCCGATGCGGCCGGCATCCAGCACGCCCATGGCGATCTTGAAGCCTTCGCCCTCGGCGCCGATGCGGTCCTCGACGGGAATCCTGTAATCGCTGAACTCGATCTCGCAGGTCGCCGAAGCGCGGATGCCCAGCTTCGGCTCGGTCTTGCCGCGGTGGAAACCCTCGCGATCCGTGTCGACCATGAAGGCGCTGATGCCCTTTGCACCCTTGTCGGGGTCGGTCATCGCGAACAACATGATGTACTTGGCGACCGGGCCGGAGGTGATCCAGCTCTTCTTGCCATTGACGACGTAATGGCTGCCATCCGCCGACAG
>JBIJCA010000273.1:0-6114 GCA_044344935.1 Aquimonas sp. | reverse complement strand
CTGATGCCAACGGGGACCGTACTCGCCGCCGCCGCGGATGTTGGCGACAACGTAGACGCCGCCGTCCTGAAGCCAAGCCCGGCCCACACCGCCCGAATAGCTCGGGGTGAGCGAGATCTCGAAGCCACCGTAGCCGTAAAGCAGAGTGGGGTTCTTGCCGTTCCGCTCCATGCCCGCACGCGCCACCATGAAGTAGGGCACGCGGGTGCCATCCTCGCTGGTTGCGAAACCCTGGGTGATCTCCAAACCCTCCTTGTCGAAGAAGGACGGCATTTCCTTGAGCTTGGCCTTCTCGCCCAGCAATTCGCCCAGATAGAGTGTGGTCGGCGTCAGGTAGTCGGTGCTGGTCATCCACACCAGGTCGGATTTCTCCTCGTCATACGCACTGACCGAAACCGTGCCGAAAGCCGGCACGCCGGGCAGCGGATGGGAGGCCCAGGGCTGGCCGGCGTCGGCCGCGGGTGTGAGCACGCTCAGTCGGTTCTTCACGTCCTCCAGCACGTTCAACACGAGGTGATTTGCGGTGAAGCTGTAACCCGCCAGCGAGGTGGTATCGGTGGGCTGGAACAGGACGGTGAAGACACGCTCGCCGGCGAGATAGGCGTCCAGTTTGGCCGCCAGCAGGGAGCCCGCTGCGTACGTGGCCCCGCCCGCGCTCATCGGCTCGCGCAGCTCGAGCATCAGCCAGTCCTCGTGTACGGATTTGTTGGCGCTGTTCGGAGCGTCGATCTTCGTGAGCTTTCCGCCTTCGCCCAGCAGGTACAGCTCGTCGTTGTAAAAGGCCAAGGTGCGCGAGACGAAGCTGCGCTCATAGCCCGGGGTGTCGTCGTGCATGGCGGCGATATACATGTCATCGGCCTGGCCTTCGTATACCGTCTCGGCGCTGGCGAGCTCGGTGCCGCGCTTCCAGCGCTTGGCAATGCGCGGATAGCCCGAGCTGGTCATCGAGCCGTCGCCGAAGTCGGTGTACACGAAGACCGTATCGAGGTCGATCCAGCCCATGCCGCCCTTGGCTTCCGGCCTGAAGAATCCGCCCTCGACGAAGGACTTGGTGGCGGTGTCGAATTCGCGGGTGACATTGGCGTCGGCACCGCCGCGCGACAGCGAGAGCAGGCAGCGGGTGTAGTCGGGGCGAAGGCAGTTGGAACCCGCCCAGACCCAGTTCTCCCCCTCGGTCTTGTTGAGCGCATCGAGGTCGAGAATCACTTCCCACTGCGGGTTTGCCGAGCGGTAACTCTCAAGCGTGGTGCGCCGCCACAGGCCGCGCGGATTGTTCGCGTCCTGCCAGAAATTGTAGAGCTGGCCGCCCATCTCACGAACAAAGGGGATCTTGTCGTTCGAATCCAGGATGGCGCGCAGATCGTCACGCAGTTCAGCGAAGCCTTCGATGCTCTCGAGGCCCTCCTTGGAGGCCGCGTTCTGGGCTCGCACCCAATCCAGTGCCTTTTCGCCCTCGACGTCTTCCAACCAGATATAGGGGTCTTCAACCGCCGTCACGACATTCTCCTCGGGCTTCCCGGGCTCGACGACTGTGGGTTCGGGTGCATTGCCTGCGCCGCAGCCGGCAAGCACGAGAGCGGCGAGCGCGGCAGCCGCGAGTGCGGACGCGGATGTATGTAGAGAAGCCATGCGAATCTCCGGTAGTAGTTTGCAAAGGCTAAAGGGCGGCAGATCGGGGCGTGAGGGCTTGAAGTCACGCTGGGGCTACTCCCCCATGAAGCGTCGATGTGCATTGACGGACATGATGATTCCGAACCCTGCCAGCAGCGACACCGCGGAAGTACCGCCATAGCTCATCAGCGGCATCGGCACGCCGATCACAGGCAATACGCCCGAGATCATGCCGCTGTTCAGAACAACGAAAAGGAAGAAGGTCAGCGCCAGCGCGCTGCCGAGCAGGCGCGCGTAGGTATCGCGGGACTGGGCAACGATCCACAGACTGCGTCCGGTGATGAAGGCGAACAGAAGCAGCATGCCGAACACTCCGACAAGGCCGAACTCTTCGGCAAACACAGAGAAGATGAAGTCCGTGGTGTGCTCGGGCAGGAAATCCAGCCTCGACTGGGTTCCCTCGCCCCATCCCTTGCCGAACACACCGCCCGATCCCACCGCAATCTTCGACTGGATGATGTTCCAGCCGTTGCCGAGTGGATCGGCTTCTGGATTCAGGAAGGACAGAAACCGTTCCCGATGGTACTCGCGAAGCAGCGGCCATCCGAATGGAGCCATCAGCGCAGCGAGCCCGGCGAACAGGCCGATGCGTCGCCATGACAGCCCTGCCATGAACACGCAGAACACACCGGAGAAACCCACCACCAGAGCTGTACCGAGGTCCGGCTGCAGCGCAATCAGGGCCACCGGCAAGCCAACAATGGCGGCCGACAGGGCGAGCATCGTCCATCCGGGTGGCAGCAAGCCGCGATGGAGCAGCCAAGCGACCATCATGGGAACCGTGAGCTTGAGCAGTTCGCCGGGCTGGACGTAGAAAACTCCCAGGTTCAGCCAATGCCTGCCGCTCCGCCCGGTGCCGAACACGGGCACCAGAGTCAACAGCAGCAGGCTGAGGGTGAAAAGCACTGGAGTCCAAAGCCGCAACTGCTGGGGCGGCACCAGAGCAATCGCCCAAAGTGCCGCGAATCCCACCGCGAATCGCAGCGCCTGTGCGGTGAACAAAGCCGGGTTTCCATGGGTCGCACTGTGCAGGGTGAGCAGGCCGGCGGCGGCAAGTACCAGCAACCCCGCAAGCAGCGGGAGATCGAGCCGTGGAACGAAGGCCCCGAGCACGCCCCACTTCGCAGAAGGCATACGATTCACAAGCCCTCCCTGAGTATCCATGCGTCGAGAATCTGCCGCGCCACCGGCGCCGCCGCGCGAGCGCCCGAGCCACCGCCCTCGATGACCACAACTACCACGATGGTGGGGGCCTGCACGGGAGCGAATGCGACGAAGAGTGCTTGGTTGCGCTGGTTGGCGCTTAGTCGAGAAGGGTCGGCCTCGGCATCTCCCACGCGACTCACCCGCTGCGCCGTTCCAGTCTTTCCTGCAATTCGGTAGGTGGCGCCAACCGCAGCGGCCCGCGCCGAACCCGTGGGCCCGTGCATCACCGCCTCCATGCCTTCGACAACGGCGCGAAGGTTGTCCGGCCGCAAAGACAGAGGCGGGCCCAGCTCCGGAGCGTCCATTTCGATGATGTCCGCGTCAAACCCCTGCTGCACCGCGCGCAGCAGGTGCGGCGAGTGACGCTGACCACCCGAAGCGAGCGTTCCGACCGCTTGGGCGAGCTGAAGCGGCGTTGTGACCCAGAAGCCCTGCCCGATCCCGGCGATCACGGTCTCCCCGGGATACCAAGGCTGGTTCCTTTCCGAGCGCTTCCATGCCGGTGTGGGCAGAATGCCACTGGCCTCACCGACGAGATCGATCCCGGTTGGTTGACCGAACCCGAACTGGGCCATGTAGGAAGACAGGCGCTCGATGCCGAGGTCGAGCGCCAACTGATAGAAATACGTGTTGACAGACTGGGCGATCGACTCCTTGAGGTCGGCCGTCCCATGCCCGCCGCGCCGCCAGTCGCGGTACTCGCGCTGCTGGCCGGGCAGGCGGAACGCACCGGTGGAGAAGACCGTGTCCCGGGGCGTGCGCAATCCAAGTTCAAGACCGGCAAGACCGATGAAGGGCTTCAGTGTCGAACCCGGTTCGTAGCCCCCCAGCAGCACGCGATTAAAGAGCGGGCGATGGGCTGAGGCCAGCAGTTCGGCATAAGCAGCTCGACCGATGCCGTTGACGAAGGGATTGGGGTCGTAGCTTGGCAGGCTCACCATCGCGAGGATTTGCCCGGTGCGTGGGTCAAGCGCCACAGCGGCGCCGGAGAACCCCGCGAGGGCTGCCACTGCCGCTTGTTGCAGCTCCAGATCGATGCTCAGGTAGAGGTGCTGCCCGGACTCTGCCGGCTGCCGCTCCAGGATGCGCAGGGTGCGCCCCTCAGCGTTGATCTCGACGCGCTCGATGCCCACCTGTCCATGCAGACGGCTTTCATAGAATCGCTCGATTCCGGATTTGCCGACGTGGCTGGCGCCCTGGTACCGGGCGGCATCGAGTCGCTGGCGGTCCTCCACGTCGATTCTGCCGACGTAGCCGACAACGTGCGCGAAGAGATCTCCGTAGGGGTACCGTCGCGTCAGGTAAGGGACGACATCAACTCCGGGGAACTGGTGCCTGCGAACGGCGAAGCGCGCAACCTCCGACTCGCTGAGCCGGAACTTGAGGGGCACCGACTGAAACTGCCGTCTGGCCAGCCGCTCGTCCTCGAATCGCTGCAGTTCCTCTTCGTCGAGTTGAAGCAGCTCAGTCAAACCCTGAAGTGTTTCGCTGAGGTCAGGAACCTGCTCGGGCACCAATTCCAGGCGATAAGCGGGCACATTGTCTGCGAGCAACCGGCCCGCGCGATCGTAGATGAGTCCGCGCGCAGGCACGATCGGCCGCGCGCGGATCCGGTTGGCCTCCGACTGGGTCGAGTAGTCCTCGTGTTTGAATACCTGCAGATAGGCGAAGCGCGCGCCCAACGCAGCCAGCACGAGCAGAACCAGAACAAAAGCCGTTGCCGCCCGAGTCCGGAATACTCGCGCTTCGAACGCGGCATCACGCAGTCGCTGTGGGCGATGCAAGGTCATGGCCCTCTCTGGCGTGCGTGCAGGCGAAGCCCATCGAGAGCAAGGAAAAGCCAGGGCCAGAGAGCCAGACCGACCAGGGGCGATAGCCAAAAACTTGGCGCCGGCAGCGCTTCACCTGAGAAACCGCGGATCATCAGGACGACGACGCGGTCATTCAGCAGCACCGCTCCCACCGCCAGTGCCTGCTGCCCAAGAGTGAAAAAGCGCAGCCGGGGCCTGAAGCGCAGCATGATGAACGAAAGCATGCACAGCCTCAGCGCGTGCTCTCCCAATAGGGTGCCGTGCACAAGGTCCGCTGCCAAGCCGACCCCGAATGCAACGCCGAGACCAACTCGTTCCGGCGTTTCGAGCAACCAATAACAGATGACCAGCGCGAGCCAGAACGGCTTGAGTCCCGCCAGATCCGCTGGAATCGGAAGCAGCCCAAGGAACAAGGCGACCAGCAATGAAGCAGGGAAAAGGGCGAAGCCTCGCAATCGCATCAGGGCTCCTCTCCAGTCGACGGTGCCAGCTCGGCTGGCGGGCCGAACTCCGGGACCGAATCTGTCATCCAGAGCAGCAGTACTTCACCGCTGCGATCGAGGCGGGCAGCGGGACGTGCCGAGGCTACGAGGAACAGCCGAGTGTCGTCGTCTGCGATTGCGGTGACTTCCCCCACAGTCAGACCGGCAGGAAACCGTCCGCCTATCCCGGAGGTCACCAGTTGGTCGCCTACGCTCAAGTCCGCGCTCTGCGGAATATTGGGCAGTACCAGCTCATCGGTCCGCCCAGTGCCATAGGCGATCGTGCGCAAACCGGTCCTGACGACCTGAACCGGGAGACTGTGGTTGGGATCGGACACCAGAAGCGCCGTCGAATTGAACGCGGACACCTTGAGCACCTGACCAACAACGCCATGAGCATCGATCAGGGCAAGTCCTTCGCGCACGCCCCGCTGGGTTCCCGCATCCAGCAGGATGCGATGACGAAAGGGATCGAGGTCAACGTCAAGAACGCTGGCCAACTGCACGCTGAGTTGAAGACCGCGTGTGCCGCTGAGCAGCTCGCGCAGGCGAAGGTTCTCTTGCTGGACGGCAGCAAGCCGATCAAGTCTCGCTTCTGCGATCAAGAGTTGCTGCTCCAGGGAATCGCGATCGGCGATCAGTTGATCGCGTGCCGAGAAACCGTCGCTCACCGTGCGCGTCAGCTTCGAGGGCAGGCCAACAAGAACGTACAGCGGCTGAACCGCAGCGCTTGCATGGGCGCGAGTGCGTTGCACAAGGCCGGTCCGATGATCTGCGACCATCAGTGCGATGGCTGCAAACAGGAACAACAGAAGCCGGATGGGTCCGACGCCCGTGTCTGCGAACAGTCCTGGGGTCAATCGCGGGCTGTAGTTCACGTTGGGCCCAGTGAGTGAGGTCGTTCAGCGTTCTTACGAGCAGGTGCGAACGATGCAGGCAGGAGA
>JBIJCA010000272.1:0-6118 GCA_044344935.1 Aquimonas sp. | reverse complement strand
TCGCCTACCGAGGCGCGGTATATTCAGAGCGACTTAATCGGCATCGATGGTGGAGAGAATTTCTACGTCTACGCACTCTCACAGCCAACGATGCTGTTTGATGAAACAGGGGAGCATCCTCTCGCTCTTGTCGCGCGCATGTGTATTAGATTTCCTAGGGCTTGCGCTAGTATGGCGTTGTGCCGATCTAATCCGGCTGCATGCAGAGAGCTCCTGTGTGGAACCAGTGAGATTGCCTATCATTGGGCTTGTGATATTGCAGCCTGCACTTACAAGACTAGCGGCGGCCAGGTTAGGTCTAGGACCGAATCATGCGTATCTGCTTTTCTTCGAACATCTTTGAAGTGTACTTGCTACGTGAACAGGCTTCTAAGTCGCCGCATCTGTAGACCCAATCCGGCCAATCGAGACAAATCTCATAGGGACCAGATCCGGGATGCCAAGAGGCAGTGTGCTGACTGTCTGGAAATCTACGAGAAGAATTGCGATGGCGACTGTCGATGAGATCAGAAGAAAACTTTTGTTTGCGAACTACTGTGAGACGCGAGCGGAGGCGACGAGTTTGTTGCGATCGTTGCTCGACTCCCTTGATGCAGTCTCGGCAAAGAACTTACCTCTGGCTGCGTGGCTCGTGCAGGCTGGGGACTTTAATCGTCTCCTGGGGCAGCTCCTAGAAGAAGTAGGCGATTCGAGCCAAGATGAGGATGGGCGATCTGCGTTAGTTATCGCTTTGCATAAAGATGCAGAGTTCGATAATGATGCGCGTAGGGCAGAGGCCGTCCGAACGCTGCTGAAATTTGGAGCGCCGGACGATAAGCCTACTCGCGACGGTCTCACCCTTGCAGTTCGAGCAGTTCTTCTCGGTCGTCAGGGCATTCCTTGTCTCCGGTTGCTGCTCCAGCAGGGGGTTGATCCACTCACTCTTACGCATGAGGCTCAGCCAAGGAACGCTTTGTCGCTTAGCCTCTCCCGTGAGGGCGGCATTGGCCCCGTTTCATCGGAGATCGTTAAGTGGATGATAGATTCGCATATTGATGAGTCTATGTGTTCTGCAGAGGATTATCTTCAATCAGTGGTGTTGGCGATGGGTCTCATTGGAGAGTTTCGACTCGCTAGGTTGTTGCGTTTGGGATGGCTTCGCGTCAGGCGTAAAGATTGCGCACTTCTCAGCGCATAACTCAAGTGACGCCAAAGGAACCTCCGATTTATCCCCGCCAAAGGGGTCACCATTGCGCCGCCCGTGTCAACAGGGCTGACAAAACTCCTCCCGTGATCCGGGTTTCTCTTTTTGCTGCTGACCCGCTCTTGGCTTGACCGTCCCCGCCTGTGTTCTCGGTAAGGCTGCGGCCCTCGGCCGCACCAGTCACCATTCTGGTTCTAGGCTCCTTCGGGAGCCCCAGGCATCACTGCCCCAAACACTCATCGGTTCTGCCCTGGCGTCCATGTGGCCGGTATTGGCTGCACAGGGAACAGGAGCACCAAGCGCTGAAGGGGTCAGGTCTATACTTTAGACCTCCGCCCAGTCCACCGCGCGCCGCACGCCGCAGGGGTCAGGTCTATACTTTAGACCTCCGTCAGGCGTAGTCTCTCGAACATGTCCCGCCGCCTCCGCCTAGAGTTCGCCGGTGAAAGGCCAAAAGGAAACCAAAAGGGTCAGGTCTATACTTTAGACCTCCACCCAGCGCAGGCTCACCGCCATGTCCCGCCCCCTCCGCCTAGAGTTCGCCGGTGCGCTGTACCACGTGACCTCGCGTGGGGATCGGCGGGAGGCGATTTACGAGGACGACGAGGATCGGCGACGGTTTCTTGAGGTGATGGGGCAGGTGGCGGGGAAGTTCAACTGGGTGTGCCATGCCTGGTGCCTGATGGGCAACCACTACCACCTGGTGATCGAGACGCCCGACGGCAATCTGTCGAAGGGCATGCGTCAGTTGAACGGGGTCTACACCCAGGACAGCTAAGAGCCGAAGGGGTCAGGTCTATGCTTTAGACCGCCGCCAGACGCAGGTTCGCCACCAGGTCCCGCACCCTCCGCCTCGAATTCGCCGGTGCGCTCTACCAAGTGACGTCGCATCGCGACCGGCGGGAGGCAATTGGGGGGGATGAAAGGAATCGGCTGCGGCTTCTTGAGCAACCGGGGCCGGTGGGGGTCGAGTTCAATTGGGTACGCCCTGCTTTGCAACAGACGAGCATGCGTTATGGATCAGAGTCCAGATTTCACGCGGGCACTTGAGCGCAACGGTTCCGCCGTGCGATTAGCCCATAAGGTTGGATGACCGGTTGGGAAAGCTGAGGTGCTCAAGATGCTGGATCCGACCGCTTTCCCCGATTGACCACTGTCCAAGTTGCTTTTCCGCGCTTTCCAGCCCGACTCGATTCGCTTTACAGCCCCGGCGCTCAGCCGGGGCATCTTCGAACCTGGACCTCTCCATGCGTTTTCGCTGCCTGCTTGCCTTCGTAATGATCCTGTCCGCGCTCGTCCTGCCGCAGTGGGCGCTTGCCCGCGGCGAGGTGTTCATGCCGACCGGCGAGTTCCGCGTCAATGCCGAGGACATGCGCGTCAAGGTGCGCGGTGGCTACGTGGTGTTCCAGCGCGGCTGGCGCGCCGATGACCTGAACCGCGGCGAGTTCCGCTGGCACCCGAACCCGGCCTGGGACGACCTGCGCTTCGAGCTCGACGTCATCGACGGCGTGCCGCGCAGCATCCTGCGCTCGGGCTCGCGCTTCGAGCGCAGCGGCAACGATGTCTATGTGTTCCAGCGCGAGTTCTTCATCCGCGCCGAGCGCGATGCCGACGACGACATCACCGGCTGGCGCTGGTACGACCGCCGCGGCCAGTGGATCACCTACGACGTCGATGGCCGCATCGCCAGCTATGGCGACCGCAACGGACTCACCGCGCGCTTTGTGCGCGACAGCGAGGGCCGCATCGAGGAGCTGCGCGACCGCGCCGACGCGCTGATCGCCCGCTACACCTGGCAGGGCACGCAGCTGCGCCGCATCACCGACCGCGCCGATCGTCATGTCGAGTACCACTACAGCGGCGAGCAGTTGACCCGCGTCGTCGATGTGCTCGGCCACGAGTGGCTGTACGGCTATCAGGGCCGCCTGCTGCACACCCTGACCGACCCGGAAGGCCGCGTCACCACGGTGCACTACAGCGGCAACCGGGTGGTGCGCATGGTCGACGCTGCGCTCAAGGAAACCACCTATCGCTACACCTACGACCGCGTCCGCCGCGAGTACACCGTGGTGATGCGCAGCCCGAACAACGTGCGCAGCGAGCGCCGCTACGACTTCGACGGCCGCATGCTCAACGAGCAAGTCGGCAGCCGTGTGCAGAGCCAGCTGCTGCGCGACGGCGAGTTCGTCGAGATCAGCATCGACGAGCGCGGCCTGCGCACGCGCACCGAGCTGGACGCCAACCGCAACCCCGTGCGCGTGCTCTACCCGGACGGCAGCCAGACCCAGAGCCGCTATGACGGCACCTACGGCAACCTGTTGGAGCACACCGACGAGCGCGGCGTGCGCAGCACCTACGCGTACGACGGATCAGGCCGCCTGACCCGTCAGGTCGAGGCCGTCGACACCCCCGAACAGCGCGTCACCGAGTTCGTCTACAACACCCACGGCGAGCGCACGCAGCGCACGGTCAAGGGTGCTACGCCGGCCGAGGACGTGGTCACCGACTGGACCTATGACGCCTACGGCAACGTCGAAACCGTCACCGACGGCGAGCGTCACACCACCCGATTCACCCACCACGTCAGCGGCGTCTGGCTGACCCGCCGCGACCCGCTCAACCGCACGTGGACCCAGGAAGTGAACGCGGCGGGCTGGGTCACCGCCCAGCTCGATCCCATGGATCACCGCATCGAGCACGCGTACGACCGGGTCGGCAACCGCACCGCCACCCTGGATGCCGCAGACAAGCGCAGCGAGTTCGAATACGACACTCTGGATCGGCTGGAGAAGACCATCGACCCGCTCGGCGGCGAGCAGGTCACCGCGTACACCGACGACGGCCAGATCGACACGCAGCAGGACGAGACCGGCGCCGTCACCGCCTACGCCTACGACGCCGACGGCCGCCTCGAAACGATCACCGACCCGGCCGGCAACGTCACCCGCATGGTCTACGGCGATGCCGCCAGCGGTTTGGCCGGCCTGCTGGTGGCGATGGAGTATCCGACCTACCGCGAGGAATATCGCTACGACGCACGTGGTCGCCGCACCCAGACCATTCGGATTTTGCCGGCGGCCAACGGCCAGCCCGAGCGCCGCGAAGTGCAGGCCACCGGCTATGACGCCGCGGGTAACCGCATTGCCGAAACCGACCCCGCAGGCCGCAGCACGCTCTACGCCTACGACCCGTTGGGCCGCCTGATCAGCACCACCGATCCCGCCGGTGGCGTCACCGCCTACACCTACGACAGCCGCGACAACCTGCTCAGCCTGAGCGACGCCAACAGCAATACCCACGCCTTTACCTACGACCGCAACAACCAGGTGCGCACCGAAGCGCGGCCCAGCGGCGCCACCATCACCTACACCTACGACGCAGCCGGCCAGCTGACCCAGCGGCTCAGCCCGGGCGGCGAACGGCGCGTGTTCGAGTACGACGATGCCGGCCGCAAGACCGACGAGCGCCACTACGCGGCAGGCGAAATCGAACCCAGCGAAACCATCGAGTTCGACTACGACCCGCGCGGACAGTTGGAGGCCTACACCCAGGTCACCGACCCCGGCACCCCTCAGCAGGCCGGCACCGCTGCGACCTACACCTACAGCGACAAGGGCGAGAAGACCGGCGAGACGATCACCCACCGCCGCGGCAGCGGGGCGGGCGCGGTCGAGTTCAGCCACAGCCTGGGCCGTCGCTATCGCGCCAATGGCCAACTGGAGGCCATGACCTACCCCGACGGCACCGAAGTGGTCTACGGCTACGACGCGCAGAACCGGCTGACCTCTGCCGGCCTGCCCGGCGGCGGCCAGATCCAGTGGAGCCAGTGGCAGTGGCAGCAGCCGACCCGCGTGGAGATGCCCGGCGCGGTGCGCACGCTGGAGTTTGACGGCTTCCAGCGCCCCACCCGCATCCGCAGCCAGGCCATCGGCAGCGGCAGCGCGGCCAACCCGGCCGGCGCGGTGATCATGGACTACCGCTACCGCTTTGATGCCACTGGCAACATCGTCCAGCGCGAAACCGAAGACGGGCCGTTCAACTACGGCTACGACCCGCTGGACCGGCTGACCGCCGCCACCCCGCCGCTGGCCCTGCAGCTCGACCCGGCCGCACCCGAACAAAACAAGCTGCCGGTCGAGGCCTACAGCTACGACCCCGTGCATAACCGCCTGAGCAGCCAGCACCAGCCCGGCGAGTGGCGCTACAACGAAGATAACCAGCTACTGGGCTACGGCTTGGGCAGCGAGCAGGTCCGCTTTGCCTACAACGCCAACGGCCACACCGAGCGCGAAACCACCGGCGACCCTGCTGCCCCGCTCAAAGTGCGCGAGTACCGCTACAACGCGGCCGAGCGTTTGACTGCGATTGATGAGAACGGACAGGCGCTGGGCCGCTACCGCTACGACCCGATGGGGCGGCGGGTGTACAAGGAGACGGCGACCGAGACCACGTGGTTTGTGTACGCCGATGAGGGGCTGGTGGCTGAGCTGCGGGCGGATGGTTCGTTGAAGCGGGCGTATGGGTGGAAGCCGCAGGGATTCTGGGGCACAAATCCGCTATGGATGGCCGACCGAGGCTTATCTGGTGAGTGGGCCACTCGTTTCTATCATAACGATAGGTTATACACGCCTCAAAAGTTGAGCGATCTCAGTGGTGCAGTAAGCTGGAGCGGCTTGAGTGAGGTATTTGGGTCTCGGATCGTCGCTGATTCCGCGGTTGAGAATCCGCTGGCGTTTCCTGGGCAGTATGTCGATATCGAGTCTGGGTTGCATTACAATTGGACAAGGTACTATTCGCCTACCGAGGCGAGGTATATTCAGAGCGACTTAATCGGCATCGATGGTGGAGAGAATTTCTACGTCTACGCACTCTCACAGCCAACGATGCTGTTTGATGAAACAGGGGAGCATCCTCTCGCTCTTGTCGCGCGCATGT
>JBIJCA010000337.1:0-4395 GCA_044344935.1 Aquimonas sp. | reverse complement strand
CGTGCAGGATGTTGGCTTCGCGACTGCGGCGCGCGCCGGACCGGGCGCTTCCCTCGAGCGAGGCCCGGTCGGCTTCCGCGAATGAACGCGTCTGAATGACGACTGGGCATTTCCTGCGTCCGACGAAGGTATCTGCCTAAGCACGGTTTGACCCGGTTTATACTTGCGCCCCCCGAAAGCGGACTGTGTCCGCGGGCGGCGTTCAATTCTGCAGCCGCCTTCTTCGCATGATTTTCCATCGCGCACACCGGCAAGGTCACCGTGAGTAGTCTGATCAAGCAGTTCAGCCAGTCGTCCCATATCGCCGGCGGCAACGCCGCTTTTGTCGAAGAGCTCTACGAGACCTGGCTGGCGGATCCCGCTGCTGTCTCGGCCGAATGGCGCAGCTACTTCGATGGCCTGAAGGGTCGCGAAGCCGGGGACGTTCCCCACTCGCTGGTGATGGCCGACATCATGCGGGCCGCCCGCGAAGCCGGGCGCGGCGTGATCGTCGCTGCCGATACCGACTCGCAGAAGCAGGCGGCTGTGCTGAAGATGGTCACCGCCTACCGCTCCCGCGGACACCTCGGCGCCCACCTTGATCCACTCGGCATGGCTGCCAAGCAGGCCGCGCCCGATCTCGACCTGCCCTTCCACGGGCTGTCGAAGGACGACCTCAACACCGAGTTCAACACCGGCATGCCCTCCGGCCCGCAGCGGATGAAGCTCGCGGACCTTCTCGCCCATCTCAAGGCCACCTACTGCAGTTCGATCGGCGCCGAGTTCATGCACATCGCCGAGGCCGAGCAGCGGCGCTGGATGTATGAGCGTCTGGAGGCCACCGGCGACGACTTCAAGTTCGCTGCCGAGCGTCGCCGTCGCGTGCTCGCCAAGCTGACGCAGGCCGAAGGCCTGGAGCGCTACCTGCACACCAAGTACGTCGGCCAGAAGCGCTTCTCCCTGGAAGGCGGCGAGAGCCTGATCCCGCTGATGGACGACCTGATCCACCGCGGCGGCGACTCCGGCGTCAAGGAAATGGTCATCGGCATGGCCCACCGCGGCCGCCTGAATGTGCTGATCAATACGCTGGGCAAGCCGCCGCACCAGCTGTTCGCCGAGTTCGAGGGCAAGCACGAGGGCCCCGTCGACGCAACCCGCTCGGGCGACGTGAAGTACCACATGGGCTTCTCCTCGGACGTGCGCACGCGCACCGGCTCGATCCACCTGACCCTGGGCTTCAACCCCTCGCACCTGGAGATCATCGACCCGGTGATCGCCGGCAGCGTGCGCGCCCGCCAGACCCGCCGCGAGGACGCCGAGCGCAAGCAGGTGATTCCGGTTCTGATCCACGGCGATGCCGCGTTCGCCGGCCAGGGTGTGGTGATGGAGCTGCTGCAGATGTCGCAGGCCCGCGGCTTCGCGGTAGGCGGCACCGTGCACGTGGTCATCAACAACCAGGTCGGATTCACCACGCATCGCGTGGATGACGCGCGTTCCACCCTGTACTGCACCGACGTCGCCAAGATGGTTGGCGCGCCGATCCTGCACGTGAACGGCGACGACCCTGAAGCCGTGGTGTTCTGCGCGCAGCTGGCTTTCGACTTCCGCCAGCGCTTCAACAAGGACGTGGTGATCGACCTGATCTGCTACCGCCGTCACGGCCACAACGAGGCCGATGAGCCGGCCGCCACGCAGCCGCTGATGTACCAGAACATCCGCAACCGCAAGTCGACGCGTGAGCTGTACGCCGACGCACTGGTCTCCGACGGCGTGCTGAACGCCGACGAAGCCAAGGCTCTGGTCGACAGTTACCGTGATTTGCTGGACAACAACGGCAATGCGGTCGAGCTCGCGGCCGGCGTGGTCGACAAGTTCGCGACGGACTGGACGCCGTACATCAACGGCGAGCTGTCGGACCCGGCCGAGACCGGCGTTCTGCGCAAGAACCTCGACAAGCTGGCGAAGCAGATCAACACCCTGCCGGACGGCCTGAAGCTGCATCCGCGCGTCGCCAAGATCTACGAAGACCGCCTGAAGATGGTCGCCGGCGAGCTGGCGATGGACTGGGGCTTTGCCGAGAACCTCGCCTACGCGACCCTGCTGGACGAGGGCTACAAACTGCGCCTGGTCGGCCAGGATGCGAACCGCGGCACTTTCTTCCATCGCCACGCCGCCCTGCACGACCAGAACACCGGCGAGACCCACCTGCCGCTGCGGGAGCTGGTGAAAAACCCGCTGCACGTGACCATCATCGACTCGCTGCTCAGCGAAGAAGCGGTCATGGCCTTCGAATACGGTTTCGCCACCGCCGACCCGACCACGCTGACTATCTGGGAAGGCCAGTTCGGCGATTTCGCCAACGGCGCCCAGGTCGTCATCGACCAGTTCATCAGCTCGGGCGAAGCCAAGTGGGGACGCCTCTGCGGGCTGGCCCTGTTCCTGCCGCACGGCTACGAAGGCCAGGGCCCCGAGCACAGCTCGGCAAGGCTTGAGCGCTTCCTGCAGCTGTGTGCACTGAACAACATCCAGGTCTGCACGCCGACCACACCGGCGCAGATGTTCCACATGATCCGCCGACAGATGAAGCGCCGCGCCCGCAAGCCGCTGGTGGTCATGACCCCGAAGTCGATGCTGCGCCACAAGCTGTCGGTGTCGACGCTGGAAGACCTTGCCTCCGGCGGCTTCCAGAACCTGATCCCGGACGCGCTGGCGAAGGACCCGAAGAAGGCCACCCGCGTTGTCGTCTGCTCCGGCAAGGTCTACTACGATCTGCTCGAGGAACACGAGAAGCGCGGTCTCAAGGACGTCGCCATCGTCCGTATCGAACAGCTCTATCCCTTCCCGCGCGACCTGCTGATCAACGAGCTGAAGCGCTTCGCCAAGGCCAAGGACGTCATCTGGTGCCAGGAAGAACCGCAGAACCAGGGCGCCTGGTACCAGATCCAGCACCATCTGCGCTTCTGCCTGCAGTCCGATCAGGCCCTGAGCTACGCCGGTCGTTCACGCTCGGCCGCACCGGCCTGCGGCCACTACGCCACGCACGCCAAGGAGCAGGCGAAGCTGGTCGAAGACGCCCTGGTCGGCAAGCTGGCCGGCGACGAGCACCTGCCCGAGTAAGCTGCGCGCTCTTCCTTTCGCATCCACTGCATAGCCACCCACGCAAAGGTCTCAAGGATCCGCCATGAGCATCGAAGTCAAAGTTCCCGTGCTGCCCGAATCGGTCAGCGACGCCGTCATCGCCACCTGGCACAAGAAGGCCGGAGACGCGGTCAAGCGCGACGAGAATCTGGTGGACCTGGAAACCGACAAGGTGGTGCTGGAAGTGCCGGCCACCGCTGACGGCGTGCTGAAGGAAATCAAGTTCGCCGCGGGTGACACCGTCACCAGCCAGCAGGTGATCGCGATCATCGAAGCCGGCGCCGTGGCGGCCGCTCCGGCCAAGGCCGAAGCCCCCAAAGCCGATGCCAAGCCCGAAGCGCCCAAGGCCGAAAAGGCCGCCGCCCCCGCCAAGAGCGCGGACGTCAGCGAGCTGTCGCCGGCCGGCCGTCGAGTGGCGACGCAGGAAGGCATCAACCCGGCTGAAGTGGAGGCCACCGGTCGAGGCGGTCGCGTCACCAAGGAAGACCTGGTCAACCATCTGAACAAGGCCGGCGTCACTGCGGCCGGCGGCGCCCGCCCCGAGCAGCGCGTGCCGATGACCCGCATCCGCACCCGCATCGCCGAGCGCCTGATGCAGTCGAAGAACTCCATCGCCATGCTGACCTCGTTCAACGAGGTCAACCTCGGCGAAGTCATGAAGATGCGCAAGGCCATGGGCGAGAGCTTCGAGAAGACCCACGGCATCAAGCTGGGCTTCATGAGCTTCTTCGCCAAGGCGGCGGCCAATGCGCTGCAGCGCAGCCCGATCATCAACGCCTCGGTCGACGGCAGCGACATCATCTATCACGGCTACGCCGACATCTCGGTGGCAGTGTCGACGGACAAGGGTCTGGTCACGCCTGTGCTGCGCAACGTCGAGTCGATGGGCTTCGCCGATGTCGAAGCGGCCATCGCCGGCTACGCCAAGAAGGCCCGCGACGGCAAGCTCGGCCTGGAAGACCTGCAGGGCGGCACCTTCACCATCACCAACGGCGGCACCTTCGGCTCGCTGATGAGCACGCCGATCGTCAACCCGCCGCAGTCGGCCATCCTCGGCATGCACGCCATCAAGGAGCGCCCGATCGCCGAGAACGGCCAGGTCGTGATCGCGCCGATGATGTACATCGCGCTCAGCTACGACCACCGGATCATCGACGGCAAGGACGCGGTGCTGTTCCTGGTCGACATCAAGAACCAGCTGGAGAATCCGCATCGGATGCTGCTGGGCCTGTAAGGCCCTGCAGCATCCGACGGGATTCGGGATTCGGGATTGGGGAT
>JBIJCA010000270.1:0-6142 GCA_044344935.1 Aquimonas sp. | reverse complement strand
GCCAGCCGCGCTGCGAGGGCAGCACCCGGCCGCGACTGACGTCCAGCCTCCGCCCGCAAACCGCCAGAACTCATCGCTGAGGCGCCTGTGTCGCTGGCTACCGTGTCGACACTCGCACAGGAGCCGCACATGTGGACCACGCCCGTTCTCGCGCTCGTCCTTGGTCTCGGCGCCACGCAGGCGGGCGCCCAGCCCCCCGGGCTCAGCCCGATCGACCTCAGCCGGATGGACGTGGGCTGCTGGTACACGCAGAGGATCGATTCGGAGGTGTTCATGATGTGGCTGGCCGTGCCGCCTGAGTCCGAGGGCCCCTCCGCCTTCATCGGCCTGGACGGCGAAGACCTGCCGCTGCTTCCGGAGCCGACCGCAGCCCCAGACATCCAGTTCCAAAGCGAACGCTGGCGCGTGCGCGTACTCGACGGCGAGGAGATCGAGCAGGACTGCGGTGACGAGTGCTCCGGCAGCCTGCGTCGGGTGCAACTTGAGCTGACCGGGGCAGGCGGGAACGTGCATCTATTCGACGCGATCGAACGCTGCGGCTGCTGAGTAGGCGAGGCGCGGAACCGGCACGCAGGGCTGTATCCGCACCGCAGACGCCGCAAACATCCGTCGCGGCAAGTCCAGACGGCGTCGAGGTCAGCCCTCGGGACCGATCGCGCTTGATTCGACTCGCGGGTGGTGCCGCGCCGTGCGCCGCGACGAAGCGCCGAATTCGCGCCAGGAATTCCGTATCTCCCACCAACACCCCGTGAGATCCCGCATGCGCCGCCTGCTAACCCCCTTTTTCGCCACCGCCCTGCTGATGCTGGGCAGCCTTTCCCTCGCCGTGGCCCAGGTCAGCCTCGACCCCAGCTTTTTCAGCCAGGGCCGCGAGACGGTGTCTTTCGATCTGGACACCGCCGCCACCGACCGCGCGCTGCGCGTTTTCCCGACCGTGGGCGGACGTTTTCTTCTGGTGGGACAGGCCAGCAATGGCAGCGGGCTGTACTCGCTGGCGCTGACGCGG
This sequence comes from Aquimonas sp., assembly GCA_044344935.1. GTDB lineage: Bacteria > Pseudomonadota > Gammaproteobacteria > Xanthomonadales > Xanthomonadaceae > Aquimonas. The sequence goes on along the minus strand of JBIJCA010000270.1, from coordinate 5,136 downwards.
CTTTTCCCCATCGCTGTGGACCCCAGCTTCGGCATCGACGGTCGGCGGACCTACGCGCTGGGGCTGAGCCAGGTGGCCGACATCGCCCAGGATTCTCAAGGCAGGCTGCTGGTCGCGTGGCTGGCCGTCAATGGCGGCAACGGCATCGACGTCTTCGTCGTGCGCCTGAACGCTGACGGCTCGCGCGACGCGAGTTTTGGCACCGACAAGGGCGTCACCAGCTTCGGCCTGGACGCTATCGACGAACTGCTGAGCCTCGCGACCGGGCCGAACGACGAGGTGTACGCGCTGGTGCGATCGCGCCCCAACACCGGCAGCGCCTGGACGACCCGCGTAGCTGCGCTGAACGCCGACGGCCTTGGGCTGCGATCGACCTTCGTCGACCCCATGCCCGAGCAGGGCAGCGGAGCCATTGCGTGGTCAAGCGGGCGCGGCGCACTGCTGGTCGCCCAGACCAGCGATGGCGGAGGAGTCTGTGGACTCAGCCTCAGCCAGGTGCGCTCGCGGCTGGTGAGCGGCGTACCGACGCTCATCGTCACTGCCCTGACCGGGATGACCCTGACCGGGGTGAGCAGCAGTTGCGCGGAGGCTCGCATCACGGCAGTGGCGGCGATACCGGACAGCGAAGTCGCACTGGTCGCAGGACACCGTGAAGACCCCGCCAGCCCGGGCAGCGGGCGCCAGCATGGTCTTCTGCTGCGCTGGGCGGGTGTGGAGGACAGCAACTTCGCTACGGTCGCTCCGCTGCCACCGGCCGACGATCTGCGCTTCAGCGCAGTGGCAGTGGACACGCGTGGCCGCATTCTCACGGCAGGTACCGCACGCAACTCCACCGCGTCGACCCAGCGCTTCTCGTTGCGCCGCTATCTCGTGAACCTTGGCGACGACACCGGATTCAACGCCGGCAGCCCCGAGATAACGACCAGCTTCGTCGCCAGCAACGGGCTGGATTCGCCGCTGGCAAGCGCCGCCGATCTGCGCGTGGTCGGTACCCGCCTGCTGGTGGCAGGGTCCGTGCGCTTCGCCGGCCCGAGTGACGATGATTTCGCGGTCGCCGCCTTCACGACCCCGGACGCGGCGCCGATTTTCCGCGATGGCTTCGAGAACTGAGAGCGCCGCGACGGCGCGCGGCGGTGCGTGAGGGCTTGTAGAGCGCATCGTGCTTGAGTGGGGGCTGATGCGTTCGCCCTCGCTGGGCCGTGCACGGGTCTGGGTGACGTGGTGCGCCGCCGGCGCAGCGGAGATCGCAAGCGACGGCATGCCGGCCCGGTGCTACGCCCGACCTGTCCACCGTTTGCGAAGCGGCGACGAACCTCTTGAAGCCAGCCGGCGTCGTCATCCCCGCGGGACGCGTGGAATACGGCAGGGCCGCAGGCGTCCGATCCCGCCGATCCGGTCGCTGGACGCGGTTCTGGAGGACGAATCTGGCGTCGCCGGGCTGTTCCGGCTCGCCTGACCTGACCCTCATGTCCCTGCCGCTCGCGCTGCGCCGTCTGCTGTTCCTGTTGTTCGCGCTGGCCTGTGTGGTGATCGCCCTGCACGCCTTCCACTACCTGTTCCAGGCGATCAACCCGCACAACCCTTTCCACGCGAGCTTTGCGGCGGGCGGCTGGGCGGTGCCCGCGCACTTCTTCGCCTCGGGGCTGGCCCTGCTGGTGCTGCCGCTGCAGTTCGCGCAGGCGCTGCGCAGTCGCTGGCCGGCCCTGCACAGGGTGGCGGGCTGGCTGTATGTGCTGGCAGTGCTGATCGGCGGTGTTTCCGGCCTGCTGCTGGCGCCGCGAGCGCAGGGCGGCTGGGCCACCGGGGCTTCGTTCCTGCTGCTTGGCCTGCTGTGGTTGGGCAGCACCGCGATGGCCCTGTACTACGCGATGCGCCGCCGGTTCGAGCTGCATCGGCGCTGGATGCTGCGCAGCGCGGCGCTGACCTTCGCTGCCCCCACACTGCGGCTGCACCTGGTGCTCGGGCTCGCGGTCTTCGGGCTGGCGTTTCCGCCCGCCTATCTGCTCGCCGCGTGGCTGTGCTGGACGCTCAATCTGCTGCTGGTCGAGGCCTACCTGCGGCAGCGGTCGAGGCCGTCGGCGCGCGCGCTCGACACTGGCTTGGGGTCTCGCCCAGCAGGCGCTTGAAGGCCGCGTTGAAGGTCGACTTCGAGGTGAAGCCCACCTCGAAGGCGACATCGAGCGCGGTGCGCTGTTCGCCCGGGTCGAGCAGGCGGGCCTGGGCCTCTCGCACGCGGTAGGCATTGACCCAGTCCCAGAACGGCTGCCCGAAGCGACGGTTGATCACCGCCGAGACCAGGTACTCCGGATAGCCGCTGCGCTTGGCCACCTGGGCGATCGACAGCGCCGGCTGGCGGTAGAGGTGCTCGTGCTCGAACAGCTGCAGCAGGCGGCGGGCGACCTCGTCGAAGCGCGGATCTTCCGCGCCGTCCTCGACCTGCAGCTCGCCGCCCGGCTCGGGCGCGGGCGTCGATTCCAGCAAGGCAGCGGCGGCGGATCCGGCAGCGGCTTCGGGGGTGGCCAGGGCCGCGATCTCGGCCGGCACCAGCAGGCTGCGGTAGCCCACCGCCAGCACGAAACCCGCGACCGCCACGTAGATCAGCTGATAGGGCAGCCACGGCACCGGCAGCAGCCATTGCGCCAGCGCCGTCGCCCAGATCAGGCACTGCCAGGCCGCCACCCACAGCAGCCAGCGCACGGACTCGGGGTCGCCGTCCGAGCGGGTCGCGCGCAGGCGACGGCGGTAGCGCAGCACCATCGCGACGGCCGCCGCGACGTAGCTCAGGCTGAAGCCGAACAGGGCAAGGCTGATCAGCAGCTCGCGCCGGCCATGGCCGCCGAGCCGCAGGGCCTGCAAGGTCTGCAGGAAGGTGTCCGTCGGCATCAGAAGAAGATCGACGGTCAGCAGCAGACCCAGCGCGAAGCCCAGCCCATGGCGCAGATCCACCCAGCTCAGCGAGCGCGCCTGCACCCGGCTGCGCACGTACAGGTAGAACAGGCTGGCGTGCAGGAAAGGGAACAGCGCCACCACCCGCAGCGCTCGAAAGCCCTGAGCGCCGGGATCCAGCATCGCCCACGCGCGTACGCCAAGGTCCAGCGCGATCAGCAGCATCCAGCCCGCCAGCAGACGCTCGCGCGGCCCCTGCCTCCACAGCGCGAGGCCCAACAGCAGGCCCTGCGCGGCACCGATGCTGTAGATGAAGATCCAGGGGTTCATCAGAGCCTGCGTGCGCTCAACTGCGTCGGGCCGCAGAGCATAGTGCGTAAGTGAGCCTGCGCTGGTGTCGCGCGCTGCGTGCACGCGGCGCTGGACTCCGCCGCGCCTCCCGCAGTGCAGCTTGACGGCGGCGCGTACGCCGGATAACAAGCGCCCACAGGACCGTTGTGGAGCGATGCCGTGTTGCCCCAGCACCGCCACATCCGCCACTGCTGCCGCACCTTCTACCTGAGCGAATGGTGGGACGAATAGCGCCGACCGCTGCGCGGTTCGCACGCACCCGCCCTGCCCGCGCGCGCTGACGGCCGCTGCGGGCCACATCGCCAGGAGTCCCCCATGTCACGCCTGCACGCCCTGCTGCTGTGCGCCTTCGTCGCGCCTGCGTTCGCCAGCATCACCCGTGAAACCGAAGACAACGACCGCGAAAGCCGCGCCGATGGGCCGGTCGCCGCCGGCATCACCGTCAGCGGCAGCCTGTCCAGCCGACGCGATGTCGACTGGCTGTGGTTCGACGTGCCCGCCGCCGGACGCATCGACCTGCGGCTCGACCACGACAGCGCCCGCGACTTCGACTGGCAGCTGTTCACCGCCAACGGCCCGGCGGTCGTCAGCGGCGCCAGCCGCTCGATCCCCGAAACCGGCGGCCACGTCGCCAGCGCCGCCGGCCGCTACTGGCTGAAGATCAGCGCGTACAGCGGCACCGGTCCCTGGCGGCTGGATCTGTCGTTCAACCCGGCAAGCGTGGGCACCGCGCCGCGCCCGTCGCCGCCGGGCGGGCTGCAGCGCTGGCTGGTCGGTAATCGGGAGGACGCGAGCCGCACGGCGCAGGGTGGCCCGGCCCTGCTGCTGATGGGCGGCAACTTCGACATCGACGAAGCCTTCGCGCAGCGCGCCTACCCGATCGTCAACGGCGGCGACATCGTGGTGCTACGCACGGCCGGCGGCGATGGCTACAACGATTACCTCTACGGCCTCGCGACCGGCGCGCTGCAGCCGGACTCGGTGGAAACTCTGCTGGTCGACACCCGCAGCAAGGCGGACTCCGCGTATGTCGCCTGGGCGGTGCGGAATGCCGAGCTGATCTACTTCGCCGGCGGCGACCAGAGCGATTACCTCAACCAGTGGCAGGGCACGGCGCTCGAATCGGCGGTGCGTGAGGCCTGGGCGCGCGGGGCCGTCATCGGCGGCATCTCGGCCGGGCTCGCCATCCAGGGCCAGCACATCTACGACCCCGATGGGGTCAGTGCCATCACCAGCAGCGAGGCCATCGCCGACCCCTACCGCAGCAGCCTGCGGTTCGCGCATGACTTCCTGCGCCTGCCTCTGCTGGCGGGCGTGGTCACCGACAGCCACTTCGCCCAGCGCGACCGCATGGGCCGGCTGCTCGCGTTCATGGCGCGCCTGCGCGAAGACGGCGTCGCGGCAAGCATCCGCGGGCTTGGCATTGATGAGGACACCGCCCTGTTCATCGATCGCGAGGGCCGCGCGATAGTGGATGGCGATGGAGCGGTCTATGTGATCGAGGAGACCGCCAGCACCGCGCGCGTGCAGGTGCAGGCCGGGCGACCGCTGGTCTATCGCGATCTGCGCCGCATCCGCCTGCAGGCGGGCCAGCGCTACGACTTCGGCAGCGGCGCGCATGAGGGCAGCGCCGCGGTGCTCGGCGTCGATGGACGCAACAGCCAGCCCCTGTCACCGGCGAACCCGTACCCCTAGGCCGGACGCCATGCTCGAACGTGGCCGCTGCCGCGACCTGTCCACGGCCCCGACGCCGTGGACAGGTCGGGCGCGATCGCGCCAGGCCGGGCACCTCGCGAACCGGTGCCGCGCTACCAGAACACCGGATCGTTCAGCGCTGCAACGCACTGCGAGGGCCCTTGCAGCGGCATCAGCGGCTGCGCCGTGAGCGACTGGCCCAGC
>JBIJCA010000177.1:0-9642 GCA_044344935.1 Aquimonas sp. | reverse complement strand
ACGCGACTGCGCGCTTCCAACCTCAAGCCCCGCTGTCATCCCTTGCGAACCTGCGATGCCACCGCCTTCAGGCGCCGAAGCCACTCCGAGTTCAGCTCGCGGGAATGCGCTGGCATGCGCTCGGCGAGCTTCAGTGAATCCGCGGCGATGCGGGCGGCGTGTTCGCGCTCGTCCCACTCCAGCAGGATTTCGGCGTAGCGGGTCCGGGCTTCGAGGCCAGCGAAGCCCTCGATCAACGCGTCGAATTCCTCGCGCGCGCGCTCACGCTCGCCAGCGGCGGCGACGGCACGCGCGTAGACAAGATGCCCGCGGGGCGATCGGAACTCCGGGCGGCGCTGGATCAGTGCGTCGAGCAGCTGCCGGGCTTCGTCTGCGCGACCGGCTTCCAGCAGGGCTTCGGCGTGCCGGACTTCGATCTCGGGATCATCGGCGTGTACTCCACGCCGAGCCTGTTCGTAGTGCTCCAGAGCTTTGCTCGCCTGGCCCGTAGTCAGCAGCGCGTCCGCCAGCCGCAGATGGTTGGCCGGGCTGGGCGTGGCGTCCAGCGCCTCGCGCGCCTCCCGCAGCTCGCGGCCGGGGTTCAGCAGCTCGCCGGCGGCGCGCTTGACCTTGCGGAAGGCGCGGGTGCCGCGCTGCTCGGGCAGCCACACGGCGAGGCCGTACACCACGCTGCCGAGCAGCGGGAACATGAAGAGGACGAACAGCCAGTACAGCTCGCGCCCGGTCCGCAACGCATGGATGGCGAAAAACAGTGCGATCAGGATGTGCAGGCCAATGCCGAAGATGTGCATGGGTGGTTCAGGTCAAGACATGGAAGGGCCGCAGTGTTCCACGGCCGCGGGAAAGCCGAAAGCGGCAGGGACGCAGAGCGGGCGGAGTTCGGCGAGGCCTTGGTGGGTCAAGACCCACCCTATGCAGGATCGCGCGGGTCGGTTGCGGGCGGGGTTCGGTGAGGCCTTGTGGGTCAAGAGCCACCCCATACAGGTGGCGACGTTCAGCCCTGCGGCGCCTTGTACTCTTCAAGCCGCCAGCATTCGATCCACCACGGGCGCGGGCGACTTCAGCCAGCCGAAGTGATCGGCGCGCCGTGGTGCGAAGTCTTCGTCATGCAGCGTGTCGACGCGCCAATGCGCGTGCGGCGTCTTCGTGGCGAGCGCATCCAGCGCTGGTCGCGGGCACAGCCAATCCGAAGCCATGTGCAGGGCGCGGACTTCGCCTGCGAACGCGCGCAGGGCATGCTCGGGATCGGAGCGCCCGTCGCGGACGCGGTAGCGCGCCCGACGTCCGCTGTGCGACCAGTCGCGGATCAGCCCACGCGCTTCGCGACCGGCGAAGCCCAGACGCTCGCCGGGGTAATGGCCAAGCACGATCGCCGACAGCGGCATGAAATGCAGGGCCGCCCAGATGCCCAGCCCGCGCAGACGCGGGTAGGCGCGCCAGTCGGGCATGCCGCTGGCGAGCAGGTGAACCCGTTCGAAGGCCTCGGGGTGCAGTGCGGCCTGGATCAGCGCCAGTTGACCACCGAGACTATGCCCCGCGATCGACCAGCGCAGTGGCGGCAGCGCCGAACGCGCGGCCGCAAGCCCAGCCGGGATGTCGATCTCCAGCAGCTCCCGATAGCCCCAGTCGCAGCGCCTTGAGGCCCGCAGGTTGCTGGCACCGAGTCCACGCCATTCGTGGATTGCCACGGCAACACCGCGCTCGGCCAGCGCAGCCGCGAACGTTTCGTTGGGGCGAATGCCCACGCCCAGTGCAGGCAGCAGATAGAGCGCGCATCGGGGCTCGGCAGGCGTCACCAGACGAAGATCGGACTCGGCGCCATCAGCGCTGCGCACACGCACGGTGGTGAACACGGGCTGCACGGTATCCATCGGGAGGTCCCTCAATTAGTACACCGGTCGGTATGCTAACTCGCTGGCGCCGCGTCTGTGCCAGAATCCGGCGGGTCGACCGCTTAGGCAGCCAGAGCCATGCACAGGACCGACATGCACCTCGCCCATCGCCTGCACCGCGAAGAACTGTTCAATGCGCTCACCCATGGCGTTGGCGCCTTCGCCAGCGCAGCCGCGGGTGCGGTGCTGATCACCCTCGCCGCCCTCTGGGGTGACGGCTGGCAGCTCGCCAGTGCCATCGTGTTCGTGGTGACGCTGATTCTGCTCTACATCGCCTCCACCCTTTACCACGCGGCGCGCCACGAGCGGCTCAAGGAGCGCCTGAAGGTGCTCGATCACTGCGCGATCTTTCTGCTGATCGCCGGAACCTACACGCCGTTCACCCTGCTCGGCCTGCGCGACAGCTGGGGCTGGACCCTGTTCGCGGTCATCTGGGTGCTGGCGGTGCTTGGCGTGGTCTTCAAGCTGTTCTTCACCGGTCGTTTCCCGCGCCTGTCGACGATGATGTACATCGCCATGGGCTGGCTGATCGTGATCGCCTTCGGGCCGATGATGGAGGAGCTGTCCACCAGCACCATCGTCTGGCTGCTGGCGGGCGGCGTGGCCTACACGCTGGGCACCCTGTTCTACCACCGCGACTCCTTGCCGTACTCGCACGCGATCTGGCACATGTTCGTGCTTGCCGGCAGCAGCTTCCACTTCGTTGCGGTCAGCACCCAGGTGCTGGCGTCCAGCTACTGATGGCCGCACGCCCGCGGGTGCTGCTGACGGGCTTCGAGCCCTTCGGCGGCGAGGCCATCAACCCCGCGCTGGAAGTGCTGCATGAGCTCTCAGGCGAGCGCATCGCCGGCCATCGGGTCGAGCCCGCGGCCTTGCCCGTGTGCTTTGAAGGCGGACCACGCGCGCTGCTCGAAGCGATCGAGCGGACTCAGCCCTCGCTGGTGGTCTGCGTGGGCCAGGCCGGCGGTCGTGCGCGGCTGTCGGTGGAGCGGGTGGCGATCAACCTGGCGGACGCCCGCATCCCCGACAACGCCGGCGCGCAGCCGATCGACCGCGCGCTGATCGAGACGGCACCCAGGGCTTACTTCTCGACGCTGCCGGTCAAGGCCATTCACGCCAGCCTGAACCAGCACGGCGTGCCCGCCGAGCTCTCGCTCTCGGCCGGCACTTACGTGTGCAACGCCGTGTTCTTCGCCCTGATGCATCACCTCGCGACGCAGCGGCCGGACGTGCGCGGCGGCTTCATCCATATCCCGTACCTGCCGGAGCAGGCCTGCCGTCATCCGGGTGCGCCGAGCATGTCGCTGGCGACCCTGGCCAAGGGCCTGGGAATAGCCATCGGGACAGCGCTGGAGACGTCGAGCGACCTCGTGATGGCTGGCGGCGTTGAGTGTTGAGCAGCAGGGCCAACTGGGATCAGCAGGGCAGGATCTCGCTGTGGCGCTACACCGAGAACCAGAGGAGCTTTCCGGGCTGGCATCTCAACGCGGATAACGATGGGTGCGCCTCACTCCTGGAACTAATCGACACATTGCGCGGACACCCGGACAGCGCCTGCAAGTTGCGCGTCTCTGCGCCGTCCCCGGACCAACTCGCGGCTCCCAACAATCGGTCAGCCGCGTGGTTCGCGCCGCACTTCTGGCTGATACAACATGATCCATCCCCCGAACACTGGCGCCTTTCCAGCGATTCGGAGTCTGCGACGCTGAGCGCCGGCGTGCACTGGCTTGACCGGTTGCGCGAGGGCGTGGCGGCGATTCCAGCCAAACAGGGCGACTACGCGATCGGCGCTGGCCGGCACCAAGAGTCCAGACTCTGGTTTTGGTGGGGGCCAAGCTGAGCAGTTAGCCGAGCCGCTGGGGCCTAGTCCCGCTCGGCCCAACACAGCACTTGCAGCACGCATCGACGCCACGACGTTGGTACGCGCCTTCGGCTTGCCTCAACCTACCCGGCTCCGTGCCACTGGCCGAGCGGAGCACCAAGCCCCTCTCCCCTTGTGGGAAGCGGAGGCGAGCGCTTGTCGGCTGCCGGTGGCAGCCGACGCTCTCGGGAGCCCGAGCGAAGCGAAGGCAGGTTGGGGAAAGGGGGATGAAGTCTCGCGCAAGGCCACCCCCTCTCCCCCCGCCCCTCTCCCACAAGGGGAGAGGGGAGCAAAGCGCGGGCTTTAACTGCGCGCGGATCTTCGCGTAGCCCTGCGCGACTTGAGCCAAGCCAAACCCGGCCCGTCCGCGACGATGCTATGTTCGGTCGCATGTCCGATCGCCCCGCCCTGCCCGCCCGCATCGAGCGCACCGCGCTCGGCTTCGCTGTGGTTGGCGACTGGACGCTGGCGCAGGCACGCCCGCTGGCGGCGGCGTCAGAAGCACTTGGGCGCATCGAAGACGCGGCCGTTTTCGACTGCAGCGGACTGGGTCGGCTCGATACCTGCGGCGCGCTGATCCTGCTGAGGCTGCTCAAGCGCACCGGGCACGAGGCTGCGATTGATCGACTGCAGGGCCTCCGCCCTGCCGACGCGGAGCTGCTGCGCCTGCTGATCGATCGCCGTAGCGCCGCGGGCGCGCCCAAGGCCAAGCCGCATGGCTTTGTCGTGGTGCTCGCGCGCATGGGTGCTGCGATCGAGCGATTCTGGAATGACTCCCGACAGCTGCTGGGCTTCGTTGGCCTCACCCTGCTGACCCTGGCCAAAGTGCTGGGCGGACGCCGCCGCCTGCGCCTGACCTCGACCGTCTTCCACATGGAGCAGACCGGGCTCGATGCGGTTCCGATCGTTGCCCTGCTGACCTTTCTGGTCGGCTCGGTGGTGGCCTTTCTCGGCGCCACCGTGCTGCGCGATTTCGGCGCCTCGATCTTCACCGTCGAGCTGGTGGCGTATTCCTTCCTGCGCGAATTCGGCGTGCTTTTGACGGCCATCCTGCTGGCCGGGCGCTCGGGCAGCGCCTTCACCGCGCAGATCGGCTCGATGAAGAGCCGCGAAGAGCTCGATGCGATCCGCGCGCTCGGGCTCGATGCGATTGAGCTCCTGGTCCTGCCGCGCCTGCTGGCCCTGATGGTGATGCTGCCGCTGCTGACCTTCATCGGCATGATCAGCGGCCTGCTCGGCGGCGCCCTGGTGGGTTCAGCGGCGCTCGACATCAGTCCCGGCATGTTCGTCAGCCGGCTTTACGAGATGACCGAGATCCGCCACTTCTGGGTGGGCATGGTCAAGGCGCCAATTTTCGCCTTCCTGATCGCCGTGGTTGGCTGCCTGGAGGGCATGAAGGTCGCCGGCAGCGCCGAGTCGGTGGGCCGCCATACCACGTCAGCCGTGGTCCAGTCGATCTTTCTGGTGATCGTGTTCGATGCGCTGTTCGCGCTCTTCTTCATGGAGCTGGGCGTATGAATGCGCCCACGCGGGAGGCGGTGATCGAAGTGCGTGGGCTGATCTCGCAGTTCGGTGCGCAGCGCGTGCACGACGGCGTCGATCTGGATCTCTATCGCGGCGAGGTGCTGGGCGTGATCGGTGGCTCGGGCGCCGGCAAGTCGGTGCTGCTGCGCTCGATCGTGGGCTTGAAGCAGCCCGACGGCGGCACGGTTCGACTGTTCGGCGAAGATACGACGTATCTGGACGAGGAGGCGCGCCGCCCCTACGAGCGCCGCTTCGGGCTGCTGTTCCAGGACGGCGCTCTGTTCTCCTCGCTGACCGTGATCGAAAACGTCAAGGTGCCGCTGCTGGAGTACTACGACCTGCCGCTCGATCTGCTTGATGAACTCGCACTGCTCAAGATCCGGCTTGCCGGCCTGCCGGCGGATGCCGCGCACAAGTACCCGAGCCAGCTCTCCGGCGGCATGCGCAAGCGCGCGGGGCTGGCGCGCGCGCTGGCGCTCGACCCCGAGATCCTGTTTCTTGACGAACCCACCTCGGGGCTCGACCCGATCGGCGCCGCCGATTTCGACGCGCTGATCCGCACCCTGAGCGCGGCGCTCGGCCTGAGCGTGTTTCTGGTCACCCACGACCTCGACAGCCTGTATGCGATCTGCGACCGCGTGGCGGTGCTGGCGGACGGCCGCGTGCAGGTCGCCGATCGCATCGAGGTGGTTGAAGCGCATCCGCATCCGTGGATCCGCGCATGCTTCACCGGGCCGCGCGGACGCAGCGCGCGCGCGCAGACACTGGCCACAAGGAGCTGAGCCATGGAAACCCGCGCCAGTCATGTCCTGATCGGCAGCTTCGCGCTGGCCGTGCTGGTCCTCGCCTTCCTGTTCGTGCTCTGGCTGGGCAAGCTCTCGCTGGACCGCGAGTGGACCTACTACGACGTGCTGTTCAAGGAAGCCGTCACCGGCCTTACGGTCGGCTCAGCCGTTCAATACAGCGGCATCCAGGTCGGCGAGGTGCGCAGACTGCAGCTGGCGGTGAACGATCCCGGCACCGTGGTGGCGCGCATCCGCGTGGCCGGCGACACCCCGGTCAAGACCGATACCACGGCCAAGCTCACCTTCACCGGCCTGACCGGCGTCGCCATCATCCAGCTCGGCGGCGGTAGCGCCGAGGCGCCGATCCTGGTCGGCGAAGGCGATGCGGTGCCGCAGATCGTCGCCGAGGACTCGGCGCTGGCCAAACTCTTCGCCTCCGGCGAGGACGTGGTGCTGAACGTCAATCAGTTGCTCGCGCGCGCCTCCAGCCTGCTCAGCGAAGACAACGTCGGCAAGGTCAGCGCCACCCTGGCGCACATCGAATCGCTCAGCGCGACCCTGGCCGAACACGGCGACGGCATCGGCCGCGCGCTGGACGATCTTGCTGCGGCGGGGCAGTCACTGCGCACCTCGCTGGCGCAGGCCGAGCTGTTGCTGAAGCGGCTGGACTCGATCGCCGAACGCACCGATGGCCTGCTTGCCAGCGATGCCGAAGCCATCGTGGGCAACCTGCGCGACACCCTCGACGCCACCCGCCGCCTGGCCGAAAGCACCCAGCAGCTGGTCGAGGACAACCGCGAGGCGATCGAGCGCTTCGGCGAGCAGGGCCTGCCGCAGCTCGCGCCGACGCTGGCCGAACTTCGAGAAACGCTGTCGCGCCTGTCCTCGCTCAGCCAGCGCATCGAACGCGACGCTTCCGGCCTGCTGCTGGGCCGCGATCAGCCCAAGGAGTACGACCCGCAATGAGTGCATCGAGACCGCCTGCAAACCCACTCGCCGCGCTGGCGCGGCTCTGTCTCTTCGGCGTGATCTGCGCGCTGTCGGCCTGCGCCTTGCCGCAGGCCCGCGAGGGCCAGGCGCGTGTGTTCGCCCTGTCGATCGAGACGGCGGCGAACCCCTCAAGCGCATCGCAGCGTCAGCTGCTGGTGGAAACCCCCGTCGCGTCGGGCTTGCTCGACTCGGACCGCGTGGTAGTACGCGCTGGCCCCGACGAGTTCGGACTGTTGCGCGGCGCACGCTGGAGTGAACCCCTGCCTCAGCTGTGGCAGCGCACGCTGATTCGCAGCATTGAAGACGACGGCCGTCTCCGCGCAGGCCGCGCCCGCGACGCGCTGGCCGGCGACGAGCGCCTGCTGGGCGAACTGCGTGCGTTCGAGTACGCCGTCGAGCGCAGTGAAGTGCGCGTCCACTTTCATGCCAAGCGGGTGGACGCGCGCCAGCGGATCGTCGCCGAGCGCAGCTTCGAGGCCTCGGCCGAGGTGCGCGGCAGCGACGCTGCCAATGTCGTGGAGGCCTTCAATGCGGCCAGCGCAGCGGTGCTGTCCGAGCTGATCAAGTGGTTGGTGGAAGAGAGGCCTTGAGGCGCCAACGCGCCGCCGTTTGGGTCGCAGCCCCGCGCGCACCGATCGGATCGGAGCAAGCATTGCGCTCCCGGTGGGCCGAGGCACCGCGCCTGGCGACCGGGGCGAGCGTGGAGCTCATGGTGGGCCAGGGCCCACCCTATCGACCTTCGTGCTCATGGTGGGCCAGGGCCCACCCTATCGACCTTCGTGCTTATGTTGGGCCAGGGCCCGCCCTATCGACCTTCGTGCTCATGGTGGGCCAGGGCCCACCCTATCGACCTTCGTGCTTATGGTGGGCCAGGGTCCGCCCTATCGACGTTCGTGCATAGGGTGGGCCCTGGCCCACCATCAGCAGGACCCCGCGCCGCCATACGGACCGGCATGGGGCAAAACATATCTTTTCATCGCGATGGATGTGTGCTCTGATTTGGCGCCCGCCCCGATCGCCATTCCCGACCATGCCCGCCCTCCCCGTCTGCACCATCGCCGCAAGGCCCAAACGCATCGACGTCGTCCTGATCGGCGCTCGCGGCCGGGTCGGCAGCGCTTTCCGCCAGCGTCTGGCGGAGCGCCATGAACATCTCCGGCTGAGCCTGGGCATCGATCTCCGGCTGCGCGCCGCCTACGATCGCCGCGGCCTCGCCGAGCACACGCAAGGCCTCGACCCCATATCGCTTGAACACTTGCTGGCGCCGCGCAGCGCCGGCGATCTCGATCAGCTGTGGACACGCCTCGGCCATGACGAGGCCACGGTTGCGGTGGACTGCACCGCCAGCGACGAGGTCGCCACCGGCTATCCTGCCCTGCTCGCACGCGGGGTCGCGATCGCGGCGGCGAACAAGCATGCGGGCGCACGCCCCTGGGCGTTCTACCGGGCCCTGCAGGCGCAGGCACAGCACACCCCCTGGCGTTACGAGACCACGGTCGGCGCAGCCATCCCCGTGCTGGGCCCGCTGCGCGATCTGCGCCTGCGCGGCGAGCGCGTGCTCGGGATCCGCGGCCTGCTGTCGGGCTCGCTGTCCTACCTGCTGTCGCGCCTGCATGAGGGCGTGGCCTTCTCCGACGCCGTGATTGAAGCGCGCGAGCTGGGCTACACCGAGCCGGACCCGCTCGAAGATCTGTCGGGCCAGGACGTCGCCCGCAAGCTGCTGATTCTTGGCCGCGAAGCCGGCTTCGAGCTGGAGCCCGCGCAGATCAAGGTCGAGCCGCTGAGTGGCGCGCACGTTCAGCCTGGCGACTCGCTGCAACAGGCGCTGCGCGCGGAGGACGCGATCTGGGCGCAGCGCGTGCAGCGGGCCACGGCGCGCGGCGAGCGTCTGGTGGTGGTCGGGGAAGTCGATGCGACAGGCGGCCGCGTCAGCATCGCGTCGCTGCGCGCTGACGATGTGCTCGCGACTGCGCGGCCGCGCGAGAACGTGCTGGAGATCCGCACCGACCTGCAGCAGCAGCCACCGCTGACCCTGCGCGGCCCAGGCGCCGGCGCGGAGGTGACGGCCGCGGGCGTTTTCAGTGATGTGCTGGCGGCGGCGCAGTCGCTGCAGCACCGGGCACCGTCCGGCGGGTAGGCCGCAGGCCGAGAACGCGAGCAGGCTGCCTGCCGCTGGCCGCTAAGCCTCGAACTGCTCGGCGAGGATCCGCTCCTCGAGGTTGTGTTCAGGGTCGAACAGCAGACGCACGGTGCGATCCGGGCTCTGGCGGATGCGCACTTCGACGACATCGCGGATCTCGGTGGAATCCGCGGTGGCGCTGACCGGTCGCTTGTAGTGGTCGAGAATCTCGAAGCTCACTTCGACGTCGGAGCGCAGGATCGCCCCGCGCCAGCGTCGCGGGCGAAAGGGGCTGATCGGCGTCAACGCCAGCACTTGGCTGTCCAGCGGCAAAATCGGCCCGTGCGCGGACAGGTTGTAGGCGGTCGAACCGGCCGGCGTCGCCACCATGATGCCGTCGCAGACCAGCTCCTCAAGCCGCACCGCATTGTTCAGCCGGATGCGCACCTTGGCCGCCTGCTTGGTCTGGCG
>JBIJCA010000139.1:0-11302 GCA_044344935.1 Aquimonas sp. | reverse complement strand
CGGCCGCAGCACGGCGGCGTGGGCCTCGCGAATGCGCTCGATCAGGCCCTCGGGGCGCCAGGCGTTCATCAGGAAACCAACGCTGCCGGTCTTCATGCCGAACACCGGCACGCCGAGTGACTGCGTGCGGTGCAGGGTCTGCAGCATGAAACCGTCGCCACCGATCGCGACCACGGCTTCAGCCTGATCCAGCTCGACCGGCGGGTGCAGCACCTCCAGCTCGGTCCGTGCGGCCTGCGCCTCGGGGGTTCGACTGGCAAGCACTGCGATGCGCATGGCTAGGATCCTGTGCCGTGGAGTTCAGGGAGTCATCCGGACGTGCTTCGCAGCGCGTCCGGACTGCAGGCTGCCACCATGACACAGGCGGCCCGCCCCTTCCCAGCCGGCAGCACGGCCACGGCCCTTGACCACAGGGCCGCGCCGCCGCTGGGACCGGCCATCAGGCGCTTCCGGCCGATGCGAGCTGGGCCAGACGACGCACCGCTACCGAGACCGTGGGGTAATCCATGGCGAACTGGGTGCGCATGTCGGCGAACATGCCAAGGGTGAACTTCAGCGCCGCATCGTCGCGACTCAGCCAGCCGGCGAGTCGCTTGCCGACATCGCCGCGTCCGAACTGCAGCACCTGCACGACCAGCGCACCCTGCTGCTGCTGCATTTCGTCGCGCATCGAGCCGCGCGCCAGCGCGTGCCAACGCCCGTCGACCGGCAGCTCCTCGATCTTCTGCAGCAGCCACTGCAGATGCAGGGCCTCGCCGAGACCCGAGTAGACGCGCGCGACGTCCGGCACCGGCAGGCTGTGCACGCTCGCCACCTCGACCACGTCGAGCGCCGAGTACAGCATCGACAGCGAGGCCAGCTGCTGTGCCAGCGGCTGCGGCAGGCCGGCATCGAGCCAGCGGGCGCGGGCATCGGCGAAACGCACGCGATCGGTTTCGGCGAGGATCTCCGGCAGCGCTGCACGCAGCGCCTCGGTGCCCGGCTGATAGCGGCCGACGGCATCGGCGATATCGAAACGATCGCCCGGACGGTTCAGCAGCCAGCGCGTCATCGAACGCAGCAGCGCCCAGATTTCCAGCAGCGCGTCGATCTGCGCGGCTTCGGGCACCTTGAGGTCCAGCGCATCGATGTCGGCCCACAGGGCGCGCGCGTCCAGCACTTCGCGAGCGATGCTGTACGCCTTGGCGATCTGCGCGGGCGTGCGCCCGGTGTCCTCCTGCATGCGCAGGAGGAAGGTCGCGCCCATCCGATTGACCATCGAATTGGTGACCGCGGTGGCGATGATCTCGCGGCGCAGGCGGTGGCGCTGCATGTGCTCGGCGTAGCGCTCCTGCAGGGCCTGCGGGAAGTAACGCACCAGTTCCTTCGAGAGGTAGGGATCTTCCGGTACGTCGGACTCCAGCAGCTGCTGGAAGGAAACGATCTTGGAATACGAGAGCAGGATGGAAAGCTCGGGCCGGGTCAGGCCTAGGCCGCGCGCCTTGCGCTCGGCGAACTCGGTGTCGGACGGCAGGTACTCCAGCTGCCGATCGAGCAGGCCCTGACTTTCGAGGGTGCGGATGAAGTGCTGCTTGGAGCCCAGGCGATACACGCTCATGCGCTCCATCATGCTGATGGCCTGGTTCTGGCGGTAATTGTCGAACAGAACGAGCTGCTCGACCTCGCCAGTCATTTCAGCCAGCAGCACATTGCGGTCCGGCGTGCCGAGCTCGCCGCGGGTCACCGCATCGTTCAGCAGGATCTTGATGTTGACCTCGTGGTCCGAGGTGTCGACGCCGGCGGAGTTGTCGATGAAATCGGTGTTGAGCAGCACGCCGTTCAACGCCGCCTCGATGCGGCCCTTCTGGGTCATGCCGAGGTTGCCGCCCTCGCCCACCATCCGGCAGCGCAGCTCGCTGCCGTTGACGCGGATCGCGTTGTTGGCGCGGTCGCCCACATCGGCATGGGTCTCGCTGCCCGCCTTGACATAGGTGCCGATGCCGCCGTTCCACAGCAGATCGACCGGGGCCTTCAGGATGGCGGTGAGCAGCTCGTTCGGCGACAGCGCGGAGACCTCCTCGGCAATACCCAGCGCCGCGCGCACCTGGGGGCTGAGCGGAATCGACTTCAGGCCGCGCGAGTAGACGCCGCCGCCCTCGCTGATCAATCCCTTGTCGTAGTCATCCCAGGACGAGCGCGGCAGCCTGAACATGCGCTCGCGCTCGACAAAGCTCTTCGCCGCATCGGGGTTCGGATCCAGGAACACATGCCGGTGGTCGAACGCCGCCAGCAGACGGATGTGCTTCGACAGCAGCATGCCGTTGCCGAACACGTCACCCGACATGTCACCGACGCCGACGCAGGTGAAGTCCTGGGTTTGCGAATCGCGACCCATGGCGCGGAAGTGGCGCTTGATCGACTCCCAGCCGCCCTTGGCGGTAATGCCCATGCCCTTGTGGTCGTATCCGACCGAGCCACCCGAAGCGAAGGCATCGCCCAGCCAGAAGCCGTGCTCCAGTGAGATCGCATTGGCGATGTCGGAGAACGTCGCGGTGCCCTTGTCGGCGGCGACGACCAGATACGGGTCGTCAGCATCGCGGCGCACCACGTCCTGCGGATGGATCACGCCGGCCTCGTTGAGGTTGTCGGTAATGTCCAGCAGGCCGTTGATGAACAGGCGATAGCAGGCGATGCCCTCGGCGAGGATGG
Organism: Aquimonas sp.; assembly: GCA_044344935.1. Classification (GTDB taxonomy): domain Bacteria; phylum Pseudomonadota; class Gammaproteobacteria; order Xanthomonadales; family Xanthomonadaceae; genus Aquimonas. The sequence goes on along the minus strand of JBIJCA010000139.1, from coordinate 8,614 downwards.
CATCGCGGTCACCGCCGATCGGCGGCCGCTTGGCGTAGAAGCCGCCCTTCGCGCCGACCGGCACGATGACGGTGTTCTTGACCATCTGCGCCTTGACGAGGCCCAGCACCTCGGTGCGGAAATCCTCGCGTCGATCCGACCAGCGCAGGCCGCCGCGCGCCACCGGGCCGTAGCGCAGGTGCACGCCTTCGACCCGCGGGCCATACACGAAGATCTCGCGGTAAGGGCGGGGCTTGGGCAGCTCGGGCACCGCACTGGGGTCGAATTTGAAGCTGATGTAGTCGCGATGCTTGCCGTCCGGGCGCTGGAAATAGCTGGTGCGCAGGGTCGCCTGCATCACCCCCAGAAAACTGCGCAGGATGCGATCCTCGTCGAGGCTGGACACACTCTCCAGCAGCGCGCTGAGGGCATCGTCGCCCGCATCGACCAGAGCCCCGGAATCGGCCGCGCGGGCCGCGGCCAGGGCTTCGATCTGGGCCAGCACGGTTTCATCCGGCTCGGCGCCGGCCACGCCGAGCAGGCTCGCGCGCAGCAGTGCGGCGCCTTCGGCGCGCTCGCTGGCGGACTCACGCAGGCGGAACGGGTCGAACAGTCCGTGGAAATACTCGACCAGCACGCGCGCCACCAGCGGGTAGCGGTTGAGCGTGGCCTCCATGTAGGGCTGCGAGAACGGCGCCTGGGCCTGCAGCAGGTACTTGCAGTAGCCGCGCAGCATGGCGACCTGGCGCCAGTCGAGCCCGGCGGTGAGGATCAGGGCGTTGAAACCGTCGCTTTCGGCCTGGCCGCGCCAGACGTGCTCGAAGGCATCCTCGAAGCGGCCGCGCAGCGTCTCGACGTCAAGGCCACCGAAGCCGATCTGTTCCTGCGCACTGACGACCTCGAAATCCTGGATGAAGATCGACTCGGTGCCGACCACCATCTCGAAGGGATGCTCCGACAGGATCCGCAGCCCCATGTTCTCCATCATCGGCAGCGCATCCGACAGCACGATCGGGCTGCCGTAGCGGAACAGCTTGAAACGCAGCCGCGAACCGGTCTCGCGGCTGCTGCGATACAGGCGCAGGCGCAGGTCTTCCGGCCCGTGCAGGGCGGCGGCCTGCTCGACATCGGCGGCGGCGATCTCGGGCGATGCCTGTTCGATGTAGCCGACCGGCAGCGCCTTGCCGTAGCGCTGGGTGAGCTTCAGGCCACGCTCTTCGCCCAGGCGCTGCACCAGAAGATCGCGCAGCTCGTCATGCCAGTTGCGCACGATCTGGGTCAGCTTGGTTTCAATCGCGGCGACATCGACTTCCAGCGACTCGCCGCTGCGCGGACGCACGATCATGTGCAGCTGGGCCAACGGTGAATCGCCCATCTGTACGTTGGTGTCCAGGCGCTCGCCGTTCAGCGCGTCGCGCAGCAGGGCCTCGGCGCGCAGGCGCACGTCGGTGTTGTAGCGGTCGCGCGGGATGTACAGCAGCACCGAGTAGAAGCGGCCGTAGCGATCCCTGCGCAGGAACAGCCGGGTACGTGAGCGCTCCTGCAGGGCGAGGATGCCCATCGAGGTTCCGTAGAGCTCGTCTTCCTCGGCCTGGAACAGCTCGTCGCGCGGCAAGGTTTCGAGGATATGGCGCAAGGACTTGCCGCTGTGGCTGTTCGGCGCCAACCCGGATTCGCGCATGACGTGCTCGTAGCGACGCCGCACCAGCGGAATGGTCCAGGGCCGCGAGGCGTAGGCGCTGGAAGTGTAGAGGCCGAGGAAGCGGTGCTCCGACACCGGCCGACCGCTCTCGTCGAACACCAGTACGCCGATGTAGTCCATGTAGCCGGGGCGATGCACCGAGCTGCGCGCGTTGGTCTTGGTCAGGATCAGCGCCGCGACCGCGCCGGACTGCGGCATGTGGGTGGCGGCAAGGGTCTTCAGCGGACGCGGCTTGGCGCTCGCATCCTTGCCCGCAAGGATGCCGAGACCCGTGCCCTGCACCGCATACAGCAGATCTTCGCCACTCGAATTGTCGCGGCGATACTCGCGGTAACCGAGGAAGGTGAAGTGGTCATCGGCGACCCAGCGCAGGAATTCCTGTGCCTCGCGCCGGCCTTCTTCGCTGATCGGCATCGGCTGGGCGTCCATCGAGGCGATCGTCGACAGCAGGCGCTCGCGCATCTGCGGCCAGTCGCGGACGCAGCTGCGCACATCGGCCAGCGCCTTGAGCACTGCCTCCTGCACGCGCCGCAGGTCTTCCGGCTCAGCCAGCCGATCGATCTCCAGATGCATCACCGATTCGTCGGCGCCGTGCGTCCCCATGTTCAGGACATGCCCACCGGGGTCACGCTGCACCTGCACCACCGGATGCACGATCGCGTGCAGCTGCAGATCGCAGGAGGCGATCGCCATGCTCACTGAGTCGACCAGGAAGGGCATGTCGTCATTGACGATCTGGATGACCGTATGCGCGCTGTCCCAGCCCTCGCCCGACTGGGTGTTGAAGGTGCGCAGCTTGGGCGCGCCCGGGCGGCGCTCGCGCATGAACTCCAGCAGGTCGGCGATCAGCGCAGCCCACAGCTCGGGCGCCCGCGCGGCCAGCTCATCGGCGGGCATGCGTCCGAAGAAACGCCGGGCGAACGCGGCGGCATCAGCCTGCCGTGGCGCAGGCAGGCGCGAATTCAAGGCGTCGAGAATGGGGTCCAGCAGGGTGCGGTCAGCGGTCGACATGGCGGGGCTTCTTGGCTCTGGGGGCGGAGCCATTCAAGGGCGGTGAATGATAGTGGAGTTCGCGTTCACACATCCGCCTACGGCGCCGCTGCAAGCCCCATACCGGCGGGTATGCCGATATCGACGGCTCGGCTTATCGCGCCCGAGCCAACGCGCCCACAGCGATGTCGACGTCGAGCCGTCGCCGCTGGATACATGCACGCAGCCATCAGAAGAGCCGTGCCGTCCCTGATCGTCCTGCCCGCCTTGGGCTGATCTCCTCGGAGGCCGACCGCACGGTCGCGCGACGCCCGAGGTCTTCAAGCTCAGCGCCGACTACAGGCGAATCACCCCGTCACGCACAGCGTTGAAAACAGCTTCGGATCGCGAGTTGGCGGCCAGCTTGGGGTAGAGGCTGCGCACGTGATGGGCCACGGTGCTGCTGCCGATACCCAAGGCCTGTCCGGTCTCCCGATAGGACAAGCCGCGCGCGAGCATCTCCAGCACATCCCGCTCGCGCGGGGTCAGCTCCATCAGACCCGGCGCCCGCTCCTGCGCGTGCCCGGGCGATGCATTGGACCGCTCGGTGCGGCGCAAGCGCTTCAGCAGATACCCGGCGACCGCCGACGAAATCGGGGATTCGCCGCGCATCACCCCATCCAGAACCTCGATCAGCTGTTCACTGCTGCAGTTCTTCAAGGCGTAGCCATCCACCCCCGCTTCGATGGCCTCGATCACATGCGACTCGTCGTCGAACACGGTGAACGCCACGATGTAGGCCTGCGGCGCCGCGGCTCGCACCAGCGGAATCAGCTCGGTGCCGCGTCCGTCCGGCAGACCCAGATCCAGCAGCAGCACATCGAACGGGTCGGCCAATCGAGCGCGCGCCTGCTGAAGATCGGTGGCCAGCCAGACCAGCCGATGCAGCTGCGTCTCGCCCAACAACTCGGCGAGCCGCTGCGCGACCTGCGGGTCGTCCTCGAGGATGGCAACACGAACGGACATGGGTGGCAGAACATCGGAAGCGCGAGGTTCGCAAGCCTGCCACGTCGCCCAGCGACTGACTACCGGGTGGAATCTCCGCGTTCGTGCATGCGCGCCGCGTCCGGAGCCAGCGCCGGAAGCAGCAGGCTGACCCGTGTTCCCGCGGACTCGGAGCTCACCTGCAGCTGCGCACCGATGGCGGCGGCGCGCTGCTGCATGTTTATCAAGCCGAGCCCTGCGGGCGCGCCCTGAGTCAGACCGCAGCCGTTGTCCAGCAACTCCAGCTGCAGACGCTGGCTGGCGGCATCCAGCCCGGCACTGATCCGCAACTCGCTGGCCTGGCCATGCCGAAGGGCGTTGCTGACAGCCTCTTGGAGAATGCGGAGCACCTGCAGTGTGATTCGCGCACCGAACTGATCCGGCGCATCGCCCATCCGATACTCCGCGCTGATGCGCACGTCGCCCACCTGCTGGCGCAGGCGCCGTTCGAAGGCCAGCAGTGCGTCATGCAGCCCGTCCTCTGCCGTATCCAGCGCATCCACGATGAGCCGGAGATCACTCAGACTGTCGTCCAGCGCGGCGCTGAGTGTCTGCCGGTCCAGCGGCTGCGTGCGCAGCCGGGCCTGCAGGTTGACGAGCTGCCCGCCCACGCCATCGTGCATGTCCCGCACAATGCGGCCGCGCTCTTCCAGCACCGCACTGCGCCGCAGGATCCGGTTGCGCTCTTCGAAGCTCGCCACCAACTCGGCTTCACGTTCAGCAAGGGCGTGGGTCAGCGCGCGATTGGCATCCAGCACGGTGCGGCGCGCCTGCGCCGCCTCGCGTGCAAGTGCAAACACCATGGACAGACCGAGAAAGGCGCCTACCAGGGGAGACCACGGCAGGCTCAGCGGCAAGTCGGCGTCCAGCGGCGAGTGCAGATCGTAGATGCTGCCCAAACGGTCCTTGGCCATCGCGCTGAAGCACAGGGCCAGCACGCTGCGCTCGAACCAGCGCTGACCGCGATCCTGCACGACGCTCCAGGCCAGTGCGAACAGCGCCAACACCACGACTCCGACAACCAGCCAGTAGCCACTGTGCATCAGCAAGAACAGCCAGAAGCGCGGGTTCTCCGCGGCGGCGGCCACGGAGAATCCACTCACCAGCAATCCGGAGAGTATCCACAGGCTCGGAGACACCCAGCGTGCGGGGCGTAGCGCCAGGCGAGAGTCGAACCAGACATAGAGCGCGATCGACATCGCGATGGCGACGTTGATCAGACACCAGATCACGATGAACGGGAACACGCCCAGCGACACCGGCGGCCTGAAACTCAGGAACGCCGTCGCCAAGGCACAGCTGCCGAGCAAGAGCATCAGCGCCCGGATGCGCGGCCGGTCTTCGCGCGGCCAGCTCACGGCCTGACACAGCAGCAGGGTGAACAGCAGAACCCCGACCCCGACCAGGGGCAGATCCGTCAGCAGGAAGTTTTTCCAGCGGAACACCTCGGCCAGCTCGTCGGCGGGACCGATGGCGAACTCGGACAGCGCGCTGTCGAATCCAAACAGCTCCTTGTCGATCTCCAGAGCGTTCCGCCCGGATTTCAGATGCTGCGTTGGCAAAGCGTAGAACCCGGGCTCCGAGGTCAGGAGTCCTTCGAGGCGCGGCAAGGCTTCGCTGGCTTGCAGCAGATGTCCATTCAATCGGATCTGCACCACCTGCTCGCGGATCCCCAGGAACAAGGCCTGCGGGCGCAGTGGATCCGCCACGTCGAACGGCACCAGGAAGCGGATGCCCGCACTGCGCTGGGAACGCGGCACCGCGACCGGATAGCCATCCAGCCCATCGCGAACCGCGCGCAGGCTGTCCGTCGATGTGGGAAGGCCCTGCGCATCCAGCAGCTGATACTCCAGCTCGGCGCGGGTATCCATTCCAAGCGGTCGTGCGGCCCTTTCGACCGTATGCACCACCCACCAGAACACCCCCTGCCACAGCAGCAGAACCAGTGGCACGAGCAAGTCTGCGGCTGAGGGCGAACGCAGCCTGGGGGGCGGCGCGGCGGGAGATGCGGCAGCGGCGTTCATGGACAGGCTTCAGGGACTCGATCGCCTTGGCGGCCCAATCTGCCGGGTGGTCGCAGTTGGCGCAAGCGTCTCATCAGGGATGGGCCAGCGGCCCCCCGCCACAACCCGACAGCAGCCAGCACTGGGCCCAAGGTTCAGCTGTCCGTCGAGGATCGGACGCCCCCGCCTGAGTATCCAGAGGAAGTGGGGAGCGGCGATGTGCGCACGCGAGGGAGCTCACGCATTCCTTGTGCTCGCCGCAAAAGCCCCCACACCCCAGGGACGTAGAACAGAAGCAGCGGCAGCCAACCCATTCCGATCAAGAGGCTGTGTTCTCTGGCGGATGGGCGGTCCTTCGTGGGGTGGGTGGACGGAGCCTCCGCGAGACAGCTGATATCGCCGTCGAAGCTGTCAGGCGATCTCGACACCGAGTCCTTTCGACGGTGCGCCCGGGGCTCTGGTCATTCGCGACCAGCGTGCTCACAACGACCGCGAGCGCCTCGCCTGCGCGAGCGTCCAGCGAAAGCATGGTCTTCAGCAGATCCTGGCAGTCCGTTGGGCAACGGGAGTGAACGCACGCCGGTGCCACGGCCACCGGAGGACGTCGCCCTCCGCACCCCACTCGGACGGATTCGACAAACGGAACGACCGGTCGCGCGTGACTGCCGCCCAGGCGACACGGACCATCGCGGGCTGACGCCAGAAAGAGGAATCGACCCGGAACCGCGGGCCAACCGATGCGTGCGTACGTCCGGGGCGCGCCAGAATGCACCGGGGCGCTCGATCAGCGGACGCAGGCGCCGGACACAGATCGATGCGCATTCGCGCGACCTCGACGCAGCACTCATTCGGGCTCGGGAAGATGCAGATCAGGTTGCGGTCGCCGCAGACCTTGTCGACCATGATCCGGCGGGTGATCGCGGAGGAACCAGAACTGGACAACCCGGGCAAGCCGTTGCGATGGCCTCTCCCCAGCTGGGCGCGGCCTCAGGATCAAGATGGAAGCCCTCCCTGTCCGTTCAGCTGCCCCCTTCTCGACCTTTTTCAGCAACTTCGAGGACATGACTATGGAAGAACCCGCTCAGGGCACCGAAGGACGCGACAGGGCTTGGCGACGCATCGCGATCACGGCCTTCCTTGTCGCAGTGCTGGGGATTGTGGTGATGAGCTTGCCAAAGGGATTCGATACGGATCTGAGCAAGATCGGTGCGGGAAAGCCTGCTGTGGTATTCGTCTACGATCCGAACCTCGTCGTCAGCAACCAGCAGACCCGGGAATTGGACGAGGTGCGGGAAAGCCTTGGCCATGCTCTGCATTTTCTGATCGCCGATGTCGGCCGGCCTGAGGGGCAGCAGTTCATGCGACAGCATCAGGCGAGTGCCACCCAGCTGCTGCTGTTTGCGCCCGACGGCAGTGTGCTCGACAGAATGCAGGGGCTGGTCACTTCCGAGCAGCTGATGAAATCGATCGCAGCTGCAGGCGCTGCTGATTGAGTCGGGGAAGCAGTGGACAGGAGGAGCCATGGACGGTGGATCGCGTGAGCCCGCCGTGCGCTTCGATCCGCCCTTCTGGCTGCACAGGCGACGCTGCATCACTGAACGCACGCGGCCTCAGAAGTGACGTCGCAGTGCGATCGACAGGGCGGTTTCGTCGCGCCGCTCGTGCAGCCCCAGCAGGCGCCGCGCGGGCCGTTCACTGTTGACTCGGCTGGCTTCCGCGATGAGCGTCCAGCCGGTCTGCGCCAAAGCCCGCGAAGCGTGCAGGGTCAGCCCGCTGCCGCGCTCGTCGTTGGGGTCGTCGGCGGTGCCGTCGCGATCGCGCACGTCGAACCTCTCGGCCCGCAGACCCCAGGCGAGCCCAAGCGCTGATCGCGAAAGATGCAGGCTGCTGGTCGCGTAGTCGTTGTCGACCGCCAACATCGCGCGCGGTCCCATCTGGGTGCTGCCTGTCATCGCCTCGAAGGCCAGTGCCCATCCGTTCGACCAACGCCGCTCGACCCAGCCGTGGACGAAACGGGTGCGCCACGAATACTGGCCGGACTTGAGGATGCTCGGGTCTCCGAAGTTGTCGTAGAGCCACAGCCGGCTGCGCCAGCCGCTTGCGTGCGCGTGCCCGAGCAGCACGTAGGCGCCGGGTCGGCCATCGATCTCGCGGAACGGATTCGTCCACGGCACCTGCTCCGGGATGCCGCCATCGGGCTCGAAGGTCGGCAGCGCAGGCAGCGCGATCCGTTCGCGCAGACCGCTGAGCCGATCGCCAACCGTCCAGCCGCGCCAGGCCAGCAGCGCACCGGCCGTGTCGTTCCCGGTGAAAAGACCGGCAGACACCTGCCAATCGTGGGCGCTGCCGATGAATCGGCCCGGCCGGCTCCAGGTCGCTTCGATACCGAGCGTCCGCAGCTCTTCACCGATCCACGCGTTGTCGGCCGAGGTCGAAAGACTTGCCGAAGGGGTCCATCCCAGACCGCTGCTTTCCAGCGAGACCTCGGGGAAGAAGGCACCGACGCGAAGCGAAGAACGCCACGCGCCGGCGGGAACCGGCCGCCAGCGCAGGCTTGCCTCGGTGACGTCGACGACACCGGAGCGGTCGTCGGCGGCGTGCAGCACGATCGCGGCGTCCAAGGGATGCGCGTCGCTCTGCCAGCCCAGCAGCAGCACGCCGTGCGCCAGCCGGAGATCGCGGCCCGAGGCATAGCGCAGCTTGGCCGGCCCGCCCTCCGGCCAGGCCAGGCCATCACGGGTCGCGACGGAACGCAGGTCGATCCGTCCGGCCACGCGGACCTCGGCGTCGGCCCCGTCGGCGGCAATCGCGGCGATCGCAGCGAGCGCGCAGAGAACGATGGCGCGCGGGCTCACACGGCTGGCCCTGCAGTGAAGTCGCGGACCGCCGCTGCCTGGCTTTCGAGCCAGCCGACCAG
>JBIJCA010000335.1:0-4422 GCA_044344935.1 Aquimonas sp. | reverse complement strand
CCGGATGGGTGAGGATGCCCTTTGCGAGGTCGATCAGACGGTGGATGTCGGCGGCACTGATGCGCTCGGCGGTGAGCGCGATCGATGTTTCGATCATCGACAGGCACATGCCCTTGGCACCGTAGCCGAACAGCTTGATGTTGCGACGCTCGGTGTCGAGCAAGCGCTGGTGCAGGCCGGCATCGGCCAGGTCCACGTACGCGCCGACGATGCGTTCGAACTCGGCATGCGCCTGCTCGAAGTGGATCTCGCTGTGCCACAGCGTGTCGTCGGCGTCGAAGCCTACAAGCTCGAATGACGAGGAAGAATTCAACGAAGCCCCCAGTAGATGTTCGCGCTTCTCGCAGCTCGAAAATCAGCACCTTCGATTGACGAGGAAGAGTTCAACGAAGCCCCCGGTGGTTGTGGGCGCTGTTGATTTTGCTGTGGGCGTCCACGAAGTACGCCGCATTTCCTAGGGTGGGTCCTGACCCACCGCAACCCCAGTCCTGTGACACCGCGGCTGAGCATGACAAGGACCGAGGCGAGGAACAGTGGCCTTGAGTCACCACAGGGACCGAGGCGGTGTACAGCTCCGGTGGGTCAAGACCCACCCTATGGGTTCGCGCGGCATTTCACAGGGTGGGTCCTGACCCACCCTGTGGTTTGTGTCAGCGGGCGCCGCACAGCGACCCATCAAAGCCCTTTGGCCGCCGCAACCACCTTCTCCACCGTAAACCCGAAGTACTTGAACAACTGGTCCGCCGGCGCCGAGGCGCCGAAGCTGTCGATGCCGATCACTGCGCCGTCGAGGCCCACATACTTGCGCCAGAAGTCGGACACGCCGGCCTCGATCGCGACGCGCTTGCGGCACCAGGAGGGCAGCACGCCCTCGCGCCACTCCAGCGGCTGCGCGTCGAAGACGTTGCTGCAGGGCATGGAGACCACGCGCACTTTGGTACCTTCCGCTTCCAGCGCACGTGCAGCCTGCATGGCGAGTTCGACCTCGCTGCCGGTGGCAATCAGGATCAGATCGAAGCGTGCTTCCGGCGGGTCGGTGAGCACATAGCCGCCGCGGGCGATGTCAGCAACCTGCTCGGCCGTGCGGTGCTGGTGCTGCAGGTTCTGGCGGCTGAAGACCAGACAGCTCGGGCCATTGCTGCGCTCTATTGCCGCTTTCCAGCTGACCGCGCTCTCGACCGCATCGCAGGGACGCCAGACCTGGTTGTTCGGAATCATGCGCAGGCTGGCCAGATGCTCGATGGGCTGATGCGTCGGGCCGTCCTCGCCCAGACCGATCGAGTCGTGGGTGAACACGTGAATGGTGTGGGTCGGGATCAGCGCCGCCATGCGCAGGGCATTGCGCGAGTAGTCGCTGAACACCAGGAAAGTCGCGTCATACGGCAGGAAGCCGCCGTGCAGGGCAAGGCCATTGGCAATCGCGCTCATGCCGAACTCGCGCACGCCGTAGTAGACGTAGTTGGCGTCCGGATCCTCCGCGTTGACGTCCTTGGAGCCCTTCCACAAGGTCAGGTTGGAGCCGGCGAGATCCGCCGAGCCGCCGATCAGCTCCGGCAGCAGCGGCCCGAAGGCCTCCAGCGTCATCTGCGAGGCCTTGCGCGAGGCCACGGTCGGACCATCGGCCTGCAGCCGGGCGACATAGGCGTCCGCAGCCGCCGCGAAACCCTCGGGGAGCTCACCGCGCATGCGGCGCTCGAACTCGGCGGCCAGCTCCGGGTGCGCCTGCGCGTACGCGTCGAACAAACTCTGCCACTGCGTCTCCGCAGCGGCGAGGTCACGCGACCTCCAGCCGGCATAGATATCCTGCGGAATCTCGAAGGGCGCGTACGGCCAGTTCAGTGCGGCGCGAGCGCCGGCAATCTCGTCCTTGCCGAGCGGAGCGCCGTGGCAGGACTCCTTGCCCGCCTTGGTAGGCGCGCCGAAGCCGATGGTGGTACGGCAGCAGATCAGGGTCGGGCGCTCGCTCTCGGCCTGGGCTGTGCGGATGGCCTGCTGGATTTCCTCGGGGTCATGACCGTCGACACGACGGATCACCTGCCAGCCGTAGGCCTCGAAGCGGGCCGCGGTGTCGTCGGTGAACCAACCGTGCACTTCGCCGTCGATCGAGATGCCGTTGTCGTCCCAGAAAGCGATGAGCTTCCCGAGTTTCATGGTGCCGGCCAAGGAACAGGCTTCGTGGCTGATGCCCTCCATCAGGCAGCCGTCGCCGAGAAACACATAGGTGCGATGGTCGACCACGCTGTGGCCGGGCCGGTTGAAGCGGCGCGCGAGAACCTTTTCGGCCAGCGCCATGCCCACGGCATTCGCCAGCCCTTGCCCAAGCGGACCGGTGGTCGTTTCAACGCCGGGGGTTTCGTGCGCCTCGGGGTGGCCGGGGGTCTTGGAATGCAGCTGGCGAAAGCGCTTGAGCTGCTCCATCGGCAAGTCGTAACCGGCCAGATGAAGCAGCGAGTACAGCAGCATGGAGCCGTGTCCGTTGGAGACCACGAAGCGATCGCGGTTGGCCCACTTCGGGTTGCCCGGGCTGTGCTTCAGGAAATCGTTCCACAGCACTTCGGCGATGTCGGCCATGCCCATCGGCATGCCGGGGTGGCCGCTCTTGGCCGCCTCGACGGCGTCAGCTGAAAGAAAACGGATGGCGTTGGCGAGTTCGCGGCGGCTGGGCATCAGGGTTTCCAAGGGCGACAGGGCGGTAAGCCCGGCATTGTCGCCGAGCGCTTGCGGCAGCGGCAAACGCTGCGGCAGGAAACGCGCTATCGGAACCAGCACCCGTCTGCATCGGCGCGGACGAGGCGGATACGACCCGCGCGAACGTCAGCGACCGCCACCCAGCCAGTGTGCCGCAGGGCGTGGGTAGCCGAAGTGCCAGCCCTGGGCGCAGTCACAGCCGAGTTCCTTGAGCGCGCGGGCGACATCGAAGGTCTCGACGCCCTCGGCCACAACCTCCATGTTCAGTCGGTGAGCCAGCTCGATCATCGACTGCAGCAGGCCGCGGTCGCGCTCGCTATCGATGCGCTGAAGAAAACGGCGGTCGATCTTGAGCGTGCTGAGCTCAAGGAACTGCAGGTAGCCGAACGAGGAATGGCCCTGGCCGAAATCATCAATGGCGACGCCGATGCCCAGCGCGCGCAGCCGCGAAAGCTGGCGGGCATTGCGCCGAGGCTCGTCGAGCAGGGCGGTTTCGGTGATCTCCAGCAAGAGCGCGGACGGTGGCAGGCCCCAGATCGCGAGCGCCGACTCGATCTGCTCGACCAGCCCGCTGTCCCCGAAGGCCAGCGCCGAGAGGTTAAGTGCGCAGTGCAGGCGGGGGTTGGTCGCGTGCAGTGGAGCGAATTCGCGCAGCGCCGCCTGCAGGCTCCAGCGGGTGAGCTCGGCGACCAGGCCCGCTTCCTCGGCCTGCACCACAAACAGCGCGGGAGGTACTGCTTCTCCGCTCTGCGGATGCCGCCAGCGCGCCAAGGCTTCGTAGCCGACACGCTGGCCGTCGGACAGCCGCACGATCGGCTGGAACTCCACACCGAGGGCGTTGGCCCGCAGATCATGGGCCAGCTCCGAGTACAGCAGCGGTGGCGATGCCCCCGTCGCTTCGGCGATGCCGCCCGCCGCCGACCGCGCCTGCTCGGCCGCGCTGCTGGCCGCCCGCTGCAGACGCGCCGCGTCGCTGCCGTGCAGCGGCGCCATCGCGAGGCCGATTTCAGGCTGCAGGCGCAGGCTCAGCTCATCGATGTGGATCGGCTCCAGCAGCGAACGCTGCAGGGCCTGCGCCGCGAGTCGGGCGTGACCCGCACTGAGCATCCCGGGCAGGGCGATCAACAGATCGGATTCGCCGAGGCGAAGCACGCGGTCCTCGGGCCGGAGCACTCGCCAGACCCGCTGGACGGAACGCTCGGTCAGCACCGACAGCACACCCTCGCCCAGCCGTGCACGGAGACTGCGGTGCCTGCGCAGATGTACATGCAGCAGCGCGAGCGGCGCGGCCTCCGGCGATTCCAGGGCCGCCTGGAGAAAGCCCTGAAGATCGTCCCAGTCAGGGCTCAGGGTGGGCATGGGCCGTCCTTCCGCAACGCGCTCAACCGGGTGCCTCGACGGGCACATCGGAAAGGAACAGCTGCGCCAGATCGATACCGTGGGCACCCGGGCGCAGCCCGCGCAGGATAGTGCGGCGCCCGCCATCGAGCGCTTCGTCCAGCCACAGGTCGACCTGCGGAAAGGCGGGATTGATCGATTTGTCCGGGTGGGTCAGCACGGTCACCCGGGGAAACAGACGCCGCGCCGCATTCTGCTGGGTAACCACCGCGACTTCGCCGCTGGACAACTCGATCAGGGTGCCTGTGGGGTACACACCCAGGGCCTGCCCGAACTGCTCGACAAGTTCGGCCTGGAACAGGCTGTCTCGCTCGCGATAGAGGTACTGAGTCGCGT
>JBIJCA010000046.1:0-21033 GCA_044344935.1 Aquimonas sp. | reverse complement strand
CAAGGCCTTCCGCAAGCAGGCCGGGCTGACCCAAGGCCAGCTCGCCACGCGCTTGGGCATCACGCAGCAGACGGTCTCTGCGCTGGAGCGCAACGCCGACAAGGTCAGCGCCGATCGGCTGCTGCAGCTTCTGGGCATCCTCGGCGTGGAGATGGTGCTGCAGTCGCGCGGCGGCGAACCCGATCCGAAAACCCCCGCCGCCGGAGGCGCTGAATGGTGACAACCCGCACCGGGCGCACGCCGCGCCGTCAGGCACTGGGCCTGTGGATGAACGGCGACTTCGTCGGCACCTGGCGCCTGGACGCCAGTGCCGGCGACATCCTCGACTACGACGCTGGCTGGCAAGCCGCAGCGCATGGCCGCCCCCTCTCGCTCTCGCTCCCGTTCACGCCGGGCGGCATGCCACATCGTGGCGACGTCGTGCGCGCGTACTTCGAGAACCTGCTGCCGGACAGCCAGGAGATCCGGGCACGGGCCGCGCGTCGCTTCCGCGCCAGATCGACGCAGGCGTTCGACCTGCTGGCGCAGATCGGGCGCGACTGCGTGGGCGCACTGCAGATCCTGCCCGAGGGCATGACGCCGGGAGACGCACGCACGCTCGATGCCACGCCGCTGGGTGAGCACGAAGTGGCGGCCATTCTTCGCGGCAGCGTAGCCCCACCGGCGATGGCCGGCGCGATGCCGGCGGACGACGAGGACTTCCGCATTTCCATCGCCGGCGCTCAGGAGAAGACCGCGCTCGCCTGGATCGACGGCCGCTGGTGCCTGCCCCACGGATCGACCCCGACAACCCACATTCTCAAGCTACCGATGGGTCTGGTCGGCAACATGAAGCTCGACCTGAGCCATTCCGTCGAAAACGAGTGGCTCTGCTCGCGCATCCTCAGAGCCTATGGGTTGCCGGTGGCCGAGTGCGAGCCGCTGCAGTTCGAAGACATGAGGGTGTTGTCGGTGAAACGGTTTGATCGTGCCTGGCTCGACGGCCCCACAGGACGGTGGCTGGCGAGGCTGCCGCAGGAGGATCTCTGCCAGGCCACCGGCACGCCCCCGGCATTGAAGTACGAGTCGGACGGCGGCCCGGGTATCGAGCGCGCCATGGGCCTCTTGGCCATGTCGGAAACGCCGCAAGCCGACCGTCGCACATTCCTCCTCGCGCAGCTGGTGTTCTGGATGCTGCGCGCTCCCGACGGCCACGCGAAGAACTTCAGCCTGTTCATCCGCCCCCGCGGTGCTTACGCACTCACGCCGCTTTACGACGTGATGTCGGCCTGGCCGCATATCGGCGAGGGCATCGGACTGCTGGCGGAGCACAAGGTCCGCCTGGCGATGTCGATCCGCTCGCACAACGCGCACTGGAAGATGAAGGAAATCCAGCGCCGCCACTGGCTGGCGCTTGGCAAGCGCTACGGCGTGCTGCAAGAGAACGGTCGCGACTTCGAGGCGATCCTCGACGACCTCATCGCCCGTACGCCCGGCGTGGTGGCTGAGGTTGAAGCCGGTCTCCCAACGGGCTTCCCCGCTGCTGTCGCGGGTCCGGTGTTGCAGGGCCTGGGACAAGCGGCGAGACAGTTGGCCGACACTTGACGGCACTCCTGCCGGCAAGCTGCGCCGTCCCGCAGGCGAAGAACGCGTCGCGCCACCGGTACAGCGTTGGCTGGCTCACCCCCGCGCGCCGCGCGATCTGCGTCGCCGCTTCCTCCTTCCTCAGCAGCGGCAGTACGTATTCGACTCGCTTCTCAACCGGCGTCTCGCTCTTGCGTCCCATGGGTTTCTCCTCGATGGATGACTAACGTTCCATCGGCTCCCGGGATCCCGGGGCAAGACAGTGCGAAGCGCGCTGCGCTGCTAGGCCCGCGATGGTGTCATGCGTGCGCGGGTTTGGGCGAAAGATGGCCGGCTGGGCGCTCAGGCAGGCCTCGCGAGACTCGGGCCATGTTCTTCAGCGCGCCGCCAGTCGGAAGCTCGACGGGAACCCGCGTCAACCAGGATTGCCAGGGTGTCAAGTGAAGTGTAAAGTCGGCGGCCAGCGGGGAGTGCAAGACGATGGGAACGCGACTGAGCAAGGCGCCTGTGTTCTTCACATTGGCGCAGATGCGGTTCAACCCGATGCTTGCGATGGAGCCTCTGCTGGCGGGTTTGCAGGAGGCCTTCCGGCTCGCCGGCTTCCCCGACTACGTCCGAACCGAGGTGCGCACGCTGGAGGTATCCACGGCGCCAGACGGTGTGCAGTTGGGCGAGAAGACCATCACGCGGCTGATGTACCGAAACAAGGCCGAGACCGCGGCCATTCTGCTTGACCCGGGCGCCTTGACCTTCGAGCTGACGGACTATCCGGACTTCGGCGAGTTCTCCGGGACATTCCTCAAGGCGCTGGAGATCGTTCATCAGCATCGCCGCATCGAGTATTGCGACCGTCTGGGCATGCGCATGCTGGATGCTGTTCAGCCCGATGAGGGAAGCTCACTTGAACAGTATCTGGTGCCGCAGGCCATGGGCCTTGGCTTCCTCGCGCCTGAGGGGCTTGAGCACCAGCAGACCTTGACTGAATCGCTGTTCGAGCAGGGCCCGCGTGCGTTGCTTGTGCGGGCGGTTCGAGTTCCGAGCGGTCTCGCGGCGCCGCCGGATCTCGCGCCCTTTCGATTGAAACTCCGCCAGCGCTTTGTCGATTTCCGCGGCGAGACCGTCATGCTCGACTGCGACAGCTCCAACTCAAGTCGCTCCGACTACAGCCCCGAGGCTGCGATGAGTGAGCTGGCCGAACTCAAGGCCGCGCTCTCCAGGAGCTTCAAAGCGCTCGTCACCCCGTATGCCATGGAGAAGTGGGCATGAGCACCGCACAAGTTCTTCCAAGCTGGAGGCCGCTCGCGGCGCGCCGCACAGGGCTCGCCCAAGCAGCGACAGCGACTTTGTTCGTGGTCTTTGGCGCAAGCGCTGAAGCCGATGCGGCTCAGCACATCAAGCACTTCGGCACCGGCTCAACGCTCCAAATTGCGCAGCCCCCCGAGCGGGCGACCCAGCCAGTCGATCTGTCTGTCGAACTCAAAGCCATCAAAGACGTTTTGCGCTTGAGCGTTTCCGAGCTCGCCCAGCTGTTTGGCGTGACCCGACCGACCATCTACAGCTGGCAGGAAGGAAAGCGAGTCAGCGAGGGCAATGCCAAGCGCATCCGCGATATCGCGAGTGCCCTGGCGCCACGCCTCGCCCTGTTCGATACCCAGGTCGGCAGGATCGCGCATCGAGCGATCGATGGCCGCACAACCTTGCTCCAGAAGCTGGCCGGTGGCGCGGACGCCGAGCAGGCGATAGGCAAGCTCGCCGACATCCTGCAGCGTGAAGCCGCTCAGCGTGAGCGCCTCGCCTCCAGGCTGCGTGGTCGAAACACTGACCACGGAAGTCCTGATTTGGATGATCTGGGCTGAGGCTGGTTGACGCATGCCGACCGCGTGGCGACAGGCAGATCTGCTGAAACCAGACGATGCCGTCGCGCTTGGCCTCGTGGATGCCTTGCAACGAGACATGCAACGGGTGATGGTCATCAGCCACAGCTGCGACCTTGCACGGGACGTCGCTGATGAACCCCAGGTCGAAGTGCTGATCGGCACTGTAGTTGACGAGGCGCGCGCGACTTCGCGAAACGGTCATTCCATCGGCCGGCTTCATCTGGAGCTAGAGGAGTCCGGGGCCAAGGAGTGGGTCGAGTACCTCATCGGTGCCCGACAGACCGTCGACAAGTCCGCGCTGCTTCAGCTCGAACCCTGGCCTGACCGATACACATCGGAACAGCGCAGGGTGCTGCAGCGCTGGCTTGCACAGCGCTACGCACGCAGCGAGTTTCCGGATGCCTTCATCGACTGGCTGAAACAGAGCGGTGTGAACCGACGGTTCGAGGACCTTGGGAAGTCGTACACGGCCAGTCTGGTGGGGATCTACTTCGATCTTGAGGACGACACCGAGCGCACCGATGCTGCAGACCCCTACGCGCTCGGAATCCAGTTGGTCTACGACACAGCCGATGCGGAGCACGCGCAGCGAGCCGAGTCCGCTGCGGAGAAGCTGACCGACCTCGTCACTCGACGTTGCTTGAAGGAAGGCCGCTGGCAGTGGATCGAGCTGCTCTACTGCGAAGCGATATCCGACGAGGTCTTCAGCCTTCGAGCCGCACGCACTTTCCGGCGCTGGCGCTTCGAGCATCGCAGCGTCAACGGCGAGCCCTACGACCCCGGAGAGTAGCCATCAGGCTGCGCGGCAAGTCGGTGCGGGCGCGCGGCACTTTCTTCCCCTGAGTCAGGCGCAACTTGGACAAGCCTGAGGCAGCGTGCGTCAGGCCGCGCGCTCACCCCAGCGGCTGAAGTGCCTCAAGCGCCAGGCCGATCGCGCGCTCATCGAACAGTCGGACCTTGCGCTCGGCATGCGCCGCGCCAGCCGGCCAGCGCGACAGGGCTTCACGCACGGAGGCCACATCGGGCGCGCAGGCTTCGCGGCTCAGCAGCCAGTCGACCGTGGCCAGCAGCTCCAGGCCGAAGGGCGACTGAAAGCCGTCGATGACCGTGGACACGGTCTGCAGGGCTGCGTGGTAAGGCGAGGCTTCGCCGCTGTCCAGGTAGACCTGCAGTCGATCGCGCTGACGCGGCTCGAACCAGATCGCGTCCAGCGGGCCGGCATCGGCGAGGCGCTTATCGCAGTGCAGGTAGCTGCCGTCGAGCGAGTCGAGCAGGTGGGTCAGTCGGTGGGCGTAGGGGCCGTAGCGGTCGGCTTTGAACTGCAGGTCCAACGGGTCGGGCAGGCCCTGCAGCTTCAGTGCGCGCTCCAGCAGCCAGGCCAGCTTCTGGATCTCCAGCAGGCTGCACTCGAATCCGAGCACGGCGTAGCGGCGAACCAGCTCGGTCACCAGCGCGCGCGCCGGGGTCAGATTCAGCACGCCGCTGCGCTTGGCCACGTTCTGGTACTGGCTGCTGGG
The DNA here is from genome assembly GCA_044344935.1 of Aquimonas sp. Classification (GTDB taxonomy): domain Bacteria; phylum Pseudomonadota; class Gammaproteobacteria; order Xanthomonadales; family Xanthomonadaceae; genus Aquimonas. The sequence goes on along the minus strand of JBIJCA010000046.1, from coordinate 16,076 downwards.
CTCGTAGACGATGACCTCGATGCCTTCCAGCCCGGCCAGGGCGGCTTCGATTTCGGCGCGCACGCGCGACCAGTCCAGGCCGCCGTTGCCGGCGCCCAACGGCGGGATCGCCACCGAGCGCACGCCGTTCTCACTCAGGAACCGGCGCAGCTCTACCAGACCCTCGCGCACCCATTCCAGGCGCGAGGGCGCGCGCCAGTCCTGCTTGGTCGGGAAGTTCACCACCCAGCGCGGTCCCTGCAGTTCGGCCGGCTCGGTCACGAAGAGTTGGCCCACGCGCAGTTCGCCGGCCTTGCAGGCCGCGCGGTAGCGCGCGTAGTTGTCGGCGAAGCGCTCCTTGAACATCAGCGCGATGCCCTTGCCCATCACGCCCACGGTATTGACCGTGTTGACCAGGGCCTCGGCGTCGGATTCAAGCAGGTTGCCTTGGGTGTAGCGGATCGTCACAGGTACCACTCCGGGCGCAGCACCACCTGCAGGTGCGAAGCGCGCTGCGCTGCTAAGGCTGCAATGCTGTCACGCGTGCGCGAGTCCTGGCAAACGATCCCCCGCAGGCCTGCAAGCGGAAGGTGACGATGAATCAGAGCTTCCGCCTGATAGCGCTCAAAGGCCTCCGGGTTGTCGAGATCACGGTTGAACTTGCGCGCCTGCCAGCCTGACCAGCTGAGCTTCGACAGGTCGTCCAGGGCGCTGTAGAAGTTCGCCGTGGCCAGCGAGGCGTGCCGATCACTGAAGACGAAGCGCCCGGGCAAAGCGGTGAGATGTCGAAGGCTGCTGACCAGAAAGCAGAGTTCCTCACGCGGCCGTTTGCTCAGCTCGCGCCCAGTCACGATCCGATAGACCATCGGCGAGAACGGCGTGAAGTAGAAGGGCACGTAGTCGGCCAGAACACCGCCGGGCGGGATCGGCACCTCTCGGCTGCGACGCTCTTCGATGAGGCCGGGCAAACCGATCTGCACATAGTTCGGACACTGTACGTCGCTGTTCGCGCAGTGCAGGCCGTGCTTAAGAATCCAGGGCAGGTTGTCGCGATGGACCATACGCCAGATCAGGGCGCGCTCTGCGGTGAGGTCTGCTGCCGAACGCGCCATGCTCAGGCCGCCTGCGCCCGCTCGCCGGCCAGCGCCTCGTGCAGCAGGGCGTCGAGCAGACGCGCGCGGGTGCTGTCGGCGGACTGCAGGGCGGCTTCGAGGCGGTCGCACAGGGCCATCAGTTCATCGACCTTGGCGACGATCCTCCGTTGCTCGGCTTGGGGCGGAAGCGGTATCAAGACGGCGCTTAGGATCTCAAGGTTGATGTTCTTCTGCGCTGTAGATGGTGCGAACTCGAGAAGATTGGCCTTCGCAGTTCGCATGAAGTACTCAAAGTAACGAGCACTACCAATATGCGAGGAAGGCACGAAACCAACCACGCTGTCGGGGAAGCAAGCGTCGAATCCCAGTATTCCGCTATCTGCGATGTTCGCTGCGATGGTTATGCAGAGGGCCCCCGCTGGCCAAAGCAGGCTCTGCGCCAAGCCCACATCGTTGTACTTGGCGGAAAACGTCGAAATGTCGCCACCAGAGCGGGCGACATCGCCAGTTTGGATCATCAAGTGGACCCCATCGACGTAAAGCGATGGATCGTTCCTCGGTCGATGCCTCGACTTTCCGCGTCCAAACCTGCCTAGGTCAGGAAAGTGCGCCCAAGTCCAACCCGGTGGAAGATCGAAAGGGGGATTGGACAGCGCACTTGGCGGCTTGCTTTGCTGACTTCGGGAGTCGCTTGCGTTCCTTTTGGTAGCAGTCGAGCAAGCGATGCGTTCAACCAAGGCTGAGGCCGGTTCATCGTCTGCACGCTGCTCGACCAACTTCCCGCGCACAGCGAGGTTGAGGATGCTCTGCCGCAGCTGCTTGATCTGATCGGCGCGGGTGGTGAGGGCGGGCAGGGCGTCGAGGGTGAAGCGGACGTGGGTGCGGAGGGATTCGGGGTCGGTGTCGGCGGCGGTGAGGCGGGTGAGGCTGGCGGTGGTGAGGCGGTCGCGGGTGGCTTCGCGCGCGCTTCGCGCGGCCTCCAGCCGATCCAGCAGGGCCATCAGCTCATCGACCTTGGCGACGATGCGGTGTTGTTCCGCGAGGGGTGCAAGCGGGAGACGGATCGTATGCAAGTCGCCCAAGTTGAGCTTATTCGTATGCGTCGCACCACCAACCTTTACTCGATTGAATTCCGCCTCAGCGAGCGGCGAGTTCAGTAGCAAGCGAAGCCACTCCGGTAGAACGAAACGATGATCAAATCGGATCAGCGCGACGCTCACGAACAGGCTGAACTCCTCATCGGTTTGCACGATGACAGCTTTGCCAAGCGTTCCGATGCGGCCGAGGAGAATATCGCCTCGACGCGGATCACACCGACGAAACAATGAATGGTGCTCGGCCTCGGTAATCCTCCGCGTGTTGCGAAGATCGAGATGACCTGCGCTGAAATCCTTGACGCTGACGAACGGTGTGCCGCTAGCCACATACGTAGGGGTCTTGTGTGCGCCATCGGTGATCTTCGTTGCGATCGTGCCAAGGTCCGTCAGTACCCACGAGCTGGGGAGCAAGAAATCTTCCGACGACTGAAATTGGCGAGCCGAGCTGCTTCTCCGCACGCCCCTCGCACCGGCCGCGTTGCGTTGGGTCTCGGCAATCAAGCTCACAAGCAACTCCGACGCCGGCTCATCCGCCGCCTCCTGCTCCACCAGCTTCCCCCGCACCGCCAGATCCAGCACAAAGCGCCGCAGCCGCGCGATCGCGTCCGGCGCATCGGCCACGCGCTCATACAGCGCCAACAGGGCTCCAGCCTTCATCGCGCCAGCGCCTCGCTCAGGATGGTCTTGAGCTGAGTGCGCAGCGCGGCAACTTCGGCCTCAGCGGCGTTCAAGTCTTCCAGCAGGGTTTCGGGGTCGCCGAGGTCGGCTTCGACGGTGTGCGGGTTCTTGATGTCGAGGTTGTAGCCGCGGGCCTTGATCTCGTCGATGCCGACCTTCCAGGCGCGCTCGTTCTCGACGCGGCCGGCGCGCTCGGCGCCGCCCCACCAGTCCACGCAGTCCTGCAGGTGCTCCTGCTTGATGGGCCGGGTCATCGAGTAGGCCTTCTGGCCTTCGGGCACGCGGTGCTCCCAGTACCAGATGTCTTTCGTCGGTGTGCCCTTCTCGAAGAACAGCAGGTTAGTGCCGATGCTGGCGTAGGGGCGGAACACCGAGTTCGGCAGGCGCACGATGGTGTGCAGGTTGCACTCTTCCAGCAGGTGCTCCTTCAGCCGGGTCTTGACGCCTTCGCCGAACAGGCTGCCGTCGGGCAGCACCACGGCGGCGCGGCCGCCGGGTTTGAGCAGGCGGATGAACAGGGCGAGGAAGAGGTCGGCGGTTTCCTTGGTGCGGAAGTGCTGCGGGAAGTTGGTCTCGATGCCGTCTTCCTCGCGGCCGCCGAAGGGCGGGTTGGTGAGGATGATGTCGACCCGCTCCTTCTGCTCCCAGCTGATGTAGGGCCGCGCGAGGGTGTTGTCGTGGCGGACGAAGCTCGGGTCCTCCACGCCGTGCAGCAGCATGTTGGTGACGCAGAGCATGTGCGGCAGCTGCTTCTTCTCCACCGCGCGCAGGCCGGCCTGCAGGGCGGCTTCGTCCTCGGGGCGTTTGACGTAGCGCTCGCGCATGTGGCGCATGGCGCAGGTGAGAAAACCGCCGGTGCCGCAGCTCGGGTCGAACAGGGTTTCGCCGGGCTTGGGATCGATGCGGTCGACCATGAAGGCGGTGACCGCGCGCGGGGTGTAGTACTCGCCGGCGTTGCCGGCGCTCTGCAGGTCGTTCAGCAGCTGCTCGTAGATCTCGCCGAAGTGGCGGCGGTCGGCGAGGTCGTTGAAGTCGACGGTGTGGATGCGGTTGATCACCTGCCGCATCAGCTGGCCGGACTTCATGTAGTTGTAGGCGTCCTCGAACACGCCGCGCACCACGCGCGCGCGGTTGGCCCAGCGCCCGCTGGCCGGCAGGCTCTTCAGCCGCGGAAACAGCTCGCCGTTGACGAAGTCGAGCAGGGCGTCACCGGTGAGGCCTTCGGGGTCGGCCGCCCAGTGGCTCCAGCGCAGGGTGGCGGGGATCGGGCTGACGTAGTCCTCGTGCAGCAGCTCAAGGGCCTGGTCCTGATCGTCGATGATCTTCAGGAAGAACATCCAGCACAGCTGCGAAAGGCGCTGCGCATCGCCATCGACGCCGGCGTCCTGGCGCATGACGTCCTGGATGGATTTGACGGTGGTGCGTACTGACATCAGTGGTTTAGTCCAGAAAGTGTGTCTTGCCGATCTAGCCCCTCTCCCGTCGGGAGAGGGGTTGGGGTGAGGGGCTGTGCAGAGCGCGGCGTTGCATACGCCCTTCGCCCCTTCGCCCAACTGCTGTCCAAGAGTCGGCACAGCGGCAGCTTCACCCCGCGCTATCCCAATACAGCTCGTCCTGCAGCGCGTGCACGGCCTTCTCGAAGCCGGCCTTGCCGCCGAAGGGCTTCAGCAGCTGCATCGCCGTGCCCATCTCGGAGAAGGGCGGGATCTGCAGCAGGCGCACGTTGTCGAGCTCGCCGACCAGGCCTTCGTCCTGGTACTTGTCGAGCAGGGCTTCGAGCACGGCGCGGGCCTGCGGGCCGTAGCGGGTGAAGAAGTCGCGCTTCTTGACGCTGTTGGCGCGCTCGCGGCGGGTGAGCGGAGGGCGATCGTAGGCGATGTGGCAGATCAGGTCGAAGGGGTCGAGGTCTTTGCCGATCTCGTCCATCAGCGGCTCCAGCAGCAAGCCCTCGGCGGCGAGTTCTTCGATCAGGGCCTGCTTGCGCTCTTCGCCCTTCCAGCGGCGCAGGAAGGCATCGAGGCTGGCGTACTGCTCGCGGATGGCGCGGCGCGAGTAGTCGCGCAGGGATTCGGTGACCAGCTTGCCTTCGGCATCGAGGTATTCGACGCGCTCGGTGGCGACTTTCACCTCGCGGCCGTGGATGTAGTACTTGCTGCGCGGCTCGCTGATGCCGCCGGGGCCGGGGTGCTGCGGATCTTCGATGACCTCGGCTTCGTCGTCGTTCTCGCCGAAGGTGTCGGGGTCCGCAGGCGGCGGCTCGGTCGGCTCCGGCGGCAGCGGTGAGTCGGTTTCGCCGGGCTCGTAGATCTGCACCGGCTCGCCGTCGAAGTTGGGATCGGCGAAATGGCTGGACGCGCCGCGGAAGTCGACCAGGGTGAAGTAGTACTTGCGCGTGTCTTCGTGCACGCGGGTGCCGCGGCCGACGATCTGCTTGAACTCGGTCATCGAGCCGACCGCGCGGTCGAGCACGATCAGCCGGCAGGTCTGCGCATCGACGCCGGTGGAGAGCAGGCGCGAGGTGGTGACGATCACCGGCCACGCGGCTTCGGGATCGATGAAGTTGCCGAGCTGGGCGGTGCCGGCGGCATCGTCGCCGGTGATGCGCATAACGTAGCGCTCGTTCTTCAGCACCAGATCCTGGTTCTCGATGATCAGCGCCTGGCGCATCTGCGCGGCGTGCTCGGTGTCGACGCAGAAGACGATGGTCTTCTGCATGCGGTCGCCGCTGGCCTTGAGGAAATCCGAGATCCACTTTGCCACCCGCTGCGTGCGGGCATCGATCACGAGCGTTCGATCGAAGTCCTTCAGGTTGTAGATGCGGTCCTCGATCAACTGGCCGTGCTTGTCGGTCTCGCCTTTGGTCGGCCGATAGCCCTGCACATCGATGTCGAGGTGGACCTTGATGACTTTGTAGGGCGCGAGGAAGCCGTCGCTGATGCCCTGCTTCAGGGTGTAGCTGTAGACCGGTTCGCCGAAGTAGTGGATGTTCGAGGCGTATTCGGTTTCCTTGGGCGTGGCGGTCAGGCCGATCTGGGTGGCGCTGCTGAAGTGTTCAAGGATTTCGCGCCAAGCCGAGTCTTCCGCCGCGCTGCCGCGATGGCATTCGTCGATGACGATCAGGTCGAAGAAATCCCGTGAGAACTCGCGGTAGAGCTTCTGCCTGTCGTCCGGCCCGGTAAGCGACTGGTAGAGGCCCAAGTAGATCTCGTACGAGGTATCGATGCGGCGCTTCGAGTCGAGCGCCAGGGTGATCTCGCTGCGGCTGCCGTCGTCGCGCTCGATAGTGTTGGCGCCGGTCGAGAGCTTGGCCATGGTCTGCCCGAAGGGCCGGAAGTCGTTGACCATGGTCTGGTCGACCAGCACGTTGCGGTCGGCCAGAAACAGCACGCGCTTCTGCTTGCCGGCGCGCCAGTTCGATTTCCACAGCCGCCAGATGATCTGGAAGGCGGTGTAGGTCTTGCCCGTGCCGGTGGCCATCACCAGCAGCACGCGCCGCTGCCCGCGGGCGATGGCCTCCACCGCGGCATTGATCGCGTTGCGCTGGTAGTAGCGCGGCTCCTTGCTGCTGCCGTCGTCGTGATAGGGCTGCAGGACGATCTGCTCCTGCTCGGGCGTGTAGCCCTTCCACTGCCGGTAGCGCGCCCAGAGTTGTTCCGGGCTGGGGAATTCATCAAGGCCGAGCGGCGTCTCCAGCTGCGGGCTCAGGCCCGTGCGGTCGTGCAGCACGAAGCCCTTGCCGTTGCTGGAGAACACAAAGGGCACGTCGAGCGCCGAGGCATAGTCCAGCGCTTGCTGCATGCCGTGGCCGGCATCAACGTGGAGGCGCTTGGCCTCGATCAGCGCCAGCGCGATGTGCTGGTGGTAAAGCACGAAGTCGGCGCGCTTGGGCTTGCCGCGAGCCACCATGCGGCCACGCACGATGATGCGACCGCGGGTGAAGCTGACCTGGCGACGGATCTGCGTGTCTTCATCCCAGCCAGCGCGATGCAGAGCCGGGGTGATGAACTTGACGCTGATGTCGTCTTCGCTGAGGCCGGTGGGGTACGCCATCAGGCCGCCCTGCGCTGTCGAGTCGGGCCTTGGATCGTGGTGGGGTGGGGCGGGTAATGCAAGGAGGGGTGAGTCGCCGCGCTTGCGCGCCACTGGCGCGCGCGGCGTAACGAACGCCCGTGCGCTGTGAAGCGCGCGGGCCGGGACTCACGTAAGGAAGTCATCGCGCATTGGACAGGGCGCGCCTGGAGGGGTGAGCCGCCGCGCTTGCGCGCCACTGGCGCGCGCGGCGTAACGAACGCCCGTGCGCGTGAGCGCGCGGGCCGGGAATCCTGAAAGGAAGTCATCGCGAAGCGATGGCGCGCCTGGAGGGATTCGAACCCCCGACCAATGGCTTCGGAAGCCACTACTCTATCCGGCTGAGCTACAGGCGCGTTGTGTGTTGCTGGTGTCCGCGGCGTGGCGAGCCTGCCGCCGCGGGGGGCGCAGGATACCACGCGGTTTGCGCGCGCTGCGCTGGTGGTTCGAGGTCTTCGCGACCGGCTTCGGGTAGCGGGGGCCTCAGACGCGAATGTCGAGTCCTCGGCCGAGCGGCTCACCCGCCAAGCTCAGGCGCAGGCCGCGGCCGCTCTTGAGGTAACTCAGCACGCTGCCTTCGCTGGCCTCGGGGGCGCCAGCGCCGCCGCCGGAACCGCGGGCGGTATCGGTGGTGCGTGCTGGCTCGGCTACGGCTTCGGCGCGATTGCCGGCATAGCTGCGCAGCACCGCCTGTTGCTGGCTGGCGCGGCTGCCGTAGTCGGGGCGGGTGGAGAGCGTGAGGCTCGACACTGGGCGGGGTCAGCGAGGCAAGGTTGGGCGAGGATGCCGCATCGCGAGGCGGCTGTCAGTCAGGCTTGGCCGCACAGGGCGCGGTTCGCGCAGAAAGCACGGCCCGATGCAGGTGAGGTGAGGTGAGCAGAGCTGCATCCGCGCGAGGTGACCGCCTGGCTTTGCACTACTGGGTGCTCTCGCGCACGGTGATCGCTTCGATGCCGTTGCCGGCCAGGGTCTGCTTGGCCGATTCGACTTCGCGCGGGCTGCTGTACGGGCCCAGACGCACGCGGTGCCAGACGCCGCCGTTGATGGTGTCGGTCTGCACGCGGGCGAACTGGCCGATCAGGGCCAGCCGTGCCTTCAGCGCTTCGGCGTCGCCGGGGTCGCGGAAGGCGCCGGCCTGCAGCTGGAAGCGCTCGCTGGGCGCGCTGCTGACGGCGGCCGTTTGCTGCTGCGTCTGCTGCTCGGCGGCGCGCGCGGCGGCTTCGGCTTCGGCCTTCGCTCGTTCGGCCAGTTCGCGGTCGGAAACGGCGGTCTCCTGCTCGCGCAGGATGGTGTAGAAATCGTAGCGCGGGCGCTTGGGCGGCTCGGGCTGCGTCGCCGGCACGGCCGGTTCCGCGCTGGTCGCCGGCGGTTGCGCCTGCGGATCCGGCACCGGGCCTTCGGGCTTGCCGCTGAAGCCTTCGCGATACAGCACGAATGCCGAGATGGCGAGGCCGAGCACAACGCCGGCCAGCAGCCAGGCCCAGCCGGGTACGCGACCGTCACCGCCACGCCGCGCCTGCGATTTCGGCTTGCCGCGTCGCGCCGCCATTACATGCGCTCCGGTGCAGATACGCCGAGCAGGCGCAGGCCGTTGGCCAGCACCTGGCGCACCGCGATGCACAGGCCGAGTCGCGCCTGTCGCAGCTCTTCTTCGGGCACCAGGATGGCGACGGCGTTGTAGTAGCTGTGGAAGCTGGCGGCCAACTCGCGCAGGTAGTTGGCGATGACCTGCGGCGCGCGCCCCAGCGCTGCGGCCTCGACCACTTCCGGGTAGCGCATCAGTTCGCCGAGCAGCTCGTCCTCACGCGGGTCGATCAGCTTGGCGCGGGCGGCGTCGCAGGCGGTGCGGTTGAAGCTCCAGTGCTTTTCGGCGGCCTGGCGCAGCAGTGCGTGCACGCGGGCATGCGCGTACTGGATATAATAGACCGGATTCTCGTTGGACTGGCTCTTGGCGAGATCCAGATCGAAGTCGAGGTGCTGGTCGTTGCCGCGCATCACGTAGAAGAAACGGGCGGCATCGGAGCCGACGTCCTCGCGCAGTTCGGACAGGGTCACGAACTGGCCGGAGCGCGTGCTCATCTGCACCTTCTCGCCGCCGCGGAACAGCACCGCGAACTGCACCAGCTGGATCTCGATCTTCGCGGGATCGAGCCCCAGGCCCTGCGCCGCGGCCTTCAGCCGCGCGATGTAGCCGTGGTGGTCGGCGCCGAAGATGTACAGGGCGCGCTCGAAGCCGCGCTCGAACTTGCTCAGCAGGTAGCCGAGGTCGGAGGCGAAGTAGGTGGTGACGCCGTTCTCGCGGCGGACCACGCGGTCCTTGTCGTCGCCGAAGGCGGTGGCGCGGAACCACAGCGCACCCTCCTGCTCGTACAGGTGGCCGGCCTTCTGCAGCGTGTCGATGGCGCGCTGCACGTAGCCATCCGTCATCAGCGAGCGCTCGCTGAACCAGTTGTCGTGGACCACGCCGAAGTCGACCAGATCCTCGCGGATCAGCTTCAGGCACCAGTTGAGGCCCTTGTCGAACAGCTTGCGGTAGCAGGCTGCGCTGCCGAGCAGCTGCTTGCAGCGCTCGATCAGGGCATCGATGTGGGTTTCCTTGTCGCCGCCCTGGCTTTCGTCGGCGGGCAGCGAGGATTCGACCTCGGAGGCGCGGTGGCGGAAGTCGTCGCCGATCTCGCTGCGCAGCTCGCGCGCGATGTCGACCACGTAGTCGCCCTTGTAGCCGTTGTCCGGGAAGCGCGGCTGCTCGCCGCACAGCTCCAGATAGCGCAGCCAGACGCTGACCGCGAGGATGTCCATTTGCCGGCCGGCGTCGTTGACGTAGTACTCGCGCTGCACTGTGTGGCCGTAGGCTTCAAGCAGGCTCGCCACCGAGGCGCCATAGGCCGCACCGCGGCCGTGGCCGACGTGCAGCGGGCCGTTCGGATTGGCCGAGACGAACTCGACGGTGACCGACTCGCGCGAGTCCTCGGGCTGGCAGCCGTAGCGCTCGCCCTGCTCCAGCACGCGACGCAGGGTGCCGATGCGGCAGGCCTGGTTCAGGCGGAAATTGATGAAGCCCGGGCCGGCGACTTCGATGGCCTCGATGTGCTGCGACTTCGGCACGGTCTTGGCGATGGCCTCGGCCAGTTCGCGCGGCTTGCGGCCGGCGCCCTTGGACAGCAGCAGGGCGACATTGCTGGCGTAGTCGCCGTGCTCGCGGCTCTTGGTGCGCTCGATGACGAAATCGGGCTCGCTCTCGAAGGACAGCGTGCCGGCCCGCTTCATGTCGAGCAGGGCCTGCAGAACGAGTTCGCGCAGATGGTCTTTCACGGAGGGCACGCAGGGCGGGGAGCGGACCGCGCACTATATCAGTTCGAGGTTTTCGCCAGCGCAGGATCGATACGCGCTCCTTCACGCCAAGTGCCCGCGGTGGCTGGGGTTTGCGGCGGCGTCCCGGCTGCGGAGGGCGCCTGGTTCAGCTGGGGCAGGCGGGGTAGTGCAGAAGGGGAAAGCCAAGGTCGCGGGGTGTGGGGCTCGCCGCGGGCTCGGATTTCGGCTTCACCGCGAAGGTGGAGGTTGCGGCTCGAACTCGCTATCACCGCGAGGGTGGAGGCTGCGACGTTGGGCATCGCTGCGCTCCGCCCAACCTACGAACATCCGGCGCCTTCGCTGCGCCCAACCTGTGGGCCTGCTCGCTTTTGTAGGTTGGGTAGAGCCGAAGGCGAAACCCAACGTCGCGGGGTGTGGGGCTCGCCGCGGGCTCGGATTTCGGATTCACCGCGAAGGTGGAGGTTGCGGCTCGAACTCGCTATCACCGCGAGGGTGGAGGCTGCGGCTCGGGTTCGATGTCACCGCGAGGGTGCAGGCCGCGACGTTGGGCATCGCTGCGCTCCGCCCAACCTACGAACGCCAGGCGCTTGCGCTGCGCCCAACCTGTGGGCCTGCTCGCTTTTGTAGGTTGGGTAGAGCCGAAGGCGAAACCCAACGTCGCAGGGTGTGGGGCTCGCCGCGGGCTCGAATTTCGGATTCACCGCGAGGGTGGAGGTTGCGGCTCGGGTTCGATGTCACCGCGAGGGTGGAGGCCGCGACGTTGGGCATCGCTGCGCTCCGCCCAACCTACGAACAGCAGGCGATTGAGCTGCGCTCAATCTACGAACATCGGGCAGCCTTCGCTGCGCCCAACCAACGAACACCAGAGGCCTGCGCGCAGCGCGAACTCAACCGGCCGGGAGCTCTTCGCGGGCGGAGTCGATGAAGGCGCGCAGCACTTCGGCGCCGCAGGCGGCGCGGTGGAAGGCAGTGTCAGGGTGGGCCAAGCGGCTGACCAGGGCGCGCATGCGCGGCATGTTGTGCTGCTTCTGCTGGCCCAGCCAGGCCTCGCCTTCGGCCGAAGCGAAGCGGTGCAGGTCTTCCAGATAGCGGGTCTGCGCGTTCAGCAGGAAATCGCGGCAGGGGTCGGCAGACACCGCCGCACCCAGACGCCGGCCGGCGCGCATTTCGCGCTCCTCGGCGAGTTCGCAGGCGCTGCGCAGCAGCGACTCGAAGCTCTCCCCGACGTTGGCGGTATCGAGGTCGGCGGCGATGCAGGCCAGATGCAGGCCGCGCCGCGTGCAGCTGAGCTCGGCTGTGCCTGGTGCGAGCTGCGCCACCCACTGCGGCAGCCGCGGCGCCAATGCGCCACCGCCGGCAGCGATTTCGGCGCTGTTGTCGGCGCCGTCGGGGTCGAGCGGGCTCGGCGCGGGGCGGGCGTCGAAGGTGCTGCCGGCAATCATCAGCTCCAGCGCGCGCAGCAGGTGCGGCTCACGCTCGACGCGGAACCCGCAGGCTTCGAGAATGCGCACACTCTCGGCGATGCTGGCGGCTTCGTTCGCGCCCACCGGCGCCTCATGGCCGCCGTGTTCGCGCTGCCGCAGATCGTGCAGGGCAGCGAACAGCTCCAGACAGAGCCAGTCCTCGTGGCCGAGCGCAGCCGCGGCCGGATGCGCATACAGCGCGTCGATGCGCGCCAGCAGCAGGTCCAGCGCGTGGCCCTCGTTGTGGTAGGCATGGAAGTCGCTGCCGAAGCGACCGTGCCTGAGGCCGAGCCGAGCAACGCCCATCGCGAGCGCCGCTTCGATACCGGCCACGCGGCCATCGCCGACCGGGCCGAAGCGCTGTGACCACTGCGCATGCCGCGCTCGCAAACGGGGCATCAGTTCGGGCAGTTTGCGGGCGATCAGCGACAACGCCGACGCGGCATCCGGCAGCAGATGCTCGGTTGCGTCGGCGGGATAGGCGTCGCCCAGGTCGAGGATCATCGGCGCGGTCGCTGCGGAGGTGCGCCGGAGTATAGGCAGGAAGCGACCGGGACGCGTTGGCGCCCCGGTCGCATTCTGTTGGTGCAGCTCAGCGTCCGCGGGGGTCGTACACCGCGGCATGGATGCAGGCCAGCAGGTTGGCGATCCAGCCACCCAGGGTGAAGGTCACCACCCACAGCACGCCGGCCAGCACCAACCAGAACAGGGCCCACAACACCCGACCCTGCACCAGCTGGCCCAGGCCCGGAATGAACAGGCTGCACAGCGCGGCGATGACATTGCCGCCGGATCCGCGTCCACTCATTGATGGCTCTCCTTGCTTTCCAGATGGTTCCGGCAACTGCCGGGCCTGCCCCGACGCAGCCACGCGCAGGCGCGTGACCGTGCGCGTTCAGTGCGGAGAAAGCTTCAGTTGCCGACCGGCTTGTTCTTCAGATGCTGGTCGAGGAAGGCCAGCATCGCGCCATAGCCGCGGATCTGGTTGGCCTTCTTCGAGAAGCCGTGGCCCTCGTCATCGAACAGTACGTACTCGACCGGCACGCCGTTCTTGCGCACGGCCTCGACGATGTCGTCGCTTTCGGCCTGGATCACCCGCGGGTCGTTCGCGCCCTGCAGCACGATCAGCGGCTTGGTGATCTTGTCGGCATGGAACAGCGGCGAGGTCTCCATCAGGAAGTCGCGCTGGGTGGTGGGGTTGCCGATCTCCTGGTAGAGCGCCTCGCGCGCACTTTCCCAGTAGGGCGGAATGTTCTCCAGCGTGCGCAGCCAGTTCGACACGCCGAAGATGTTGACGCCGACATCGAACTCCTCCGGGTGGAAGGCAAGGGCCGCGAGCGTCATGTAGCCGCCGTAGCTGCCGCCGGCGATGCCGATGCGGTCCGGGTCGACGTAGGGCAGGCTGGCCAGATACTTCTTGGCTTCGATGCAGTCCCACAGCGGTTCGCGGCCGTGCTTGCCGTCGTCGGCGGTGAAGAAGGTCTTGCCGTAGCCCGAGCTGCCGCGGTTGTTGATGCCGAGCACCACATAGCCGTGGTTGGCGAGGTACTGCAGCACCGCGCTGTAGGCGCGGGTGGTCTGGCCGCCGGGGCCGCCGTGTACCCAGACGATCGCCGGCGCGCGGTTCTCGGCCGTGGCCTGGTGTGGCTTCCAAAGGATGTTGGGGATCTCCATGCCGTCGAAGCTGGGGAAGCGCACGACTTCGGTCTGCACCAGATCCTCGGGCTGGATCTTCGGGTTCAGCGAATTCGTCAGCCGCACCGGCTCGCTGGCCGCAAAGTCGAGCACATAGAGGTCGCTGGGCTGGCGGTCGCCGTTGACGTAGAAGGCCATGCGGTCTTCGCTGCGGGCGATCGAGATGCCGCGGATCTCGCCCGAGGGCAGCTCGGGCAGGGCCTTGGCGGCGCCGGTGGCGGCGTCGTACAGCTCGATCTGGGTGCTGCCATCGACGTTGACCGCCGTCACGCGGTACTTGCCGTCCTGGCTGAAGTAGCTGGCGACGATGTCCCAGTCGGCGGCCTGCACTTCCTCGTGCGTGCTGTCGGCCAGGCTCATGCGGCGCAGGCGCATGAACTCGGTGCCCTCATTGGTCGTGTAGTACAGCCAGCCCGAGTCGCGGCTGAAATCCTGGGCCGCGACCTGGGCGCGCTGGTCGGGGTTGGACACCTCGCGCATCTCGCCGCTGGCGACATTGCGCACCCAGAGCTGGTTCTCGCTGGTGGTCAGCGACTTGGACAAGGCCATCCAGCTCTGGTCGGGGGAGATCGCGACGGGCTCGTAGCCCTCGTCGTTCTGGAACAGCAGCTCGGCCGTGTAGTCCTTGGCCGAGTGGCGGTACACATCGAAGAAGCGCGGGTCACGCCCGTTGTGGATGACGAAGAAGCTCTCGCCGTCGTGGCTGAAGCCGCCGAACTCGGCGCGCAGGTTCTCGCCCGGGGTGAGGTCGCGCTCGCTGCCGTCGGTCTCGATCACGTACAGATGATTGAGTTCGTTGCCGTCCTTGTCGCGGGTGATCAGGCGGCGGTCGTCCTTCGGGAAGAAGGCCACGCCGTAGCTGTTGTCGGTGGTGCTGCTGGTGACGGCCTTCCACTCGCCGCCGCCGACCGGCATCTCGTAGACGTTCCAGACGCCGCTGCGGTTGGACGAGAACAGGATGCGCGACTCGTCGGCCGAGAACGAGGCGCCGGCGACGGCCACGGTCTCGACGAAATCCTCGATGCTGTACTGCTGGGTAGGTCGCGTCACCGCCGGTGCGCTGGTGGAAGCCTGGGCCGCTGCGGTCGGCGCTTCCGCTGCCGGCGGCGTCGAAGACTGCGAGCAGGCGGCCAGAAGCAGGGCTGCAGTCAACGCAGTCGCACTGCGCTGCAGGGTGGGGAACGACAGTAGGTTCAGCGTGATCCGGCGCATTGCACGACTCCCTTCGGCGGCGAAGCGCGCACTGTAGCAAGGCATGACAGCGCTTCCAGTGCCGGAAGCGGGGCGGCTGCTAACGTATCCGCCCCGTCCGCTGTGATTGCCATGACCCCGCGCCCGCCCAAACCCAGCCCGCGCCCGCTGCCGCCGCGCCCCGGCGCAGGTCCGCGCCCGCAGCCGCCGCAACGTCCACCCGCAGCCCCCGCACCGATCGAGCGCTTCAGCGGCGACTGGTGGCGCGAGCGCTTTCCACACTGGTGGAAACTGGTGCGCGCGGATCGGCCGATCGGCTGGCTGCTGCTGCTGTGGCCAACCCTATGGGGGCTTTGGCTTGCGGCCGAGGGCTTCCCGCCGCTCGGCCTGCTCTTCATCTTCGTGGCCGGCGTCTGGCTGACGCGCTCGGCCGGCTGCGTGATCAACGACTACCACGACCGCTGGCTGGACGGCGCGGTTGCGCGCACCCGCCAGCGGCCCATCGTCAGCGGCGCGGTGTCGCCGCGCGAGGCGCTGGCGGTGTTCGCGGTGCTGATGGGCGTCGCCTTCGTGTTGGTGCTGTTCACCAACGCGCTGACGATCGGCCTGGCCTGCGTCGCGGCGGTGCTGGCAGCGACCTATCCGCTGCTGAAGCGCTACACGTTCTTTCCGCAGGTCTATCTGGGCATCGCCTTCGGCTGGTCGATTCCGATGGCCTTCGCTGCGGTGACAGGTGGGGTGCCGCCGCTGGCCTGGCTGCTGTTCCTCGCCAACGTGCTGTGGAGCACCGCGTATGACACCTGGTACGCGATGGTGGATCGCGAGGACGACCGCCGCATGGGCTCGAAGTCGACCGCCATTCTGCTCGGCGATGCCGACCTGATCGGCATCGGCGTGCTGCAGGCCAGCTTCCTCGGCACCCTTGTGCTGGTGGGCCAGCGCGCTGGAATGGGCCTGTACTGGAACCTGTCCCTCCTGCTCGCCGCCGGCTTCATCGCCTGGCAGTTCTGGCATGCGCGCAGCCGCGGTCGAGAGGCCTGCTTCGCCGCCTTCCGCAACAACCACTGGGTCGGCATGGCGGTGTTCGCTGGCGCGGTGATCGATCTGGGCTTGAAGCCCACATAGGGTGGGCCCTGGCCCACGATGGCCTTGATGTTCGCCCCAGTCATAGGTGCCGGCACGCTGCCTGCCGATACGAAAGGCCGAGTCCTGAGGCCGGAGTCGAGCTCATGGTGGGCCAGGGCCCACCCTATGCGCTCCGGCAAAGCTGGCCATCGGCGCGCTTCGTGGCGGAGGGCTTGGCCACGCGCCTTTCGACCCTTCGCGCGGACCTGAGCCGCATGTGTTGCAGCGTCGCGTCGACCACGGCCGACCCCTGCTCTAGATGGGGTGGGCCCTGGCCCACCCTATGCGCTCCGGCAAAGCTGGCCATCGGCGCGCTGCATGGCGGAGGGCTTGGCCACGCGCCTTTCGACCCTTCGCGCGGACCTGAGCCACAT
>JBIJCA010000269.1:0-6205 GCA_044344935.1 Aquimonas sp. | reverse complement strand
CGCGACGGGCCCAGATCAGGACCTGGTTCCAGGTGGGTGTTGAATCGGCATTGGACATGGATCGACTCCTGATCGCGCTTCACTGAGGCGCAAGACTAAGGAGTGTGCCGCGAGACGACGTGATTGCCCCTCAGGTTGTCCGGCGAATCCCGGCCCTCGCGCGCAGCGCCCGGGCGCTCATCGGCGCACGGACCGGTGGTCCGTAAGCGCGCCGCTTCGCTCCCGAATCCCGGCTCTCAAGCCACCGGCTCGAAGTACAGCGCGTTGGCGATGCTCGGCCCCGGATCGAGGTAGTGGTCGACCAGCAGGAAAGCGAACAGCGCCATCAGGTACAGGATGGAGTAGTTGAAGACTTCCATCGCGAAGCGCTCATTCGGCGGCCGCATCAGGCGCAGCGCGTAGTAGAGGAACACCGCATTCAGCACCAGCGCGCCACCCAGGTAGAAGCTGCCGCTCATGCCGGTGACCCAGGGCAGCAGGGTGGCGGCGATCAGCAGCAGGGTGTAGAGCAGCACCTGCACGCGGGTGTATTCAACACCGTGGGTGACCGGCAGCATCGGAATGCCTGCGCGGGCGTAGTCATCGCGGCGGAAGATCGCCAGCGCCCAGAAGTGGGGCGGCGTCCAGATGAAGATGATCAGGAACAACAGGAGGGCGTAGGGGTGCACTTCACCGGTGGCTGCGGCCCAGCCGAGCACCGGCGGCGCCGCGCCCGCCGCGCCGCCGATGACGATGTTCTGCGGCGTCGCGCGCTTGAGATAAGCGGTATAGACCACCGCGTAGCCGATCAGGGACGCGAACGTCAGCACCGCCGTCAGCGCGTTGACGAACAGCACCAGCACCAGCATCGAGGCCGCGCCCAGCGCGACCGCGAAGACCAGCACCTGCCAGCCGACCAGCTCGCCCGAGGGCAGTGGCCGATGCTGGGTCCTCGCCATGACCGCGTCGATTCGCTGGTCGATCAGGTGGTTGATGGCCGCCGCCGACGCCGCCGCCAGCCAGATGCCGAGATTGCCGAAGAACAATGCATTCCAGGATGGCAGCCCGGGCACGGCCAGCAGCATGCCGACGAGCGCAGTGAACACGATCAGGGCCACGACCTTGGGCTTGGTCAGCGGCCAGTACTGGCGAAAGGTGGAAGTCATTCGGTGCGAAGCCTGAGGCCCGGGCGCCCGGGCTGCAAGCCGGGACACGGGGCCGGAGTGGGGTCGATCGCGATGCGGGCGCACCATCGCGCGCCAGCGCTGCGGATCCGGAATGCCCTGCTGCCGACATCCACGCACACAGTGCGTAGGCCAGTTCAGGCGGAAGCGGGTCGCAGCCGGGCCAACAGTCCGATCAGGACGAACAGCAGGAAGGCAGCGACCACATTGTGCGCTGTCGCCACCGGCAGCGGCAGACCCGCCACCACATTGGTGATGCCCAGCAGCACCTGCAGGCCTAGCAGCGTCAGCAGCCCCCAACCATAGTTTGGCAAGCCCTCGGCGTTCAACCGCCGAGCCAGCCAGACCAGATAGCCGATCACCACCATCGCGAACATCCGATGCGCCATCTGGATCGCCGTTCTCGCCTCTGGATCGAGCAGGCCGCCTTCGTAGTCAACGCCAATGCCGCGCCACAGAACAGCGGCTTCAGCGAAGTCCATCTCAGGCCACCATTGCCCAAGGCAAGTCGGGAAATCAGTGCCGCAGGCGAGCGCGGCGTAGTTGGCGGAAACCCACCCCCCCAGGGCGATCTGGACGGCCACCACCCCGACCCCGCCCCACAGCAGGGGCGTGATCCGCATCGAGGGTGCTTGCGGAATGGCGGCATTGGGCGACGAGCGCAGGGCCATCCAGGTCAGCAGGCAGAACATGGTCATGCCACCCATCAGGTGCGCCATCACCACGATCGGTTTCAGCAGCCAGGTCACCGTCCATAAGCCCAGCATCGCCTGGAATATGATGAAAGCAAGGGTGAATGTGGCGATTCGAGCCATGTCCGAATTCGACCAGCGCCACGCCGCCGACAGCAGGGCGGCCTCGGCAACGATCACCACCACCGAAGAAGCGACGAAAAGCTCGCGGGTGTAGAGGAAGATCGCGCCCAGGATCAGCGTGCAAGACGACAGCAGGATCGTCCACGCGTACGGCCGGGTACGTGTCGCCATCAAGGCAAGACCCAGCACCAGCAGGCCGAGAATGGCCGCGATGTGGCGATGGACCTGCTCCTTCCATGCCTTCGGCACTTCGACGGGACGCTCAGGGAAGGCCTCGTTGGCGGCCGCGATGTGGACCTCATGCTTGGGCCAGGTCAGCTTGCCGTAGCAAACCGGCCAATCCGGGCAGCCCAGCCCCGCGTGCGAGAGCCGCACATAGGCGCCGAAGCCAATCACGCAGATCGCGAGCGCAAGGGTGATCCAGGCGAGTTTGTTGAACTTGGGATGGATCATCTACTTCACCAGTCGATCAAGATCGCGACGCATGCGGTTGGCCTCGAATCCCGGCGGATACGTCACGACCAGGAAGCCGTTGTGATCGATGAGCGCGGCGGCTGCCCCTTTGCCTGCCTCGGCATCCACTCCAATCTGGACCCGCAGCGCGGCCGGCAGATCGATTTCCTGGAGCCCGCCGAAGCGCTCCAGACCTTCGGGCCAGCGCCCGGGCCAGAGCACGTCGAGCTTGTCGGCGCGGCGGCCCTCGGAAACCCATACCTTGTGGATCACGTCAGCCAGCGCAAGACATTCGTCGTCGCAGGGCGACGGCGGCAGCATCAACAAATGCCAGCGCCGCGCCTGCGGATCCCAGGGATAGGCAAGGCCGTCCACGGTCCTGAGGGGAATCGACGACCAGTCCTGAGGTGGCTGGACGAGATCGCCGTAGTTGCGGGTCTGACCGGGCTGCCAGCCGCCGAAACGCAGTACCACTGCGGTTACGAAGGGCGCACCGAACAGCAGCACGATCAGAACAAGTAGCAGCCGCGAGCGTTGCTGCGGTGTCATGCGCGACTCCGAAAGAACAGCAGAAGAGTGATGACGAGCGCCGCCACCGACAAGCCCGCCCACTGCAGGGCGTAGCCACGGTGCTTTTCGGGCGGAAGTGTATTGGGGAGGACGTCCAGATCGCGCGTATGCCCGATCGGCATTTCCGGATCGAGGCGCAACAGGCGCGGCAGGACCTGCAGCCCGGTTTGCTGGGACAGTTCGACGACATCGAGATAATTGAGCAGCACCACGTCACCTTGGGCAACGGGATTGGGCGCGAGCCTCAGGCCCTGGCCCGGCACATCGGTCAACAATCCACGCGCATCGAGATCACTGGGCAAGGCTTCAAGTTCGGGCAGTCGCCGATCCGCGGCCATCGGCATCCAGCCGAGGTCGGTCAACAACCACGGGCCCTCGCCCGCGGAGACGCGTGCCAAAGCATATTCGCGCAGACCCACCCTGCCGTCCCGCTGCTGGTTGTCCAACAGAAGGCGCGGCTGAGAGCGCAACTCGATCTTTCCCTCCACCGCTACCGCCAGGCCGATCAGGCTTGAATCCTGCGCCGCGTCCTGCAGCGCGCGCGGGCGTGCCGTGCGCGCCGCGTCAGCCTGCGCCAACCAGGCCTGCTTCTGCTCGCCGCGACCGAACTGCCAGTTCGACAGGGCAGCAAAGCCGAGCGCCAGCAGCAGCCCGAAGGCGGTCAGGGAAATGCGCTTGGCAGCAGAAACGCTCACGCCGACCGGCACGTTTGGAGTGAGATACTTTGCAACGTCATTGCTCAGGTGTTGCCCATGGAAAAGCTGCTGATCATCGGAGTCCTCGCGCTCATCCTCTACAACCTCGGCGCGGGGCTGTACTACATGATTGCCGACAAGGGCAGCAGCCACCGGACGGTGAATGCGCTGACTCGCCGGATCGGCCTGTCGGTTCTGCTCATCGTGCTGGTGCTGATCGGCATCGGCACGGGCATCATCAAGCCGCACGGCATCGGCGGCTGAGCATACGGCCCGCATTCATTGGGCGGGGCCAGGATTCAAAACGCAGCGGGGCCGGCAGCTTGCCGGCCCCGCTTGCATCGATCCTTCAGCGTGTCGGCTTAGATGACGTACACGAACAGGAACAGGATCAGCCACACCACGTCGACGAAGTGCCAGTACCAGGCCACGGCTTCAAATGCGAAGTGGTTGTCCTTGGTGAAATGCCCCTTGGCCACGCGGAACCACATCACCGCGAGCATGATCGCGCCGAGGGTCACGTGCATGCCGTGGAAGCCGGTCAGCATGAAGAAGGTCGAGCCGTAGATTCCCGAACTCAGCTTCAGGTTGAGATCGCCGTAAGCATGTGCGTACTCGTAGATCTGGAAGTACATGAAGACCGCGCCGAGCAGAACAGTCGCCGCCAGCCAGATCAGGATCTGGCTACGATTGCCGGCCTTGAGTGCGTGGTGGGCGATCGTCAGCGTGATGCCCGAGGCCAGCAGAAGCAGGGTGTTGAGCAGCGGAATACCCCAGGCAGGAATGGTCTGGAAACTGCCGTTGAGCTCAGCGGGGCCATTGGTTGGCCAGACGGCGTCGAAGGAGCTCCACAAGAACTCATGGGTGACTGCGCCGGCACCCTCGCCCCCGAGCCAGGGCACGGAGAACATCCGCGCATAGAACAGCGCGCCGAAGAACGCGGCGAAGAACATGACTTCGGAGAAGATGAACCACAGCATGCCCATGCGGAAGCTGCGGTCAACCTGGGAGTTGTACTTGCCAGCGATCGACTCGTTGATCTGGTCGGCAAACCATCCGCTGAGCATGAACAAGGTGATCGCAAGGCCCGCATAGAAAACCCACATGCCCCAGTCGGCGCCGTCCATCCAGCTGGCAACGCCGAGCATTGTGGTGAACAGCCCGACCGCGCCAACAATGGGCCACGCGCTGCTGTGTGGGACGTAGTAGACGTTGGCGTCGTCGTGGGTGTGTGCCATGGAGCTTCCCCGGTGAACGAAAGTTGAAAGTCTAGCAATTCGCGCGCAGCGGTCGGCGCGCGACGCGCTCAGTGCATGCCGGCCGCCGCGATCCGCGCGGTCGCGTGCTCATTGTTGAAGAACGTGTAGGACAGGGTCAGCGTGGTGATCTCCGGCGGCAGGGCGGGGTCGATCACGAAGCGCACCGGCATCGGGCGCTCTTCGCCCGGATTCAGCAGTTGCTCGGTGAAGCAGAAGCACTCGGTCTTGTTGAAGAAGATCGAAGCCCGCGAGGGTGCGACGCTGGGAACGGCTTGCCCAACGATGGGCGTGCTGTCGAGGTTGCGGGCGTGGAACATCGCCTCATACATCTGTCCGGGGTGCACTTCCATGCGGAACTGATCCGAGCGGAATGCCCAGTTCAGCCGCGAATTGACGCCGGCGTCGAACTCGACCGTGATGCTTCGACTGGTATCCACTTCATAGTTGGCGACAACCATTTCGCCGGTCGGAGTGCGCTCAAGCGTAATGCCGAAGATCTTCTCGCAGGCGATGCGGTAGAGCGGCACCAGCGAAAAAGCAAACAGGAAAGTGAAGCCACAGGCCAGAAGCGCCCTGCCAAGAACTTTCCGGGTCTCCGACCGGGCGGGCGGCGAGGTGTTCATCGTCCGATGACCCCCGAGAGGAGGAACGTCAGGTAGACGGCAAAGGCGATGACGCCAATCAACAGTGCGGTTCTACGAGCCGCGACCCGCTGCTGAGGGCTGACTTCGGAGGGTGCGATCGGACGCTTCATCTTTGGCCTCAGGGACCGGGTGCTGGCGGCGCCGGGCCAACGCCCAGCGCCACCGCCTTCCGGGTGTATCAGTGAGTCACGTTGCCATGCGCCAGCTTGCTGTCATCGATGACAGGGGGAGTGGCGAACGTATGGTGCGGAGCCGGGCTCGGAACGGTCCACTCCAGACCCTTTGAACCTTCCCACACCTCGGCGGTGGCCTTGACACCACCGCGTGCGCAGCTCCATACGATGTACACGAACAGCAGCTGCACGATGCCGAAACCGAAGCCGCCGATCGAGCTGATCATGTTGAAGTCGGCGAAGGCCACGTTGTAGTCCGGGATGCGGCGCGGCATGCCGGCCAGGCCCAGGAAGTGCTGCGGGAAGAACAGGAGGTTGACGAAGATGGTCGACAGCCAGAAGTGCCACTTGCCGAGCGTCTCGTTGTACATGTGGCCGGTCCACTTCGGCAGCCAGTAGTACACCGCGGCCATGATCGAGAAGATTGCACCGG
>JBIJCA010000268.1:0-6207 GCA_044344935.1 Aquimonas sp. | reverse complement strand
CGCCATCGACCTGATCGGCCTGCACGCCGACCACGAAACGGTTCGGCGCGTCCTCGGGAATCGCCTGCTGCCAGCGGTCGAGCAGCTGGCCGCGCACCTGGCCCAGCATCAGCAGCACCATCAGGCCCAAGCCCAGCGCGGTGATCTGCGCGACGCTCACCGCCGCGCGCCGCGATACGTTGGCCAGCCCGTAGCGCCAGACGCCGCGCAAGCGTCCACGCACGCGCTTCAGCACGGCCACCAGCGCCAGCGCCAGCAGCGCCAGCACGATGAACGTGCCGAGCATGCCGCCCAGCATGGCCGCACCCAGCTTGACCGAGCCGGCCTTCCACCACAGGAGCGCAGCAAGTGCGCCCAAGCCCAGCAGCGACACCGCAACGGCACTGGCTTCGACGCCGCCCAAGTCACGCCGCAGCACGCGCAGCGCCGGCACCCGACGCAGCGCCAGCACCGGCGGCGCAGCGAACGCGAACAGCACGATCAAGCCGACGGCCAGGCCCTGCGCCAGCGGCAGCAGGCCCGGTGCGGGCACCGACAGGCCGAGCACCTGCGCCAGCCAGGCGGTCACCGCGGCCTGCAGCCCGTAGCCGATCAGGGCACCGACAAGGCTGCCCATCAGCCCCAGGAACAGCAGCTCACCGAGCTGGATCACCACGATCGCGCGCTGATCCGCGCCGAGGCAGCGCAGCACCGCGCAGGCATCCAGATGACGCGCGCTGTGGCGGCGCGCGGCCATGGCCACGGCAATCGCCGAGAGCACCACCGCGACCAGAGCGGCGAGCCCGAGGAAACGGTCCGCGCGCTCCAGCGCGTTGCGCAGTTCGGGGCGGCCGTCCTGGACCGTTTCCAGGCGCTGGCCGCGGCCGAGATCCTCGCGCTGGTCGCTGATCCAGCGCGACACCGCCGACGCCTCGCCGGCAACGGCCAGCCGGTAGCTGATGCGGCTGCCGACCTGGACCAGACCGGTCGCCTCCAGGTCGGCCAGATTGATCGACACCTTGGGCGCGACGTTGAAGTAGTCGAGCGCAGCATCGGGCTCCTGCGCGACCAGCGCCGCGAGGCGCAGCTCGCTGCTGCCGATCCTGAGCGTATCGCCGATGCCCACCTGCAGGGCTTCGGCGCCGGCGCGGGTGATCCACACCTCGCCGCGAGCGGGAATGCCCTCGGCCTTGAACTCGCGGCCCTGCGCGTCGATCAGCAGAAACTCGCCGCGCAGCGGATAGCCCTCGGACAGTGCGCGGACGTCCGACAGCCGCAGGGCCTCGCCGGCGCGCACCATGCTTGGAAAGCCCTGCGTCTCGGCCACCTGCAGGCCGAGTTCGGCGGCCAGCGCACGCGGGCCCTCGCCGATCGGCTGGTCAGCGCGCAGCACGGCATCACCGCCGAGCAGGCGGTTGGCTTCCATCGCCAGCGCGCGCTCGGCGCGGTCAGTGAGCGCGGCGACCGCGGTGACGCCGGCCACCGCCAGCATCAGCGCCGCCAGCAAGACGCGCACCTCGCCCGAGGCGAGGTCGCGGCGGGTGAAGCGCCAGGCGAGCTTGAGCAGCCTCATGCCTGCAGCCGACCGGAATCGATGCGCAGGATGCGACCGCAGCGCGCCGCCAGCTTCGGGTCATGCGTGACGAGCACCAGGGTGGTGCCGCTGCTGGCATTCATCTCGAACAGCAGCTCGACCACCGACTGGCCGGTCTTGGTATCGAGGTTGCCCGTGGGCTCGTCGGCGAACAGCACGGCCGGACGGGTCACGAAGGCGCGCGCCAGCGCCACGCGCTGCTGTTCGCCGCCCGAGAGTTGCCGCGGATAGTGGGTGAGGCGCTCGGACAGGCCGACCTGGCCGAGGATGCCGCGTGCCTGCGTCTCGGCGTCCTTCGCGCCCGCGAGCTCCAGCGGCAGCATCACGTTCTCGAGTGCGGTGAGTGAGGGCAGCAGCTGGAAGCTCTGGAACACGAAGCCGACATGGCGGCCGCGCACCGCGGCGCGACCGTCCTCGTCCAGGCTCGACAGCGCTTCGCCCGCCAGCTCGACCGAGCCCGAGGACGGCGTATCGAGCCCGGCCAGCAGGGACAGCAGGGTCGATTTGCCTGAACCGGAGGCGCCGACAATCGCGACGGTTTCACCCGCCTTGATCGAGAAACTGACGTCCTCAAGTATGGTCAGCGGCCCGGTCGGCAGCTGCACCCACTTGCCAAGGCCCTGTGCACGCAGCGCGTCGCGTGCCGCCACCGACCCATCGCCAGCGCCTTCCCGGCGCGGCTCGCTCGATCCATCCATCACGGGAACTCCATGTCTTTGATCCTGCAAACCCGCGCAGCGTCTCCCAGCCGATCTGAACGTGGCGTCATCACATTCGTGGTGATGCTGCTGGCGCTGCTGCTTGCGGCGCCCCTGGCTGCCGCAAACACCCCCCCTGCGAGAACCGTGCTGGTGGTCGGCGACTCGCTCTCGGCCGCCTACAACCTGTCGAAGGAGCAGGGCTGGGTGCATCTCATGGGCGAGAAGCTGGCCAAGGAGCACCCCGGCTGGACCGTGGTGAACGCCAGCATCAGCGGCGAGACCACGGCCGGCGGAGCGGCCCGCATCGAGGCCGACCTGAAGGCGCACGGCCCGTCCATCGTGATCATCGAACTCGGCGCCAACGACGGCCTGCGCGGCCTCGATCTGACGCAAGCCCGGGCCAACCTGACGCGCATGATCACCGCCAGCCAGGCGGCCGGCGCGAAGGTGCTGCTGATCGGCATGCACATCCCGCCGAACTACGGCCCGGACTACACGCAGGCCTTCCACGGGATGTTCGCCGAACTCGCCGACGCCCACGACACCGCCCTGCTGCCCTTCCTGCTCGAACCCATCGCCAGCGACCGCGAGGCTTTCCTCCCCGACAACCTGCACCCGACGGCCGAGGCGCAGCCGAGGCTGCTGGAGCATGTGTGGCCGCAGGTGGAGGCGCTGGTGAATTCGAGCAGCCAGGGGAACTGAGCCCGACGAGTCTGCTCGACCGAATCTCCCCTCTCTTCTTGTGGGAGAGGGCGAGGGGGAGAGGGGTACACGCACCACGAGGCTTGCCCGCTCACCCCAACCCCTCTCCCACCAGGGGGAGAGGGGCTTGAAACCCGGCACCCGATCAACTCGCCAGTGCCACTTGCTGCCCCTCCCGTGTGAGAGGACGACGAGCCCAAGCGCGGCCATCACAGCCAATCCCGAATCCCCATCCCGCCTCAGCCACGGCTGCTATCGACAGCCCTCCAGCGCAGCCTTCGCAATGACACACCCCAGGCCGAACTCCGCCGCGCGCTCGGCAGCTTCGCCACCGGCGCCGCCATCGTCACCACGCGTGATCCCGGCGATGCGGGCCTGTCGCCCCGCGATGTCGGGCTGACGGTCAACAGCTCTCATCGGTCTCGCTGAAGCCACCGCTGGTGCAGCGGTGCCTGGCGCATCGCACAGCTTCCAATCAGGGCACGACCGAGAACGTCAGCAGCTTGAGCTCGTCGGTGCCGTTGCGGTAAGCGATGAACCGGTCGCCTGCCGTCATCGCCTGGTTGACGTTGGGGTAGGTCTCGCCGTCGAGCAGGGTGAGGGTGCCGTTGCCTGCCACGGACCAGCGCTTGACGGTCATGCCCCCGGTTTCGCGACGCTGGGTGGTGATCCGCCCCATCGCGTCGACCGAGGTCGCGCTGGTGCCAGCGACGGTCGACAGCTCGGTGATTGCACCGTTGGCGGCCACCGTCCAGCTGCGGTGCTCGGCCTCTGAGTCGGGGGTGACGTGAACGGTGACGAAGCCGCTGGAGAAGAACGGCGTGCCGTCCCCGACCTGGTCGATCGCGATGCGCTTGGCGCTCTGGCCGTTGGTGACTGCTGCACGGGCGAGCGTCCCCAGCTGGGTCAAGGCGCCGTTGCTTGCGACCTCCCAGGTCTGGAGTTCGAGCTGCCCGGCCGCGTTGCGGAAGCCGAGCACCACTCGGCCGCTGGGCGCGCCGGTGCTCGCCCAGCGCAACGTCTGAACGGCCGCGCCCGTGCCTGCGGCGACCACCTCGGTGTCGCGACGAGTGGCAACGTTGCCGGGCGCGTGATCGACGGTCTGCAGCGTGAGCTGCCCGTCACCGCGCCGGCTCACCACCACAGCGCGCGTCACTCCATCGACTGGAGTGCCCACCCGGGTCACGTCGATTTCAGAGACCGTGTCGCCCAGCCAGCTGCCCAAGCGGCTGAGGGCCCCGTTGTGGTGATTCCACCACGTCAACTGCAGGCGGCCGAGCTGGTCGCGAACAGCGGTGACGAACTGCAGGCCGTCGGTCACCGCGACCGAGAGAATCGGCTCGGCGCTCTCGCTGTCCGTGCGGGTGAGTCCCTGTCCGGCGTCGACCCGGAAGGCGTCCAGCTGCAGCCTGCCGTTGGCCGCATTTCGGCTGGCGGTGACGTAACGGGAGGGGAACAGGTGGTTCTCGGGCGGTGCGTTGAGCGCCAGCCGGTCGTAGCTGCCTTCGACTTGCAGCACGTCTTCAATCACATAGGGGCTGGGCTCGTCGAGGGTCGAGATGCCGTAGCGGTAGCCTTCGGCGAGCAAGTCGCCCGAGTCGATCCCGGCTGTGTTCACCAGCAGCACCGCGTCGATGTTGTTCGGCAAGCGCAGGATGTGCGCGTTGAACGCAGCGGTCGAATCCCGGTCACCGTTTGCGCCGCCCTTGCCGAGCGAGGCCACGCCGTTGAAGGTGCTCGGCGCGTCCCACCCAAAGGCGGTGGCGGTGTTGCCGCTGGTCAGCGTGACGTCGGTCAGAAGCCCCTGCTCAGGGGCAGCCCCGAACATCAGCTTGCGGTAGCGCACAGCGGTCAGGAACTCCGAGAGCTGGCGCGAAGAGGCCGCCCATCCTCCCGCCGAGCAATTGTTCGACCAGTCCTCAATGATCTTCGACTGCTGGTACACGCCGCTCAGGTGCTCCTGGCAGCCGCCGACGCCGCGGCACTGACCGAAGTAGTAGACGTCGGGCCGGTGTTGGCAGCTCAGCTGATCGCGATCGGCGCCGATGTGGCTCGCCCACAGGTTGAACACCTCGTCGACCACGTGCGGTGAGGTGGCAGCCGAGAGCTTCCAGGTGAACACGTCGCGCGCCAGTGCGGTGTTCGAGTTGACGTACTCGCGCCGGTAGTCGTTGGTGACGCCTTCGCCGGGCATGGGCGATTCCAGTTCCTCGGATTGCTCGGCCGCGTAGAAGGGCAGGCAGTCCATGGTGAGCAAGGTGCTGTCTCCGGAACACCCCGCCGAGTCCCTCGGCATGCCGGTGGTGTGCGTCATCGCGTTCTTCAGCGTGAACGTGTCGACCCAGCCGGCAGCGGCCGCAGGGTTGATCGAACTGCGCAGCGGAGCGTCGAGATCGACCGTGCCGCGGCGGGACAGCTCGAGCATGCTGGTGGCCATGATCATCTTGCTCACGCTGCCGACATCCATGCGCAGGCGGTTGGTCATCGGTTTCTCCTCGCTGCCGAGCCCGACGTAGCCCCAGGCGCGGCGGCCGATCAGCCGACCCGACTGCATCAGCACGTACTGATAGCCAACCGCTCGGGTCTTCAGGCGATCGTGAATCGAGAGCGCCATGCGCTCCGCCTGGTCGTAGTGAAAGGGCTCGACGCCGTCGTCGGCGAGAAACGCGATGCGCGAAACGCCGCCAGCGACGAAGGGCTCGACCTCTGCCCACTTCGAGGTCGCGTTGGCGTGCGCTGTGAACGGGCCGGTGATGGTGCCGGTGTTCGGGTCGAACGGCGCGTGCTTCGAGTAACCGGTTTTCCGGTCGTAGGCGAGCACCCGGTACAGCGGGGCGGTGCCGAGCCTGATGAAGCGCACCTGCGAGTAGCCGGGGCCGATGTTGATGACCTGGGTGTTGCCCTCGTTCATGCCGGTGTTCGCCACCCGCTGCACCACCAGCATGCCCTCGTTGTCGCCCGCCTCGTCGCGGCGCAAGGTCGGATCGCCGGCGGCCTTGTAGATGATGCGGTGTGTGCCGGCGCCGGCGGTCAGGTGGTCCATGCTCGACCAGCCGAGTGACCAGGTCTCGGCCTTGAGCTCGAAGCCGGTGTCGGTGTACGAAGCGGCTGCGCCTGAGAACGTGTCCAGCGCGAAGAAGTGCCAGCGGCCTGCGCGCTGGTAGGTGTCAAAGAGGTTCTTGTCCTTGAGCGACTCGTGCCGATGCTCGACGCCCGTGCCCACCAAGTCGC
>JBIJCA010000045.1:0-21080 GCA_044344935.1 Aquimonas sp. | reverse complement strand
CATCCCCGGCCACCAGCGACTGCATGACCTGCCAGGTGCCGTCACGGCTGCCGTCGTCGATGTACAGGATTTCGCCGTCGATCCCGGCAATCGCATCGAGCGCGGCGCGCGTGCGGGCGTGGAATGCCCGCAGGCCTTCACCCTCGTTGTAGGCTGGCACCACCACGGTCAGTCGCGGGCTCACGGGCGCACTCGTTCCGGTATCGGCCGATCGGGCGCGCATGCTATCAGCCTGCCGCCCCTCGGCGGCTCAGCCAGCGCCGCGCACGATCGCGGCCGTGCGCTCATGGGCTCCCGGGCCGCCGTCAACACTAGACAGGAAACCGGCACACCCCCGCGCAGGCAAGGCGGACGGACAGCCCGATCCGGCAAACCTGCATGCGGCAGTCGACACCCGGTTCTCACTGCAGCCCGCAACAGTCGCGAAGGTAGGCCGGCCCACCGAGCTGCCGCACCTGCTGCTGGACCCAGGCGGCGCGGCGCTGCAGCGCCGGCGAGGGCCGCACCGGGCTGTAGCGGCGGGGCGCGGGCAGCACCACCGCCAGCCGCGCGGCATCGGCGGCCGCCAGTGCGGCCGCCGATTTGCCATACCAATGCTGGGCCGCGGCCTCCGCGCCATACACGCCTGGCCCGAACTCGGCCAGATTCAGATGCATTTCAAGAATCCGCCGTTTCGGCCAAAGCGCTTCGATGAGCACGGTCAGACCGGCTTCAAGTCCCTTTCGCGGCCAGCTGGAGGTTTCCCACAGGAACAGGTTCTTGGCGACCTGCTGGCTGAGCGTGCTGGCGCCGCGGCGGCGTCCGCCATCACGCGCTTCGTCCAGGGCGCTGCGGATAGCGTCCATATCGAAGCCGGCGTGCTGCGGAAAACGCTGGTCCTCCGCCGCCACCACGGCAATCGCCAGCTGCGGCGAGATCGCTTCCATCGGCTGCCACTGGAACCGCGGCCAGGCTCCCTGCTCGACCCGGTAGGCCAGCATGAAGGCGGAGGTGGGCGGATCGACCCAGCGCAGGGCGAGCACGGTCAGCACCGGCAAGGCCGCGGCAACAAGCGTGGCCTGCAGCAGACGCCGCAGCCAGACTCGGCGCGGGCGCGCTTGCGGCCTTCGACGGGCGTCCCCATAGTCGCGGGCTGACATTCTCATGGCGGCATCCTAATGGCTCGCGACGACGACTCCTCACTGGCCGAGGCCCCCTCCGGTCTGCTCAGCCGTTTCCTGCTGGAGAGAAGCGGGCTGCGCGGCGTGCACGTTCGGCTGGACGAAGCCTGGCGCAGCATCTGCGGGCGGGCCGCGTATCCGGGGCGGGTCACCGAACTGCTGGGGGAGACCTGCGCGGCGGTCGCCCTGTTCACAGGACACGTCAAGGTCGACGGGCGTCTGTCGATCCAGCTGCGCGGCAGCGGCGCGCTCCGCACGCTGTTTGCCGAGTGCACTTCCGCCGGCAGCCTGCGCGGTCTTGCCCGCTTCGAACCACCGCTGCCCGACCCCCTGGACCCCCGCCACTTCGGTGCCGACGCCATGCTGGCGATCACCATCGAGAGCGCGCTCGGCGAGGGCCGCGAACCGCAGCGCTACCAGGGTCTGGTCGGGCTGGAGGCCGACAGTCTCGGCGCCGCCTTCGAGGGCTACTTCGGCCAGTCCGAGCAGCTGCCGACGCGGATCCTGCTCGCCGCCAACGGCCAGCACGCCTGCGGCCTGATCCTCCAGCAGCTGCCGGGGGCCAGCGATGACCCGGACGCCTGGCCCCGGGCGCAGGCCCTGTTCGACACGCTCGGACGCGACGAGCTGCTGGCGCTGCCTGCCGAGACGCTGCTTTATCGCCTGTTCCATGAGGAAGGCGTGCGCCTGGTAGCTCAGAAACCGCTGCGCTTCGGCTGCTCGTGCTCACGCGCACGTGTCGGCAGCATGCTGCTGTCACTCGGACGGGAGGAGGCCTTCGATTCCCTGCAGGACGGTCGCGTCGAAGTGATCTGCGAATTCTGCGGCCAGCACTACCACTTCGATCCGCTTGACCTGGAGCAGCTGTTCGCAGGCGGCGGCAGCGGCGAACCGGGTACGGTGCAGTAGGACGGCGGGCACAGGCCGCCGGCACGCGACGGTGGCGCCCCTCGCCTCCGTGCCCCCGGGGGCTATTGCTCAGCCAACGCGTCGGGCTGAGACTGCAGGCTGAACGCTCTGGAATGTGCTCATGCCCGTCCGCTTTGTCGCAGCGCTTGCTGCTTCCGTGCTTGGCGCCCTGTGCGCCGCGCCCACCCCTTCCTCCGCGTCCGACAACGCAGGCTGGTATCGCGATCCGGCGGTGCACGCCGATAGCGTCGTGTTCACCGCCGAGGGCGACCTCTGGCAAGTGTCGACGCAAGGCGGCATTGCCCGGCGCCTGACAACGCATCCTGCCGAAGAGTCGCAGGCGGCGCTCTCCCCGGACGGGCGGATGCTCGCCTTCGTCGCCAGCTACGAGGGCTTGCCCGAGGCGTATGTGATGCCGCTTGCCGGCGGCATGCCGAAGCGCCTGTCGTTCGAGAATGCCCGCGTCTGGGTGCAGGGCTTCGCGCCGGACGGCCGCCTGGTCTATGCCAGCGAGGCCACCGTCGGCCCCTCGTGGATGCGGGTGCTGAGGCTGGTCGATGTCGACACCGGCGCCACCGAAACCCTGCCGCTTGCCGACGCCCGCGAGGCGGCATTCGACCCCATCGGCGGGCATCTCTACTTCACGCGCTTCGGCCTCGCGGTGACCCAGGACAACGCCCGCGACTACGCGGGTGGGGCGGCAGCGCAGCTGTGGCGCTGGTCGCTGGGCTCGCGGAGCGAAGCGGAGCGTCTCTTCCCGGACGGTATCAGCGAACCGCAGCGACCGCTGTTCGGCGCCGACGGGCTGGTGCTGCTGGGCGAGCGCGCGGGCCGCATCAACCTGTGGCGCTGGAACGCCAACGGCGAAGCGCAGGCGCTGACGCGTCACGACGACTTCGACGTGCGCCGACCCAGCCTGCACGGCCGCCGAGTGGTCTATCAGCACGGGGCCGACCTGCGCCTGCTGGATCTCGCCGATGGCAGCGACACGCGCATTCCGATCCGGCTGGGCTCAGACCTTGCGCAGAGCCGGCCGCGCCAGATTGCCGAGCCGCTGAAGCATTTGCACGGCGCGACGCTTTCGGGCGACGGTAGCCGGGTCGTCATTTCCGCGCGTGGGCGCGGCGTCGTCGCCGGGCTCGATAACCTGCGACGGATCGAACTCCACGCGCCGGCCGGCGCCCGCCTGCGCGAAGCCGTGCTTGCCAAGGACGGCCGGCATGCCTACGCGATCACCGACCTGGAAGGACGCAGCGAGATCTGGCGCTTCCCCGCCGACGGCAGTCCGGGCGGACAGGCGCTCACGCGCGACGGCGGGACGCATCGTTTCCGTCTGTTCCCGTCACCCGACGGCCGCATGCTCGCGCACACCGACAAATCCGGGCGACTGTTCGTGCTCGACCTTGCCAGCGGCCGCAATCGCGAGATCGATCGCGGCGAATTCGCCCGCGACGATGCCTACGCGGAGGTGAACTGGTCACCCGACAGCCGCCATCTGGCAGTCATCCGCGTCGACACCGCTCGCCTTGTCAACCAGCTCGTGCTGATCGAGGTCGCCGGCGGCCGCCGCGCAACGTTGACCTCGGACCGCTATCCGGTGGTGTCGGCGACCTTCTCGCGTGACCGCAGCTTCCTGTACTTCCTGGCCAGCCGCAGCTACGCCAGCTCGGTACCGGGCCCCTGGGGTGACCGCAACACCGGCCCCTTCTTTGACCGCCGCAACCGTCTGTACGCGCTTGCGCTGGACCCGGCGGCGCGGTTTCCCTTCGCACCGACGACCGAGCTCGACCCCGCGCACGCCGAGCCTGAAGGCGGCCGGGAAAGTGCCGGTGGCAAGGGGGTCGGCGAAGCGGGTTCCGCCTCCGTCGCAGCCGCCGCGCTGGTCTGGGAAGGGCTCGCCGAACGCCTGTTCGAAGCGCCGCTGACGGGGGGCAACTACAGCGAGCTCAGCGCCGATGACAAGCGACTCTACTTTCTCGATCGCGACAGCGCGCCGGGCAGTCAGGCACAGCTGCGCACCCTGGCGATCGGCAACGCGCCCCCGAAGCCCGAGACCTTCGCCACCGGCCTTGCAGGCTATGCGCTTTCAGCCGAGGGCAAGCATCTGATGCTGCTCAAGGCCAAGGGCGAAGGCGGCGGGATCGACGAAGTGCTGGTGGTCGAGGCCGGTGCCAAGGCGCCGGAAGACCTCAGTCGCGCCAACCTGCGCTTGAGCGATCTGCGCCTGCCGGATGATCCCCGGGAGGAATGGCGCCAGATGTTCGAAGACGCCTGGCGCATGCATCGCGATTTCAGCTTCGATCCGAACATGCGCGGAGTCGACTGGAACGCGGTGCGCGAACGCTTCCTGCCCCTGCTTCCGCGCGTGCAGGACCGCATCGAACTGGATGACCTGCTCGGCCAGATGATCGCCGAGCTGGGTCTCCTGCACTCGCAGGTTCGCCCCGGCGAATACCGCACCGCGCCGGACGCACCCGTGCCGGCGACGCTGGGCGCGCAGATCGACGAGCGCGGCGGCGGCCTCGCGATCGGGCACATCTACCGGACCGATCCCGAGCTGCCATCCGAGCGCAGCCCGCTGGCGCAGCCCGGCGTCGATGCGCGCGCTGGCGATCGCTTGCTGTCGGTGAACGGTCGACCTGTCGTTTCGCGCGCAGACCTGGCCGCCGCACTCGCCAACCAGGCCAGCCAGCAGGTGCTGCTCGAACTCCAGCGCGGAGAGGCCACGCCGCATCGCACGGTGGTGCTGCCGGTGCGGCTCGACCGTGAGGCCGCGCTGCGCTACAGCGACTGGGTCGAGGGCCGCCGCGCCCGCGTGGAAGAGGCCTCGGGCGGCCGCATCGGTTACCTGCACCTGCGCGCGATGGGCCCGCAGGACATCGCCAGCTTCGTTCGCGACTTCTACGCCCAGTTCGATCGCGAGGGTCTGATCATCGATGTGCGCCGCAATCGCGGCGGCAATATCGACAGCTGGATCATCGAGAAGCTGCTGCGACGCGCCTGGGCGTTCTGGCAGCCGTCGCGAGGCGCACCCTACGCCAACATGCAGCAGACCTTTCGGGGCCATCTCGCGGTGCTGGCCGACGCATTGACCTACTCCGATGGCGAGACCTTCGCGGCCGGCATCAAGTCTCTGCAGCTGGGACCGGTGATCGGCGTCCGCACGGCCGGCGCCGGCATCTGGCTGTCCGACCGCAATCGTCTGGCCGACGGCGGCACCGCGCGAATCGGCGAGTTCGCGCAGTTCGAGGTCGGCAGCGGCCGCTGGCTGATCGAGGGTCGCGGCGTGGCGCCCGATATCGAGGTCGACAATCCGCCGCACGCGAGCTTCCTCGGCGGCGACGCACAGCTGGATGCCGCGCTGGCACATCTGAGCAAGCGCCTGCGAGAGGCTCCGCTGCCGGCCCTGCAGGCCTCGCCGATCCCACCGCGAGGCGTGCACGGGCACGACGGCAGCCGCTGACCGGGTAGAGGCCGGGGTGTCTGCAGCCGGCGCATTGGCGCGCGCACGGCCGCCGGCCGGGCGGGCCCGTCAGCGCATGCTGCTAGCATGCGGCGCTGCCCAGGAGTGCCCAGCCCTTGCCTGACCGCGAACGCTCCGCCGCGCACTCCGCGCCGGCGTCCACGCCCGCATCGACACAGACCTCCTCCGTGGCCGCAGCCCTGCCCGACGGCAGTCTGCATGCGCGCGGCGTCGCCCTGCTGGCGGCTTTCGCACTGCTGCCCAGCCTGCTGTTGTTCAGCGTTCTGCTTTGGAGCTATGTCGACGGCGCGAAGGTGCGGATCGGCAATGCCCTGGGATCGGTGGCGGACGCGTTGGCGCTCGGCAGCAGCGGGCTCGTCGAGCGGCATCTGACCGCGATCGAACTGGCGGCGCGGCTGCCCTGGACCGACCTCGAAAGCGCCACCGCCGAGCGCAGATTGCGTGAGCTCTCGCAGCGCAACCCGGAGCTGCGCACCCTGCTGGTGGCGGATCCGGACGGTCGCATCGTGGCCCTGCAGCGCGAGGCCGAGAGTGCGGAAGCCCTGCGCAGCCGGATCGGCGCTTCGGTTGCCGATCGCGAGTATTTCCGCGTGGCCTGGCTGCAGCGACGCCCTTACCTCAGCGAAGTCTTCATCGGTCGCGGCCTGTGGAGCGAGCCGGTGGTGGCACTTTCCGCACCCGTGCTGGATCCGAGCGGCGAGCCGCTGGGCGTTCTGCAGGCCACGCTCAATCTCGACGTCATCCAGCGCCGGCTCAGCCAGCTGGTGGACCGCAGCCGCTACGGGTTGCTGCTGGATCGCTCGGGCCAGGTGGTGTTCGCCAGCGCGGAACTCGGACTGAAGCCGGGCGTCATGCTCGAAGCGGCGGCCCTGCAGTCGCTGGCAAGCGTGGCCGACGGCGAGGACCCCGACATCGTCGAACTCGGCGATGTCGCCTACTACGCCATGAGCCAGCCCACCGAGTTCGGCTGGACCGCGGTTGCCCTGCTGCCGGAGCCCGCGCTGATGGGTGTGCTGTGGAGCGCGCTGAGGATTGCGCTGCCGGTGCTGCTTCTGTCACTGGGGGCGCTCTGGTTGGCAGCCCACTTCGGCGGGGTCTGGCTGACCCGTCCCGTGCTGCGCCTGAGCCAGCGCATCCGCCGGCT
The DNA here is from genome assembly GCA_044344935.1 of Aquimonas sp. Classification (GTDB taxonomy): domain Bacteria; phylum Pseudomonadota; class Gammaproteobacteria; order Xanthomonadales; family Xanthomonadaceae; genus Aquimonas. The sequence goes on along the minus strand of JBIJCA010000045.1, from coordinate 14,383 downwards.
GCAGCCCGGTCTCGAGCGCGGCGCGGACGAGACCCTCGGCCAGCGTCTGCCGCGCGAACTGCAGCCCATCGCCTCGGAAGTGGAAGCCCTGTGGCGACGGGAGCGCGAAGCGTATGCCCAGCTCGATGGCGCCCTGCGCGAGCGCGAGCACGAGATCGAGCGACGCACCTCGGCCCTGCGACGCGCGGTGGCGGCGCTGCGCGACGAAAGCCGAACCGATTCGCTGACAGGGGTGGGCAACTATCGCGCGTATCGACAGGCCATCGAGGAAGCCTGGCAGCGCATCGCCGGCACCCGCGAGGCGATGGCGGTGCTGCAGATCGATATCGACTATTTCAAGCAGTACAACGACAGCTACGGACACCCGGCGGGCGACCTCTGCCTGCGCCGCATTGCCGAATTGCTGCATGGGATTGCGCGCGAATGCGGCGCCCAGCTTGCGCGCAGCGGCGGCGAGGAGTTCTCGATGGTCGTGGCCAGCTGTCCGGTCGAACGCTTCATCGCGGTTGCCCGCGAGCTGCTGGCGCGCGTGGAGGCGCTGGACCTGCCGCACATCCGTGCCCCTGCCGGTCGCGTCACCCTCAGCGCGGGTCTGGCCTGGGGTTGGTGGCAACCGGGCATGGGCCCCGAAGACATCGTGTCGGCGGCGGATGCAGCGCTTTATGTAGCCAAGAACAGCGGCAGGAACCGGCTCGAACTCGCGGCGAATCCAATGTGGCAGCTTGAAACCCGGACGACTCCGCCGCCGTCCTGAAGGATCCCGGCTCTGAGCGGGCGCGCGTCGCTGTCAGGCGCGCCATGGTGTCCGCACTTCGATCCACGGCAGACGGTCCGCGCGCCGGGAGGCGCGGCTTCCGACGCCCCGGCATGAGCCCTTGGGGAGGCTGTACACGAAACGAAACGCGGCGCCGCGACGCAGCGCGGGATGCGAAGCGGACCCGCGGCGCGTACATTAGCGCCTTCGCATGTGAGCACACGCCATGTCCGCCCTGCCCCGTCTGCCGTCAGCCCCCGGCGCCCTGGAAGCGCACTTCGCCCCTTTCCGCGCCAACACCCTCGGAGCCGCGCAGCGCATGCGGACCCCGTACGGCGAGATGCCGATCGTCTACGCGGACTGGATCGCCAGCGGTCGCCTGTACGCGCCGATCGAGCAGCGCATGACCGCGGTGATCGGCCCCTTCGTGGCCAACACCCACACCGAGACCTCGACCACCGGCACCCTGATGACCCGCGCCTACCACCAGGCGCTCAAAAAGATCAAAGCCCACGTCGGCGCCTCCGGCGAGGACGCGATCATCTGCTACGGCTCGGGCATGACCGCGGTGGTCAACAAGTTCCAGCGCATCCTCGGTCTGCGCGTGCACGAAAGCTACCTCGACCGGGTCAGCCCGGCGCCAGACCAGCGCCCGATCGTGTTCGTCACTCACATGGAGCACCACAGCAACCAGACCTCGTGGCTGGAAACCCTGTGCGATGTCGAAGTGATTCCGCCTGACGCGCACGGTGAAGTCGACCTCGGCGCGCTTGACGCGCTGCTGGCGAAGTACGCGCAGCGGCCGGTGAAGATCGCCAGCATCACGAGCTGCTCCAATGTCACCGGCCTGTTTACGCCCTACCACGACATCGCCGAACGCATGCACGCGGCCGGCGGCCTGTGCTTCGTCGACTTCGCCTGCAGCGCGCCCTACATCGACATCGTCATGCACCCGCCGGGCCGACCGCAGGCCGGGCTGGACGCGATCTACTTCAGCCCGCACAAGTTCCTGGGCGGCCCCGGCACCTCGGGCGTGTTGGTCTTCAACACCCGTCTGTACCGCAACCGCGTGCCCGACAACCCCGGCGGCGGCACGGTCGACTGGACCAACCCCTGGGGTCAGCACAAGTACGTCGATGACGTCGAAGCCCGCGAAGACGGCGGCACGCCCGGCTTCCTGCAGGCGATCCGCACGGCGCTGGCGGTCCAGCTGAAGGAGCAGATGGGTGTCGCCAACATCCTTGCGCGGGAGCACGAACTGCTCGACATCGTCTGGCCGGCGCTGTCGGCCGTGCCCGGCCTGCACCTGCTGGCGGCCGACCGCCCCGACCGTCTTGGCGTGCTGAGCTTCTACGTCGAAGATCTGCACTACAACCTGGCCGTGCGCCTGCTGAACGACCGCTACGGCATCCAAGTGCGCGGCGGCTGCTCCTGCGCCGGCACCTATGGGCATTACCTGCTTCAGGTGAGCCACGAACGTTCGAAGTCGATCACCGACAAGATCAGCGCCGGCATCCTCTGCGACAAGCCGGGCTGGGTGCGGCTGTCCTTGCACCCGACCATGACCGATGCCGAAGCGCGCTTCATCGTCGAGGCGATCCGCGAACTCGCCGTGAGGCATCGCGAGTGGGGCGCGGACTATCGCTACTGCGAGCGCCGCAACGAGTTCTTCCACGTGCACGAATGCGATTTCGTCGAGCAGCAGGCTGCGAGCTTCTTCGCAGCGCTCTGACGGGCTGACTGCGCCCGAGCGCGAGCTCCGTCGATGTGCGCCACTGGGCGCTCGCTGCGAAGTGCTGTGCGGGACGACCGCTGTCAGTAGCGCTCAACCGTCAATTCGGCGCTGCCATCGGCGGCGATGCGGACGATGCTCAAGCGGTCGTACTCGGTCTCGGGCATGGCCTCGGCCGGCGTCCCCGCGAGGGCCTCCACGATCGCCGGCACCGTGTTGCTGTGGCCGACCACCAGCACCGCCTCGCCGCGATGCGAACGCAGCAGTGCCTCGCGGAACTGGAGCGCGTCCTCGTCCGGATCGCGACTGCCGAATTCACGCACCTGCACCTGTAGTCCGCGCGCGGCGGCGCTCGGCGCCGCCGTCAGCTGCGTCCGCCGGAACGGCGTCGCGTAGATCTCGGCCAAGTCGAACCCCTGCAGGCGCTCTGCCAGGGCCAGGGCGCGGCGCTCGCCGGCGCTGCTGAGACCGGGATCGCGCGGATCGTCGCCAGCCTTTTCCGCATGCCGCACCACCACAACCAGCAGGCCATCCGCGGGCGCCGAAGGCGCAGTCCCGGAGGCAGCCGCAAGCAGAGTCAGCATGAACATCCCCAGCCCTCCGAAGAACCGACGCATGGGCATTCCCCTGTAGATATCGAACGCCAGCATGCCGCAGCCAGCAGCGTCACTCCAACGCCACTGTCTCGTTGGCAGCGCAGGCCAGCCGACGGGTGCGCGCTCGAACCGGGCCACGGCACGGCCCACTCGCGAGCGTCCAACCGCTATCCTTGCCGCCCTTTGCGCCACAGGAATCCAAGCCATGAGCGATAGCCCTCCCGACCGCCTCTGCGCTGATCCGCGCAGCCGCTTCCACGACGCCGCGCTGCTGGAAAGGGGCATCGGCGTGCGCTTCAACGGCACCGAGCGCACCGACGTCGAGGAGTATTGCGTCAGCGAAGGCTGGGTCAGGCTGCCGGTGGGACGCTCCCTGGACCGCCGCGGTCGTCCCATGTGCTTCAAGCACAGCGGCGAAGTCGTGGTGTGGTTCCTGGATGCGGACGCGCCGACCTGAGCGCGTCGCCGCGCCGGTAACGCCTGCACCGGTGGACGCCGCCGGGGCGCCGGGACTACGCTGCCCGCAGCCGTGATCACAACCGCGGCGTGGAGCACCCGTCATGCCTCTGCTGCCTCGACTGGGCCTGCTGATCTGCCTTTCGACCGTCTCACTGGCGCCCCACGCGAGCCCTGTAGCGGAGCCGGAGCCACTGCCGACCGACGCCTTGATGGCGATACCGGAAGCCCTGCGTGAACAGCTGCGGGCGCAGGTGCGGCCGCAAGCCATGCCTAACCGCCAGCTGGAGGCTCTGGCGGACTTTCTTCTCGATCCCCAAGGGCTGGGCCTGCAGTATCGGCATGACGCCACCCTGAGCGTGGCCGAAGCCTTCGAGCGCCGCGAGGGCAACTGTCTGACTTTCACCCTGATGACGGTGGCGCTGGCTCGCGAGCTCGGCCTGCAGGCCTATGGCCAGGACGCCGACGCCGTGAGCTGGCATCAGCAGGGCGGCAGCATCTACCGCACCCAGCACGTCAACGCGGGCGTGCGCATCGACGGACGGCGCTTCAGCATCGACCTCGCGTCGAACCAGGTGATCACCCGCGAACCGCCGCAGCCGATCAGCGACGCCCGCCTTATCGCCCACTACTACAGCAACCGCGCCGCCGAACTGCTGGCGCAGGGCAGAGCGCATAGCGCACTCGCGCATGCGCAACGCGCCGTGCAGATCGATGCGCGGCATGCGGCCGCGCTCAGCAACACTGGAGTGATCCGTTCACGCATGGACGATCCCAGTGGCGCTGAAAGCGAGTATCTGGCTGCGCTTGCGATCGAGCCCCGGCATCCGGGCGCGCTGTTCAATCTGGCCGAACTCTATGCCCGCAACGGCAAGGGCAGCCTGGCTCGCGATGCGCAGGAGCGCCTGCAGCGCGAGCTGCAGCGCGACCCTTTCCACCATTTCATGCTGGGTCTTCAGCGCGAAGCCGCAGGCGATCCGCAGGGAGCGATCGCGCATCTGCAGCGGGCCGTGCGCCTGCATCGCCACGACCACCGCTTCCACTTCGCGCTGGCGCGGGCGTGGATCGCGCTGGACCGCGGCACTCGCGCGGCGCGTGCTCTGCAGATCGCCCGCGACCTCAGCGAGGGTGAACAGCAACAGCGCTACCAGGCCAAACTCGACGGGCTGCGCGTGCGCCCGCCGAGCGGCCCCTGGCTGCAGGGACGGCGCTCGTCCTGAAATCGCGGGCTCAGGCGGGCCGGGCCGCGCCCTCGTAGGCGTTGTACAGACCTGAAGCATGCCGCCGCTCGACGAAATCCGCGGCCTGCCACAGGTCCGCGTACACCGGCTTGAAGTACAGCACCAGCAGACGGCGTGGCGTATCGCTCAAGGTCTGGCGCAAGGCATCGATCACCCGCTGCATGACGACCTCGTCGAACGGGTGGTACATGAAAACCACCAGATCGCCGTCGGGATAGGCGTAAGCGCTCGCGTCTCCGATCACCACCTCGCTTGCCGCCGCCGTGCGCGGCCCGCGGTAACGCATCAGGTTGTCGCGCGCGATCGACGCCAGCGATTCGGAGTACTCGACCCCCACCACCCGCGCGAACGGCAGCGCCGACGCCATCAGCAGCACCCGCCCCTTGCCGCAGCCGAGGTCAATGAAGCTGGTCTTCGACAGATCAAGATCGAAGGGCGCCAGCACCTCGGCAAAGTCGATCGGGCTGGTGGCGACGTAGGCCGAGCCGTGCACCCAATTGGGTGTATCGACATCCAGGTCGGCTTGCGCGATCACCCCGCCGGTGTCGACCCCGAAACGACGGTCGAAGTCGCGATCGATTTCGGCATCGTGGGCCGCGGTTGGCTGGCCACGGATACGATCACCCAGGGACTTCAATGCGTGCCTCAGGCTCCCCAACAGTCCACGGGTGCGCAGCGAGCGGCGCAGCCGGCGCACCACGCGATGGGCGATGGTCGGCATCTCGACTCCTTTTGAACTCCGCCGGAACAATCTGGGGGAGGGTAGCAGCGACACTGTCTCGCGGGCATGCCGAAGGCTGCAGACAGGCGAGAGCGCGTATACGGTTTTCCAAGCGAAGCGGCGACATGCGGCCGGGGACCGCACTCAGCCGGCGGTCGGCTTGCCCTGCGCCAGCTGAACGCGCGTGGTCGCACGTGGCTTCGGCCACCCTGCGTACAGCTTCGCCACTCGATGCTTCGCCTCGCGTCCGCCAAGCCCGGTCGACGTGGTCGCCCGCTGCGGGCGGCGCTCTGGCAGGGACGCCAGACGGGAGGCACGTCCGCCCGACGGGCAACAGGTCAACTCGCCGATCGGCAGGATCGCGACGACCCACCTCTGGAGACATGCGAATGAAGTCCCTCAGCACAGTCAGCCTCGTCCTGGCCCTCGGTCTGGCCGGCACCGCCCTTCAAGCCCGCGACGACCGCCCCGGTCGGGGCGCGGACTACAGTGAATCGAACAGCAGCCGCCAAGAGTCGAATCGCGGTCGCGGCGACGATGCCGTCCACGGCGATGTCGGCAGCCGTACCTCAGGCGTCAGCGATGGCGGCCGCGGCGACTTCGGTCGCAGCGAGGGCGGTGGCGGCCGCGGTAGCTTCGGCCGCGGCGAGGGTGAAGGCAGCCGCCGCGACTTCAGTCGCGGCGACGGCAGTGGCGGCCGCGGCGGCTACGAGCGCGGCGAGAGCCGCGGTGATTTCCGACACAGCGAGGGCGGTCGCGGCGATCGTGATCTCAATACACGCATCGCCGGCTGGCAGGGCGGCCATCGCGAACCGGAACGTTTCGGTGGCGCGCAGCCTCGCCATGAGGACCGCGGTTACCGTGAAGACTGGCGCCATGACGGCCGTGGCAGCCTTGGCCGACGCGAGGACAGACACTGGCGCAATGAGGACTATCGCTCCTCCGGACGACACTACAACGATCAGCGCCGCGACTCTCGGTGGGACGATCGTCATCACTACGACCACGGACGCGACGGCCGCCGGGACTGGCGCCACCCGGACTGGCGCCGCCACTGGAGCCACGGCTGGTCCGGCGATCGCTACCGCGCACCCGTTCGCTACGTCTACCCGCGTGGTTACCGGGCGCACAGCTGGCGGATCGGCTACCGCCTGCCGCCGGTGTTCATCGTCAGTAACTGGTACGTCGACTGGCGCTACTACCGCCTCGCCGCGCCCCCCTGGGGCTGCCGCTGGCTGCGGGTCGACGGCGACCTGCTGCTCATCGACGAGCGCAGCGGCGAGATCGTCGACGCGCTCTACGGGTTCTTCTACTACTGATTGCCGGTAAGGGCCGGCTTGTGCGCGCGCGGCCGGGCGGCCGCGCGCGCAGTCCGTTCCACCCGGGCCTTGCGGCCCCTCGGTTTGGCTCCCGCGTTGCCTCCGCGATGCCCGTGCCATGCCTGCAAAAGGCCACATGCGCGGGCGACGCTTTGGCTCCACGCACAGGAGCGCCCCATGACCCGACTCGGAATCCGCCGCCGCCTGCTCGGCGCCGCCGTTGGCTGCAGCGCGCTCGCACTTGCACCCGGTCTGCCGGTTCTGGCTGCACCGCGGCTGTCAATGGCGGACGCGCGCGAACGGCTGCAGGCGCTCGAACGGCAGACAGGGGGACGCCTGGGCGTCTTCGCGCTGGACACCGGCACCGGCCTGTCGGTCGGCTGGCGCGACCAGGAGCGCTTCGGGCTGTGCTCGACCTTCAAGCTGCCGCTCGCCGCGCTGGTGCTGCAGGCGCATGCGGCCGGGCGCATCGATGGACACGCTCCGATCGCGCTGCAGCGAACTGACTTGGTGCCCTATGCGCCCATGGTGGAAGCGGCACTGGCGGAGGGCCGCGACAGCCTGAGCGCGCTCGAACTCGCGCACGCCACCCAGACCACGAGCGACAACGTCGCGGCCAATCTGCTGCTGCGGCTGTTCGGCGGTCCCGAGGGCTTCACCGCGGCGCTGCGGGCGATCGGTGAGGACACCCTGCGGGTCGACCGCTGGGAGCCGCAAATGAACTTTGTGCCCAGCGGCGAGTTACGCGATACCAGCACGCCACGCGCGATGGCCGTGTTGATCACTCGACTCCTCGGACCGGGCCTGCTGGATGCCGGCAGTCAGCGCATGCTCGCGCACTGGATGCGCGAAACAGGCACCGGTCTGAAGCGACTGCGCGCCGGACTGCCGGAAAGCTGGCGGGCTGGCGACAAGACCGGCACGGGAATCGCGCCGGGCATGTCCAACAAGCACAACGATGTTGCCATGGCTTGGCCGGCGGGCCGACCGCCCGTCGCAATCGCCGCCTATTACGAAGCCGACGGGCACTACCCCAAGGCGCGTCCCGCTGACGACGCCGTGCTGGCCGAGGTCGGCCGAGTGGTCGCCGCTTGGTTGGGCTGAAACACCGGCACCGTCACGCGCTCACGCCTGGGCCCCTGATGCGGGCGCGGGCTTCGAGAACGGCGAGTGGCTGGAGCCCGATCTGCGTGACGCGAGGGCCCGCGCGGGTCACGCAACGGTAGCCTTGACCCTGGCCGGCGAGCGGACAGCTGACCGGCAACCGAAAGCCCGCGGCGCTGCCGTCGACGGGCACCCTCACGGGTGCCAGCTCCGGCCGGGGTAGCACCCAGGCGCCGCCCTTGGCTTCCCGTTTCGCGCGCCCGAGACACCGAAATCGGGCCGATACGGGTTGATTCACTGAGTGGCGACGGCAGTCGTGAGGACAGCGCGGCGCGAAAACTGCATGCTGACTCCACTGGGCGCGCTCTCGAGGTGGTCGCCCAGGCATCATGGGTTTCCGGGGAGCGTCCTTGCATCTGTCCTGCCTCTGTTGCTCAGTGCTGCACCGACTTCAGGTGCGTGCGTGAGCCTGCCCGAGGTGGGCTGGCGGCAGGCGCTCCCGCAGTCCGGCGGAATCGAACGCGCAGTTCTTGATCGGCTCGGCTCGGCCGTCTGGGTGTTCGACATAGATCAGCGCCGGATCCACTGGGCCAACCCGGCAGCCCTCAAGCTCTGGCGGGCACCCGATCTTGAAAGTCTGCAGGCCCGCGACCTCGGGCGGGACATGTCGGCCTCGGTTGCCGAGCGTCTGGCCCAGTACCAGCAGGACTTCATCGATCACGACGCGCGCTTCCACGAACTGTGGACGCTGTACCCCGAAGGCGTGCCGATCGCGGTCAACGTGCGCTTTCGCGGGCTCCGCCTCGACGGCGGCCGCATGGCCATGCTCTGCGAAGCGGCCGGCGAAGCGCAGGACGCCCCGGACTCGCTGCGCTCGGTCGACGCCCTGCTGCACACAGCGGTGATGGTGACCCTCTACGACGACAGCGGGATTCCGCTCTACCGCAACCCGAGCGCGCGCCGAAGCGTGCGCGCCTCAGATCAAACCCTGCAGGCGCACCTCGGCAGCGAGCTGCGCTTCCAGCGTCTGCGCGACGCCCTGAGCAAGCACGGCGAGGCCAGCCTCACGCTGGCTGTCGAGACACGCGCGGGGGAACGCTGGCACGAACTTTCCGCACGCGCCTGCCGGGATCCCGCCACCGGCAGCGCGGCCTGGCTGGTCAGCGAAGTCGACGTGACCCAGCTCAAGGACAGCGAGGCCCAGGCCAGCTTTCTGGCGCTGCATGACACCGTCACCGGCCTGCCCAACCGCAGCTATGCCCGCCAGCACTTCGCCAGCGCGCAGGGCGGCCCGGCGCCCACGTCCGCGCTTCTATTGATCGACCTCGACGAGTTCAAGACGGTCAACGACAGCCTCGGCCACGCCGCCGGCGACGAACTGCTGGCCGAAGTCGCCCAGCGTCTGCGCGCAGCGATCCGCCGCGAGGATCTGGTCACACGCTTCGGCGGCGACGAATTTCTGGTCCTGCTGGCAGGCTTGCCGGAGGCTCAGGATCTGCTCGACGTCGAAGCGGCGATCCGCACCGCGCTGTCAGCGCCGTTCGCGCTGAAGGGCCAGACCCTGCGGGTGACGGTGTCCATCGGCGTGGGCCTCCACCCCCGCGATGGCGAGGATTTCGACACCCTGCTGCGCAGCGCCGATCTCGCCCTGTACGCGGCCAAACAGAGCGGTCGCAACACATTGGCCCGCTACAGCGCGTCGATGGGCGTCGAGCTCAAGGCCCGCGCGGAGCTCGAGCACGATCTGCGTGAAGCCGTGGCGCAGTCTGCGTTCGAAGTCCACTACCAGCCGATCCTGCGCGTCGAGGACCAACGCATCATCGGCGCCGAAGCGCTGGTGCGCTGGCGGCATCCGAAGCGCGGCCTGACCGGGCCGGACGCCTTCATCCCGACCTGCGAACGACTCGGCCTGATCCGCGCCCTGGACCGCATCGTGCTGCTGCAGGCGGCGCGCCAGCGCGCTGCCTGGGCGGCCGCCGGACACGCGCTGACGGTTTCGGTGAACATGTCGCCGCAAGAGTTCTCCGAGCCCGACGTGATCGCCGACCTCGCCGCCGTGCTGCGGCAGACGGGCTGCGATCCAGCCGGCCTGCAGATCGAGATCACCGAATCGACCCTGCTCGGCAGCGACGAGCAGCCGCTGGAGACCCTGCGCGCCATGAGCGCACTTGGCCTGTCGGTGGCACTGGATGATTTCGGCACCGGCTATTCGAACCTGGCAACTCTGCGCCGCTATCCGATCCGCACGCTGAAGATCGACCGCAGCTTCATCCGCGGTCTGCCCGATGACAGCGCCCTGACCGACCTGATCGTGGAACTGTGCAGGCTGATGGAGCTGCGTGCGGTCGCCGAAGGCGTCGAAACACCCGCTCAGCTCGAGTGGATTCGCAGCCGCGGCGTCGAGGCGTATCAGGGCTTCCTGTACGCACCGGCCTTGAGCGCCGAAGCGTTCTCGCTGCGCCTGCAGGCACAGGCTTCAGAGCGCTGAGACCGGCCGCGGGCATTGATCATTCAGGTGCGCGGACGCCCGCAGCCGGCAAGCAAAGCGCCTTCGGGAACCCGGTGCGGCAGTCAGCGTTCTCAGGCCTCACCCTGCTCCGGTACACCCGCATGCCACGTCTTCCTCTGCTCGCGCTTCTTCTCATGCTGCCAAGTGTCCTGCTGCCGATCGGCACCAAGCAGGCCCATGCCTCCGCACTGGTCGAAGCCGCGCGCGCCCAGATCGGGGTGACGCTGATCTATGACCCCGCCTATGTGCGGCTGGACTATCCGATGGGCGACGTCCCTTTGGAGCGCGGCGTCTGCACCGACGTGGTGATCCGCGCCTATCGCCAACAGGGACTCGACCTTCAGCAGGCCGTGCACGAGGACATGCGCGCCGAGTTCAACGCCTATCCCGCGGTCTGGGGCCTCACCCGGCCGGATCGCAGCATCGACCATCGGCGGGTACCCAACCTTGAGACGTGGCTGCGCCGCCAGGGTGCCGAACGCCCAATCAGCGCGCAGGCCGAAGACTACGCGCCCGGCGATCTCGTCAGCTGGCGCCTGCCCGGCAACCTGCCGCATATCGGCATCGTCTCGGACCGACGCAACAGGGCCGGACGGCCGCTGGTCATCCACAACATCGGCGCCGGCACGCGGGAAGAAGACGTGCTGTTCGGCTGGGCAATCACCGGCTGGTTCCGCTTCCGTCCGCAGCGCGATTGAGGTCACAGGACACGGCCGCCGGGTCCCGCGCGCCAAGGCGCACAACCGCCAAAGCACTCATCGCTGCGGAGCGACGGCGCCGCGCGCGGGATCGTGAGCAAGTCGCGTGGCGCGCCGCGGGCAGCGGGCGCTTCCGGCTCAGCCTCGCAGCTCCCGGGCACTGCGTCCGTACCAGCGCCGCAGGCAGCGACTGAAGTTGCTGGCATCCACGTAGCCGAGCCGCTCGGCGATGCGCTCCACAGACAGCTCGGTCTCGCGCAGCAGCTGCAGCGCGCGCTGGCGCCGCGCCTCGTCCAGCAACGCGCGCCAACGCACCCCTTCCGAAGCAAGCAGGCGAAAAAAGCTGCGCAGCGACAGACCGAGCTCGGCGGCCACGGTGGCGGCATCCGGGTAGTGGCCGTCGCAGGCAGACAGGCGGCGGCGCAGCGCCGCCACCGCATCGAGCCCGGCGCCCGTATCGGCCAGGCGCCGCTCGCATTCAGCGCGTGCGAACGCCAGCGCGGCCGGGTCGGCCGACAGGCAGGGCGCGTCCACGAGCACGGCCGGTAGCCACAGGCGTGCAGCGCGCGCGTTGAAACGCAGGGGTGAGACGAAGAAGCGTGGATAGTGCCGCGCCCAGTCCGGGCGCGGCCATGGCAGTTCGATGCGCGCCTGCGCGAAGTCACCGGCGCTCAGCCCCTGCAGCAGCCGCTCCAGCATCACCAGCGCCGCCTCGGTCACGAACAGACGCGCGCTCTGCAGCCGCGGATGAGCCCGGAACTCCGCCCAGACGCCACCTGCTGCGGTCGACAGATGCAGCTGGATGAGCGGTGCGCGCAACTGCAGGAAGCGGGCGATCAGGTCGAGCGCCTCGCGAAGGCTGGCGCTTGCGGCCGCGGCCAGACCCAGCGGACCGTGGCCCAGCACGGGCACGCCGGCGCCGAACTCAAGCCCCAGCCATGGCCGACCCGTGGCTTCGACTGCGGCGTTGATCAGGCGCTGCACACGCTCCACGTCGAGATGGGCGCCCTCGGACTCGACCTCATTGGCGCGAATGCCTGCCCGCTCCAGCAGCGGGTCGGCCGACAGCCCCGCGCGCTTGAGCTGAAGAAGCAGCAGGCGCAGGTAGGCCGGGTGCAGTCCGGGGGCGGTGTCGTCGCAGGTGCGGTGCATGACCGATGCTGGCATGAAATGACGATCTGTTGGCAGCTGCGACGCTGGAACGCCGCGCTCCAGGCGAGCAGCCTTGCGGCGTCTGACTTGGCGACGCACCCATGGCCCTGAACACCTCACCTTCCCGCCTCGACGCCTCCGAGACCTGGCACGACCGCAAGCGTCCGCTGTGGCTGCTGTCGCTGGCGGTGCCCAGCCTGGTCGGTGGGGGTCCGCTGCTGGCCGAGTGGCTGCAGAGCCCGCTTGCGCTGTGGACGCCCCTGTTGCTCGTCTACGTGCTGCTGCCCCTGCTCGATCTGGCCGTGGGCGACGACACCAGCAACCCGCCCGAATCGGCGGTGGCGGCACTCGAGGCCGAGCGCTACTACCGCTGGATCACCTGGGCGGTGGTCCCGCTGCTGTGGTTCTGGTTCATCGGAGGCGCCTGGTACGCGACGCAGGCGCAACTGCCATGGCACGGCTGGCTGGCGCTGGCGCTGTCCACCGGCGTGGTCGGCGGCTTCTGCATCAACGCCGGCCACGAGCTCGGCCACAAGAAGTCGCGACTCGAACGCGCCCTGGCGCAGTGGGTGCTGGCCCCCACGGCCTACGGCCATTTCGTGGTCGAACACAACCGCGGCCATCACCGCGACGTCGCCACCTTCGAAGACCCGGCATCGGCTCGCCTGGGCGAGTCGATCTGGCGCTTCGTCCTGCGCGAATGGCCGGGAGCTTGGCGGCGGGCCTGGCGGCTGGAAGCCGAACGCCTGCAGCGCGACGGCCGCAGTGTCTGGCACCCCGACAACGAAATCCTCCAGACCGGCACGTTGACGCTTGCCCTGTGGACCGCGCTGACGCTCTGGCTGGGTGCCGAAGTGCTGGGCTTTCTGCTGTTGGCCTCGGCCTGGGCCAACTTCCAGCTGTCTTCCGCCAACTACATCGAGCACTACGGCCTCAAGCGTGCCATCGGTGCAGACGGCCGCCCCGAGCGCTGCTCACCGCGGCATTCCTGGAACAGCAATTCGCTCGTTTCGAACTGGGTGCTGTTCCACCTGCAGCGCCATGCCGACCACCATGCGCACGCCGCGCGCCGATACCAGAGCCTGCGTCATTTTCCGGAAGCCCCGCAGCTGCCAACCGGCTATTTCGGCATGTTCCTGCTGGCCTACGTGCCGCCGCTCTGGTTCCGGGTGATGGACCCGCGGGTGCTCGCGGCCGCCGAGGGCGACTTGGGTCGGGTCAACTTCGATTCGCATCGACGGGTCGCGGGCCGCAACCGCGCGCCCAAGAGCGGAGGATGAGGTCCGCGAGCCCGCCGCCGTTCAATACAGCCTGGTCCCAGTGACGCCTTGAGGTCTGCCGCCAAACGACCCGTCCGCCGCGGCGGACGGGTCGTAGCCCGCCCGGTATCGGTCAGAAACTCAACTTTCTCAGAGTGGAATTGACGGTCCTGCCATCAATGGTGAAGCTGACGCTGGCATTGCTGTCGCTGCTGAAGTCGACGGTGATGGTGCCGGCGACGCGGGCGCTGAGGTTGGCGGGGTTGTAAGGCACAGTGCCGAACCAAGGACCGGTGAAGGCATTGATATTGGCCTGGAAGCGGTTGCCGGTGAGCGCGCCGGGGGCGAGGTACCAGTCGGGCTTGGAGTCGTCACCGTAGTGGAAGATGTACACACCATAGGCGCCACTGCCACCACGCACGATGATCAGACCCCAACCGCTCTCGTTCGGGTTCGACCAGGCGCCGGAGTAATCGGTGCCGGGCGGCGGGTTGACGTTGCCCACCGGTGGCGCCGGGAAAGTGCGTACCACCGGTCCGGACAGCTTGTAGCTGCCGCGTCCCAGGGTGCCGGCAACGAGCAGATCCTGGCTCTCGTCGTAGTCGAGGGCGTAGACCGGTGCGCCGGGCAGGCCGCTGCCGGCGCTGCGCCAGACCGCAAAACCCTCGGTTTCGCTGGCGAGGTAGACGCTGCGGTCCGTGCCGGCGGCGAGCATGCTGCCGTTGGGGCCAGGCAGGAAGCGGATGATGCGGACCGAACCCGACCCGACGGGCAGGTCGCCGGTAACGTCCGTCCAGTTCAGACCGCCGTCGGTGCTTCGATGTATACGTGATTCGCTGCTG